>JARFXP010000003.1:0-300000 GCA_029194675.1 Nitrospira sp. | reverse complement strand
CTCGGTTGGACCACAGAGGATAAATGGCCCGACCGCCGCCGTTATCGCCGCGAGGAGGACCGTCTTCCAGGATCGCCGAACTGTCGGTTTAGGAATCGTCCTTACGGTACCCATGCCCTGAACAAGAAATGGTCGACTCGCGCAGGCCCTTCAGCACGATGAAAAAGAGTGGGTAACGAGATGCCCGTATATATGATTATCTATATAACGTCAATGGGAGGGTTCAATGAGAGCCGGATAATAGATGAGAAGCTAAGTTCGTGTCATCTTCCTGAAGCCACCGCACTGAACATTCCTGGTTACACGGGGCCAGATCTGCTGACAGACGCGGAGGCCTCCTCAGGTGGTTTACCGGCAGCGGTGATCTCTTCTTCAGCTTCCTTCATAGAAGCTTGAAAGTCCTGTTCGACCATTTTGACTTCTTGCTGGATCATGTTTAACTCCGGTTCCACCGACTTGCGAAGATCCTCGGCCGTATCTTTAAAGCCCTTAATGGCTTTCCCAACTTGGCGTCCGACTTCAGGAAGCTGTTTCGGGCCAAATAAGAGAAAGGCGATCACCAGAATAATTAAGATCTCGCTGGCTCCCAATCCAAACATGATTCAGGGCAGTAATAGTAATGCCGTTAATCTCCCCGCGTCCAGTCGTCACAGCACACTCAGGTCTTCTACCCTTGTTTCACCTGATCCGGTTGCGCCGATTGGGGGGCTGACGATTGTGTGGTTTCTGATCGGGCATTGACGTGACTGGAGGAGGCAGACTGCGACTGAGGCTGCTCAGATTGTTCGGCCGGTGTCACGTCAATGGCATCGGCCTCGTGTACGGACTTCTTGAAACCCTTGATGGCTTTACCGAGGCCTTCTCCCAATTGGGGAAGCTTCCCGGCCCCGAAAATGATCAGGACAATGATTAAAATCAGCAGTAATTCCATCCAGCCAAATGAACCGAACATCGAAACCTCTCATGAATGCGGTAAGTATGGACTTCGACCGGTTATGCCACCGAAATGGAGGCACTTCTCGCCCGCTTCATTCGTCTCGAAGGCTATAGGAAGATTACGGGACAAGTCAAGATGAAGAGGTGGGTCAGGCGGCGTTAGAACGGTTGGATAATTCCACCTCCGAGGACCTGATCTCCATCATAGAAGACTGCGGATTGGCCGGGGCTTAAGGCCCGTTGAGGCTTCCGGAACTCAACGCGCATGCTTGAGGAGGTCAACGGTGACAGAATTGCGGGCGTCGGGGGTGTCGCGTAGCGGACTTTGACGTGAACTTCAGTTGGGCGCTCCAATAAATGAGACACAAAGATATTGAGGTCGCTCACCGTACACTCTTGTCTGTGCAGGGATTCCTCCTGACCGAGCACAACGGTATTCGTCGCTGGGCGGACTTCCTGAACATAGAGCCTCTGTCCTGTGGCAATGCCCAGGCCGCGGCGTTGGCCCGGTGTGTAGAACGCAATGCCGTCGTGTCGGCCCAAGGGCTGCCCGGTCTCATCGATAAGGAGGCCTGGTTTCTTGGCTTCTGGAACCTCTTTTTCGATGAATGTGCGGTAGTCTCCTTGAGTGACAAAGCAGATCTCCTGACTTTCCTTCAGCTCATCGGCCGGGAGGCCCAAAGTCTCGGCTTCCCTCCAGACGTCCGATTTGACCAGGTTGCCGAGAGGAAAAAGGAGTCTGGATAGCCAGGAAGGGTTGAGGCGGTAGAGAAAGTAGGTTTGATCCTTGCGATCATCAGTGGCTCGCACGAGGACCGGAGTTCCCTGGTGTTTCTGAAGTCGAGCGTAATGACCTGTCGCTACATAACTGAAGTCCCGCGAGGCGGCGAGATCCATGAGTCCCCGAATCTTCACTCTCTCGTTACAGCGGACACAGGGATTGGGTGTCGTGCCAGTGGTATAGCCGTAGAGAAAATCGTCAACGACTCCCTTCCGAAAGATATCCCTGGCATCGATGACTTCGTGGGAGATGTTGAGAAGTCTGGCGACGTGCTTGGCGATGCCGACCTTACAACATCCGCGCTCTTGCCACTTCTTGGATGGTGATACGGCTTCGTCTTCGGGTTCCCAAACCTGCAGAGTAATCCCGTGCACCGCGTAGCCTTGGCGGACGAGTAATGCTGCTGCAACGGAGCTATCAACTCCGCCGCTCATACCGAGAAGGACGGTCTGGCGATTCATTGGCACAGCATTGTACAGGGAGAAGTCGATAAAGGGCTAGAGGTCTATCGCCTGCGCTTTGGCTCGATGGGATGCCAAATCGTGAACGTTCTTGGAGGGTGATGGGTGTTCATCGGTCCATTTATGGGCTCCCATGTCACACATGCCATGGAAGTGGGCGCCATCCTCAATCGAAATGCCCGGTGTGCGAAGATCGCCGATGAGGATGCCTGGCTTAAGGATTTGAATTTTGTCGGTGGCTGTCACCGTGCCGTTGATCTTCCCGCTGGTCATCAGGGTACCTACCGAAAGAATGCCTTTGATAACCGCTTGCTCTCCGATAATGAGAGCCCCGGTGGTGTGGACTTCGCCTTCAACGCGGCCGTCGATGCGGATGGTCCCATCAAAATTGAGAACGCCTTTGAAATCGACCCCTTTTCCGAGAAACGTAAAATTATCGGTGTTGCTCGACTCTTGAGCACCTTTGTCGCCTAGAGCCCACATCAACTTTCTTCACTCCTTGTGACGCTAACCGACGAGTGCATTGTCCTCAAATGAGGTCTGACAGGAGAGGAAGCTCGTTCGGTGAGATGGCGCCTCATCTCTTTGTTGTCTAGTGTATCACATGATTAGGCGGAGACCCTCCGGATGGCCGGCTCGGCTGAAATGCCGATGGAGTGAAGGGGTGTGGCTTCACGTTGGTATTGGGGGGCGGCTTGTCCCATCTCTAAAGTGCCATTAAAGAGGACCCCTTCTTCGATGGAGAGAACGGGTGTGGTGACTCCGCCGTCGATGATCGCAGGAGCTCGCAACTTCATCTTGTCTTTGGCATGAATATCCCCTGTAATCTTCCCCTTACAGACGATGGTGCCGGCCGTAACTTTCGCCGTAATGACAGCTTCTTCGCCAACCAACAGGATGCCATCGGTATGGATTTCCCCCTCGAGGGTCCCATCGATCCGCACGGTGCCGTTGTAGGTGATGGTCCCCTTGAACACAACACCTTTCCCGACAAAAGCGCTGACATCTTGCCCGGGCTCGTGTCGCATAGACTCCAGACTCGACCCATTGCTCTCACTGTCAACGTCGTCGGAACGCCTACCGTCTTGTTTGTCCTTCCACATACTCGCCCCTCCTCTCACGTGTTTGGAATACCCGGGCCCTATTGAACAGCGGAGTCCTTATCCTTAGGGAGCATATCGGTCGGTTCCGCTGAGATATTTAGCGTTCATATGCCGCAAAAGCAACAAGATCAGCTTTTTGGGCGAGCAGGTGGCACCGAGCCCAAGACGAGGGCTAACTCAGGAGGGTCTCCACAACTCCATCGAGTTCGTCGGGGGAAAAATAATGAATGACGACTTTTCCCCCTTGCTTGTGGGAGTGGATTGTCACTTTCGTGCCGAAGCGTTTCTGTAACCTGGTTTCGAGATCAGCCCAGTGTGAACTGCGAGGACTCTTTGGCTGCCGCTGCTTTCCTGCAAGGGAGAGTTCCACGAGCTTTTCTGTTTCTCTGACAGAAAGAGCTCCTACGGCCACCATTTTGCCGACTCTGAGCTGCTCATCCGAGGATTGGAGGCCGAGAAGGGCTTTCGCATGACCGGTTGTCAGGGTTCCCCCTTCGACGAGTTCCTGTACTTCAGGGTGAAGATGGATCAGTCGAACAAAGTTTGCGACAGAGGAACGATCACGTCCGACTTTGACGGCAATCGCGTCCTGCGTCAGGCCGAATTCATTCATCATGCGCGAATACGCCCGCGCGGTCTCCATCGGATTCAAGTCTTCCCGTTGGATATTCTCAACTAATGCCAGTAAGAGAGATTCTTGATCACTGCAATTGCGAACGACGACGGGGATGGTCTCAAGACCGGCTTCCTTCGAGGCTCGCCATCGGCGTTCTCCGGCGATCAATTCGTAAATGCCGTCACCCTTGCGGCGAACTATAATCGGCTGAAGAACCCCGCTCTCTTTGATAGACGCCGCCAGTTCAGCAAGTTCTTCCTGGGGAAAGGTGTGCCTCGGTTGATAGCGATTGGGCACAATGCTCTCGACCCGAATCCGCTGGATATCGGCCGGCTCCGTTGGCTGGCTCGTTTTGGAGGATGGGAGGAGGGCGCCGAGCCCTTTACCGAGGGCTTTTTTCTCCATGGGCCATAAACTCCTTAGCTAAAGATACGTATGCTTGCGAGCCTGCAGATGCCACGTTGTACAAAATTCCAGGTCGGCCGTAACTTGGAGCTTCTGCGAGTGAGACATTGCGCGGAATGACGGCTTGATAGACCTTATCGACGAAGTGGGATCGTATTTGTTCGACCACTTGTCTCGATAAGGTATTGCGCGAATCAAACATCGTCAAAATAATCCCCTCCAGGTCGAGGTTTGAATTAAACGATTGGCGGACAAGATCGATACTCCCGATGAGTCTGGTGAGACCCTCCATCGCGTAATATTCGCATTGGACTGGTATGAGGACCGAATCTGCGGCGGTAAGAGCGTTGATGGTGAGAAGTCCAAGGGCTGGTGGACAATCTAGAAAAACAAAGTCGTACGTCTCTCTGATCTCGCTGATGATGGTTCTAAGATGGCCTTCGCGCCCTTCAGTATTAACGAGCTCAATTTCAGCCCCTGCAAGGTCCGAGTTTGTCGGCAAGATTAAGAGTCCTGGAACTGATGTCTGGGTTGAAGACTCTTGGATTGTGCTGTGTTTAACAAGGCAACTATAAGTTGTGTTCTTCAAGGACTCGTGGTCAATGCCTAATCCACTCGTCGCGTTTCCTTGTGGGTCCATATCGATGAGCAATACGGATTTCCCTTCCAACGCGATGGCGGACGAAAGATTTATTGCCGTAGTGGTCTTGCCAACTCCGCCTTTTTGATTCGCGACCGCAACCACCTTTCCCATCGAAGAACTCCTACACCATATTTGTTCCACGTGGAACATTAAGAACCGTTGATTTAGGATGAGGGTGTAACGACGGAGATCACTCTTCGCCCATGTCCTTTCTGAAGCTGAAACGTGTATTCGCTTTCCAATAACCAGTTGGAAGAAAAGTACGAACGATTAATGGGTTGTGACGAATAGAGAATGACTTTTCCTCCCGGACGAAGGAGCTTTGTACCATTGCCTAGAATCAACTCATGTCTCAAGGCGCGGGTTGTCAGGTAGTCAAATGATCCATGAGATAGATGCTCATTCAAGAATCTGTCTAGGGTTCCGTCGAATATGTCGACGTTTTCAAGCCGAAGGAGACCTACGATGAAGTGAAGGAAAGAGGACTTCTTCCTCGTCGGCTCAACGAGAGTAATATCCAGGTCAAGTCTGGCAATTTTTATGGGGATTCCTGGAAACCCAGCTCCCGTCCCGACATCGAGCAGTTTGGCCCCAACCTTAATGTGCTCGGCTTTGAGCGCGACAAGAGAATCCACAAAGTGTTTGATGATGATCTCATCATCTAGGGTAAGGCTTGTGAGATTGAATGACTGATTCCAAAGTTGAAGCTGATGCAGGTACACCATGAACTGCTGCACCTGCTTGGCACTGAGTGGAACGCCAATTTCAGTCGAGCTTGCCTGCAGCAGCAAGGAAGATGAACTCGTTTGTTCCACGTGGAACAATTACGCTGATGTGAGGGTGAGGTCAATAGGGAAGGTTGGGTCCACTCGAATATTACGACACTATTTGTCGACTAGAAGGAAGCTGGCGCCGACTCTTTTCTATCGCAACTAGAAGCAACGATATGGCCGCAGGAGTCACGCCGGATATTCTCGATGCCTGGCCTACTGTCTCAGGTCTTACTCTATTGAACTTCTCTCGAACTTCCCTGGAAAACCCTGAAACCATGTTGTAATTGAACGTGTGAGGAATTAGTTTCTGCTCAAGTTTCTTAAACTTATCCACTTGTTGGATCTGACGACGTACATAACCTTCATACTTGATCCGGAGTTCCACCTCCTCAGCAATTTCATTTTCCTGAATGAACGGCATGCGAAAAACTCTTAAGAGTTCTTGATAGCTTGATTCCTGCCGACGAAGAAGCTGTGCCATGGTCATGGCAGGCGAGACGTTCTCGAGATACGTGTCTTTTGTCTCTAACCGTATTTCCGCGGTGACTAGCGGCCTGGCTGAATTCAGAAGTTCGATCTCCTTTTCGATTAGATGTTTCTTCTGCACAATTCTCTCATACGCTTCCTCAGGAATCAGACCAACGTCATACCCAACCTGCATGAGTCGGAGATCTGCGTTGTTGTGACGGAGGAGCAGTCGATACTCTGCTCTTGACGTGAACATTCGATAAGGTTCGTAGGCATCTTTTGTAATGAGATCGTCGATGAGTACCCCGATATAGGCTTGAGATCGGTCGAGGATGAGAGGAGGCCTCCCTCGCAACTTCAGAACGGCATTGGCACCCGCAACTAAACCCTGTGCCCCAGCTTCTTCATACCCAGAGGTCCCGTTGATTTGTCCGGCGTGATAGAGGCCTGCAACATGTTTTGTTTCGAGCGTTCGGTAGAGTTGACGAGGAGGGAAATAATCGTACTCAATCGCATAGCCAGGTTTGAGCATCTTGGCATGTTCTAATCCAGGGATTGTTTTGAGCATAGCCGTCTGAACGTCAACCGCCAGGCTGGTTGAAATACCGTTCGGATAAAATTCGATCGAATCCAGACCCTCAGGTTCGATAAAAATCTGGTGTCGTTCCTTCTCGGCAAAACGCACGACCTTATCCTCGATGGAAGGACAGTACCGAGGTCCGGTAGATTCGATGATGCCGCTGTAAAGCGGCGAGCGGTCGAGATTTTTTTGGATGATCTCGTGCGTCTCTCGGTTGGTATAGGTCAGGTGACAGAGAACTTGTCGCGTGGTGATGTGTTGGGTGCGATAAGAAAAAGAAGGAGGAGGAATATCACCGGGTTGAGGAATCATCACCGAGAAATCAATCGTAGCCTTGTCCAATCGCGGAGGAGTTCCGGTCTTGAGTCGTCCGATCTCAAATCCCAGGTCTCGCATGCAGTCAGAAAGGTGTTCGGCCGAAGCTTCTCCCGCGCGACCGGCCGGAAAATGGTTCAGCCCTATATGGATAAGACCCTTAAGGAATGTACCTGATGTTAATATAACTGCCTTGGCATCGATCCGTTCACCCGAGCCCGTCACGATCCCGGTTACCGCACCTCCCGCCACGAGCAGTCGATCCACAACTCCTTCCGCCAGAGTAAGGTGCTCCTGCGAGGCGAGGGTTTCCTGCATAGCCATGCGATACAGTGATTTATCGCATTGGGCACGCAACGCCCGCACCGCCGGTCCTTTGCTTGTGTTGATGAATCGAAATTGAATCCCGGCGCGATCCGTATTCCGCCCCATCTCGCCGCCGAGCGCATCGATCTCCTTCACGAGGTGTCCCTTGGCGATGCCTCCGATTGCCGGATTACACGACATCTGTGCGATTCGGCCAAGGTCCATCGTCAAAAGCAAAGTCTTTGCCCCCATTCGCGCCGCAGCCAATGCTGCTTCGCAGCCGGCATGACCGCCCCCTACGACAATGATGTCAAATGCTGCAGCCACCGGCTCCTCTATTTACCGATACAAAACTCGGAAAAAATGCGGTCCAACACTTCATCAGACGTAATTGCCCCGACAATTTCCCCCAGCGCATCAGCTGCACCTCGGAGATCGACCGCCACAAACTCGGGTTCAAAGCCTCGTTCGATCGAGACCAGTGACTCTTGGAGTGATGTCTCGGCCTGCTCGAGCGCGACCCGATGCCGAACATGAGTGATGACGACACCATCGTTGGCTTCAAAAGACGGCTTCACAAAATGTGCTCGAATAGCGATCTTCAACGCCTCCAATCCCTCGCCCGTGCGAACCGAGATGGGAAGAACCTTGCACCCTGTTCGAGCACGAAGTGCATCAGACAGTGATTGTACGGATGCACCATCGATTAAATCGATTTTATTGACGATGAATAAACGTTCGCGACCTAGTGAAGGAGAACAGACATTCCCGAGCTCCATCTTGGCAAGTTGAGAGGCATCCAAGACATGCAGGATGACATCCGCCTGATCCTGAGCTTCCTTGGACCGACGGATGCCTGCAAGCTCGACAAGGTCCGTTGTATCACGCAACCCAGCGGTGTCGATCAAGGTCACTCGCAGACCGTCCCAGACGACCGATTCTTCGATAGTGTCTCGAGTCGTGCCGGGAATGTCGGTCACAATAGCTCGGTCTTCACGGAGCAAGCTGTTCAGCAAACTTGATTTGCCGACATTGGGCTCCCCGGTGATCACCACTCGGACTCCGTCGCGCAGTACGCGTCCACTCTCGGCGGTCGCCAACATTCGTCGAACGTGAACCAGGGTCTCTTGGAGAGAGGCGGTCATCTCATCACGTCCAACGAACGCAATATCCTCCTCGGTAAAGTCGATTCCTGCTTCTAGGTGAGCCAGCAGGCCTACAAGACCGGTGCGCAGTCGGTGGACTTGCTGCGCGAGCTCGCCGCGAAGCTGGCGCTGTGCCAATCTGAGGCCGAGTTCGGACTTGGCTCTAATGGTGTCCAGCACTGCCTCAGCTTGAGACAAATCTAGGCGGCCCTTCAAGAAGGCCCGTTTGGTAAACTCTCCTGCCTGTGCAAGACGAGCTCCGGCAGCCACGCAGGCCTCACAGACTCGTTGCAGAACCAATCCACTTCCATGGCAATGAATCTCAACCACGTCCTCCGCGGTAAAAGACCGAGGTGCCTTCATATAGACCACCAGGCCTTCGTCGACTACCTGCTCGGTCAACGGCCCAGTCTTGGAAACTGATTGGCTGTCGATTGAAGAAACAGGCCGTAAGAGAATATCGGCGAGGTGCAGTTTGTGAGAAGTGACCGATAGAAGCGATCTCTTGGAGCGTAGCCGAACAACCTGGCTCACTATGTCGACGGCATGCAGCCCGCTTATCCGAACGATACCAATACCTCCCTCACCGGCAGGAGTGGCAATTGCACAAATCGTATCCTCGGGTGTTCCAACGGACGGCATGTTCCCACACGTTCGGGAGGATCAGTCACATCAATCGAAACCGACTGAGCATCATTTCTTGCCGCCTTGTTCGTCCGTAGCCGGGACTATGACGGGAGCTCGAAAGAAAAAGCGATCCGTGACGAACTGTTGCACAATGGTGAGCAGGTTATTGGTCAACCAATACAGCACGAGGCCGGCCGGAAAATTGATGAATAGGAACGTCATGAGGGCCGGAAGCATCAGCATGATTCTCGCCTGAGTCGGGTCCATGGTAGTCGGTTGAATCTTTTGCATAACCACCATACTGATGCCCATGATGATAGGCAGAATATAGTAGGGATCCTGAACCGACAGATCGGTAATCCACAACCCTAACGGCGCTTGGCGTAAATCGATCGTCATATACAGAATATTGAACAGCGATACGAACACCGGCATCTGCAATATCATAGGAAGACAGCCGCCCACAGGATTGACCTTATGGTCTCGGTATAGTTTGATCAGCTCCTTGTTCAACCGTTCACGATCGTCTTTGAATTTTTCCTGGAGAGCCGCCACTCTTGGCTGAATGCCCTGCATCTGTTTCATCGATGTGTAGCTCTTGTATTGCAAGGGGACAAACAACAGCTTAATGATGACTGTCAGGAGGATGATCGTTAGTCCATAATTATGAGTATAATCATTGATATAACGAAGCACGTAGAAGATGGGTTTGGCCACGGCCCGGACCATGTCCCAACTCCCGAAAAGGAACCATCCAAAATCGATGGTATCTTCGAGCCTAATTTGCAAACTCTGAAGCGTGTCATACTCCTTGGGGCCGGCGAATAGCCGGAGTCCGAGAGGTGCCCCGGACGAATCGACAGCCAAACGAACCGCCGTGGAAACGAGCTTGTCCCCTTGTTTTCTAGGCAAAGCGGACGCATTCGTCCTTGGAATCAGTGCGGCAATGAAATACTTATCTTGTAGCGCAACCCATTTCAAAGCGCCCTTTCGCTCCGTCTCGGATTCCGGCGCGTCGGTTTCAATCTTCTCGTCGATGAGCGAGGCGGCTCCAACGGAACCAATGAACCCTTCTCCCCAATCCACCACGCCAAAATTCGTCCCCAATCCTACTTTCACCGCCCCTGCGAGTCCGCTGGATCTCAACCCGATATCTACGACATAGCTATCGGCATGAAAGGTCAGTTGTTTTTCTAGGCGTACACCGGTCTCGGGATTATCATAATAAAAGGCCATATGACCCGTGGGATGGTCCCGGTCCAAGGTTGTAAAGTCCTTCTCCACTCTGTAGATCCCATCGCTCAATTCCTTTGAATGAGAGGAATCATCGGCTGATACCGTCAGGGGCTCGGCAAACTTGCCTCCTTGTCGAACGAGTTGCACAGGGGCCTTCCCATCAGAACTGCTGTGATAGCGTTTGAGTTCCCAGCTAATTAGCGCGGCACCGCGCCTCGTGAACTTAGCTCGATACAGATCCGTTTCCACCTCGACGAACTCTCTTGCGAAAGGTTCACCACCCACTTCTTGAGCCCCGACGTCCCCACCAGATGGTTTTCCCGGGGACGCCTCCTTAGTCACAGGAACCCTTGACGTCGGAGCTGCGGGACTTGTACTCGCAGGGGATGACGTATTGTTCGTGGCAGGCTCGCCCGGTTCCGAAATGGTCGGTTCAGGGAGGAGGCCCAGCTCTTTTAGCAGGTACTCATACCCAAAGATAATCGCAAGGGAGAGTACCAAGAATACGATGACTCGCTTTTCCATGAGGACGCTATGCTTTCTCTAATAAGAGGTAATCGTCGCTACTTGACCGGGTCTTCTCCCCCGGGATGGAAGGGGTGACATTTCAAAAGCCGGAGGATGGCTAATCCAAACCCCTGTAACACTCCGTATTTGATGATGGCATCGGAGGCATATTGCGAACAACTTGGTTCGAATCGGCATGTGCGACCATACAAAGGGGAAATCACCATGCGGTATCCCCGAATAAGCCACAGACACAACGATTGCATGTCAATATGCCCTTGGTCGAAGAAGGTGGAGGCGCTCAAGTGCGGTTCTCCATGCATGGACCAACCCATCCCGAGATTGCAGTAGTGCGTCCCGCTTTGGAAACACGAGAAGTCCCCGCCCTGGAGCCAAGTCCGGATGTGATTGCCTCACCAGTTCACGAAACACTCGTTTGGCCCGATTCCGTCGGACCGCATTTCCAAATCGCTTCCCGACGATAATCCCCACGCGACTCGGGGCCTCATCCATCTTGTGGGCCAAGAGATTGAAGAGGGTGGTCGAAGTTCGCCGACCATGATGTTTGACGATTTGAATGTCCCGATTACTACGCAAAAAAATGACATCTCGTCCCTGCGCTTTGGCCGTCATTGGTAAAGGGGGTGTATCTTCGCAGCAACCAACCCGTCCATGATCCCGGAGAAGGCTCTAGATGGTAGGTGAACGCACGCTCAACAGCAACGCGAGCGATTGGAGCGCGACCCGAAGAACACCTGCTCATTCGACATGATGTGTCTAGACAGTCAACCGAGCTCGTCCCTTAGCCCTGCGGCGGGCCAGTACCCTGCGCCCGTTCTTGGTGCTCATACGCTTCCTAAATCCGTGCTCCCGCTTCTTTTTCAAGTTGGACGGTTGTTGAAATGTGAAAGACATGATCCCCCCTTCGATTCCATACCTTAAAATCAGCAGCTCAAATGAACAGCGAATTATAGGGGAGGCACTTGGGCCTGTCAATTTCATGTTCCTGCTCCCTTGGCCTTCTGATCCCTGTAGCATCGACAGACTGCAGACCTTAATGTGCGTAGTGTTGAGGCGCTTTTGCTTCCTGCCACCAGAATGCCACAACATCTCCTCCCTAGAGAGGATCAAACTCAACATAAACATGTGGACTAGAATGAATCTTTGTCCAACAACGACGATCATCGATGGCACCGAGCTTGCTGCATATTTTCGGCGTCCTAGTATGCCTGAAGGTCTAAGTCTGTTATGCTGGCGCATCTCTCTTGAAATGCTTTTCATGGTTATTTTCATGGTTTATGTAAGGGTAGCACCGGCTGCAGATCATGGACTGCCACGCATTAATAGATAAAACGAAGGAAGAACTGAATTACCCACAGCTCCGGGCAGAATCTGTAAGGAGGATTCTTCATATGGTGAGAAAAGCATCCGTTGTTGCTCTTGTCGTGACTCTCATTGGGATCGCTGGATGTGCGGAGCCTCCCACCCAGCAGATTCAGGAAGCGGAAAAAGCTCTCAAAGATGCACGGGAAAGCGGGGCCGCCACCTATAGCGCTGAAGAGTATGCCAAGCTTGAAGGTACCCTTGCGGCATTGCGGAAAGAAGTCGCCGATCAGGATGAGAAGTTCACCCTATTTCGAGACTACGGCAAGACCCAACAACTGTCCGCCTCGGCCAAAGCCGATAGTGAACGGATCAAGGCGACCTCAACGCAAAAAAAGGAGGAAGCCAGGGCAGCAGCCCTGCAAGCTCAACAAGTCGCTGAAGAGGCAGTGAAGGCAACGCAAGATTTGGTCGCCAAGGCACCCGTCGGAAAAGATCGGGCGGCGGTGGAGGCCATCAAGAACGACGTGGAAGGGTTGAAGTCATTACTGAAACAGGTTCAGGCCTCGATTGACAAAGAAGATTATCCGGCTGCGCAAACCCAGGCAAAGGCTATTCACGACATGAGCCAAGGCGTGTCAACTGAAATACAGAACGCTCTCGCGAAGGTGGGAAAAGGAAAACCCGCAAGAAGAAGTCACACACGGCATGGCGCTTAATCACAGACATAAGACGCTTGCCGCGATTCTCTGGGTCCTCTGCGTGACCGGTTGCGTTCAAGCAGTCCCGCCGGACCTCATTATAGCCCTTGAAGCCATCGATCAAGATTTAATCGCAATGCGGGCTCCGGAGTCCGCCCCTGATGAGTACCGGCAGTTCGTTCGCCAATGGATCTCTCTGAAAGCGCGCGTCCAATTGGACGATGATCTGATCAGATGGCCGTGGGAATCGAGTGATCTTGAGGATGAACTCCGGCAGCTGTACATCCTGGGCGAACGTACGGTCTCCCAGCTGCACGAGAGACAAGCGTCGCAGCATCGCGCGGCACAGGACAAGGTGATTCGCCTGGAAGAACAGCTTCATACGATTACATCGCGGGTCGACTCCATCGATGGGCGTATCCTCCTGGGAGAAAAAGTCGTTCAAACAGATCTCCTTGTTAAACAGGCCCGTTCCTTCTTCGAGCAACGAGACTTTCAACGAGCCATGCAAGCGGCAGAGAAAGCTGATCACGCCCTCAAGGCCCAGGCTTCATTACTCAGCCAAGAATTGGGGCGATACGCCGACGACAGCCGCATCGCCTTTTGGCAAACCTTGGCCAAACAGACCATCGCCTGGTCGCGAACCCACCAATCAACGGCAATCGTGGTGAGCAAGGCCGACCGAGAATTGACTCTCTACAAGAGCGGACGGAAGATGTTATCATATTCCGTCCGGTTGGGGTTCAATGGCATGTTGGAGAAACAATTCCAGGGGGACGGTGCGACACCGGAAGGTCGGTATCGTGTGACGGACAAGCGAGGCCAAGGGCAGACGCAATTCTACCGAGCCTTGGCGCTGGATTATCCCAATGCGGAAGATCGTCGGCGATTCGCCCTTGCGAAAAGGGCGGGAACGATCGGTCCGGCCAAAGGCATTGGGGGCCAAATCGAAATCCATGGAGCCGACAATGAACTCTTGGCCCAGACCCTTGGGTGCATCATGCTCGATAATCCGAATATGGCTGTTCTCTATGAGGGCGTCTCCATCGGGACGCCGGTCACGATCGTCGGTGCCTTGACGAAAGAGAACGCGGTGGCCATGGCCTTATCTGAACTCGCCCAGCGTAGAGACGAAACCTGAGTGTAGCCTGATGGGCCGACTTCTTCTTCCAACTTCAGCGGCGGTCTTACTGTTACTCTTACTGCTGTTACTGGTCGTGAGTGCTCGGACACCCGGTCTCGTAGCGCTCGAAGCTTCCCAAGCCGTTCACCAACCGGCTGTCCAGGACAACGCCGGTCTTCGTACAATGCAAGCCCGGTATAAGGTGCTCTCCAAGCAGCTGTCCCAACTCATGCCGAACCAGCCGTACATCTTAGTCGACACGGCCCGCAACCGACTCTATGTCAAGCACCAAGCTCACGTCGTTCTCGATGCGATTGCTTCGACCGGTAGCGGGACAATTCTTGACAAGCCCGGTGAAGGTAACAGCCAGTGGGTCTTCGATACGCCCCGAGGAGAATTTCTCGTCAAGTCGAAACTGACCAATCCCACCTGGATCAAGCCCGATTGGGCATTCATCGAAGAAGGACTCGCGGTGCCACGAAATGCCGCCGACCGTGCCGAGCAAGGGGTCCTCGGCGAATATGCCTTGGGATTCGGCCAAGGCTATTTCATCCATGGGACATTGTATACTCGTTTGTTGGGAAAAAACGTGACGCATGGATGCATCCGGCTCAATGACAGCGATCTTAAAGGTGTCTACAAGCTCGCTCGAGTAGGGACACCGATCATGATCTTTTGATCCCTCAAGAGCGCGCAGATACTACCAATGAACCTCTGCGCCATTCTTCTGCTGCTCGCCTTCACCACGCCAAGTTGGGCAAAGGATATCGAAGCCTTTCACGACTTGAATCTCAACAACCCCAACGAGCTGAAGGAGGCAACGCGCGTCCTTGAGGAAGAGCTCAAGCTGGCTGCTCGTCCTCAAACCTATCTCCTGATCGATTTGGGCGGGAGCACGATTCACATCAAAGGCCGTGGAATCGGCCTTCACCAAATTCCCATCATTGCATGGTCCACAGGCTCACGGGAGGGTCTCAAGGGAATCCACCGATTGGCTGCACGGCCTCAGGTCGTCAGACGCAAGATCGAACCGGGTGCCGGAATTGACCAGGAGCCTATTTCTCTCGTCGATATGCCGACCAACTATGTGTTGGCCTTCAATCCCTCGCTGAGCATCACGGTCGTTCCGTCCGTTGCCGGCGAGAGCCTCCTTCAAAGCGCCGTCCTCATGGCAAAAGCGGGATGGCGAAATGTGAAGGACTGGACGAGTAGCCTCTTAACAGACCGTGCGTCGGAGCCCACTTCTCATCTTCGCCTGACCTTATCGGTCGACCATGCACAATCCTTGGCCTGGTCTCTGGTTGATGGCATGGCTCTGGTCATTCGTCGCCCGACCGATAAGTAGCGAAGCAGAGCCTAGAGTCCATGTTGCCTTTTATCTATAATCTCAATAAGATATCAATTGTTTACCCACAGATCATGAACAGGGCCCTTGCCGATGAGGTATCTATTGTCGCTTGGAATATCGGAGAAAGCACAACCATTGGCGACATCGACTCATTCACCGCACACCATCGCCACGCTGTTCATATTCCATTAGGCCGTGATCATGCCGCCAGGGTGAACCGCATCACAGCGGCGTTGACAGCGACTCCACCATCTCGTCGTCAGCCTGTCACCTTGGAGAAGCGTCCTAAGCGCTCTCGCCGTTGATATGCCTGTCACCCCAGAAATCCACGTTTCGCGCGACGTTCAGGAATGCGTGCAGAAAGCAGCCGCCTTCATCCTTGCCGTCAGCGAACAAGCGATTCAATCCACCGGTCGATGTCTGATCGCGCTCTCGGGAGGATCTACACCGAGGAGTCTCTACCGAACTTTACGCGACCCTGAGTGGAGCTCGCGTTTCAATTGGTCGAGCATCTTTTTTTTCTTTGGAGACGAACGGTGCACGCCACCTGAACACCCGGAGAGCAATTTTGGCATGGCTCGGACGGAACTGTTTCAACCGTTGACTATTCGGTCCGACCATATTTATCGGATGAAGGGTGAGTATGAGGACCCCATGGCTGCGGCTCAGGAATACGAGGAAACGATTCGAAGACTTACCCAATGTCCTGTTCCAGATCTCCCTCGCCTAGACTTGATCCTTCTCGGCCTCGGCGAAGACGGCCATACGGCATCACTCTTTCCCGGAACCGCTGCCCTCCAGGAACAATCCAAGCTCGTCACGGTCGGCCATGCTCCCGCAGGCATCAGGGCTCGCCTCTCGTTAACCCTAGGTGTTCTGAATCGAGCTGCTGTGATACTGTTTCTTGTGACCGGCCCAGGTAAGGCAGAAATGGTCCGCCGGGTCATCGAGTCTGAATCCAAGACGGATCATTCCTTGCCGGCAGCGAGAATATCACCGCAATCGGGTCAACTCGTGTGGATGCTCGATCAATCCGCTGCACAACAGCTCAAGAAACTGTCACGCTAAGAGGATATATGATTCTCGCAGCAGACATCGGAGGAACTAAAACAAACTTAGCGCTCTATGAGTGGACCACTGAGCGAGCGGAACCCTTGCGTTTGGAGAGTTTTCTCAGTGGAGACTACAAATCCCTGGAAGACATTCTCGTAGAGTTCCTTACTCCACCCAAAGGGCCATCGACCGCTGCTTCACCGGAAACTGAAGAACAAACCCAAGACGAAAACCTTGTCACCCTACCTGCCGAACCAGTGAAGCTGGCGGCAGCCTGTTTTGGAGTCGCAGGACCGGTTATCGACAATCGATGTCAAACGACGAATCTCCCCTGGGTTATCGACGGTCGGACTATCGCTGAGCAGTTCAATATTCCTCGCGCGCAGTTACTCAATGATCTCGAAGCAACCGCCTATGGCCTTCTGTGGCTACGGCCAGACGAGCTTGAAGTGCTGAATGCGGGCAATCCGCCGAACAAACGTCAGGCATTGGCCCTCATTGCCGCGGGCACAGGATTGGGTGAAGGCATCTTATTCTGGGACGGCAAAACATACCGTCCCATGCCGTCTGAGGGAGGCCACACGGATTTTGCACCCACCAATGATCAAGAGATCGAACTCCTTCGCTATCTTCGGAGTCAGTATCTCCGTGTCAGCTATGAACGGCTTCTGTCCGGCCCAGGCCTACATGCCATTTATGAGTTCTTGCGCGACACCAAGAAGAATGAACCGACGTGGCTTGCACAAAAGATTAACGTCGGCGATCCAGCCGCCGAGATCGCCCAAGCTGGATTGCAAGGACAAGCCGAGATTGCCACACAAGCCTTGGATCTCTTTGCCTCGATCTATGGGGCAGAAGCCGGCAATCTCGCCTTGAAGGCGCTCTCCCTCGATGGTGTGTATGTGGGTGGCGGAATCGCGCCCAAACTCATCACCAAGCTTCAAGACGGCACGTTCATGAAAGCCTTTGCCAATAAGGGTCGCTACAAACGACTCATGACTCAGATACCCGTGAAAATCATCATGAACCAGCAAACGGCCTTGATCGGTGCGGCGTCCGTCGCAGGGGCCCTCTCCCTCACCTCCGCGCCATGACCTCTGGAGATCTCGACAGCTTCAAGAGATCTGCTGCTCTAAAGGCCATTCAATTTGTTCACGACGGAATGGTCGTCGGCCTGGGGACAGGGTCGACGGCAATGCATATGCTCATCGCACTCGGCGAACGAGTCCGTACCGGCATGAAACTACGAGGCGTCGCAACGTCGCAAGAAACCGCAACACTCGCGAAACAGGCCGGCATTCCGCTTATCGATACCGAAGATCGATGGGAGATCGATGTCGCGATCGATGGAGCCGATCAGGTAGACCCGAACTTCAACCTCATCAAAGGCGGCGGCGGAGCGCTATTGAAGGAAAAAATTGTCGCGGCGTCGGCAAAGCAATTTATCGTGATGGTCGACCACACCAAACAAGTATCGGTGCTTGGCGGGTCATTCCCTCTGCCTATCGAAGTCATCCCCTTTGGGTGGGGCAACACCGCAGGCGAAATTGCAGTGCTCACCAAAAGCCGCGTGGCACTCAGAGAGCGCGACGGGGCTCCGTTTAAGACCGAGGCTGGTCACCTTATCATTGATGTCCATATCGACCGCATCGAGCGGCCGGGCGAATTGGAAACAGCACTGAACCTCATCCCCGGTGTAGTTGAGACCGGTCTCTTTGTCGGTCGGACGAGCGTCTTGATCGTTGGTACGCCCCAAGGCGTTCACGCCCTCCATGTCCCAAGGAAATGACTGCTCGTTCAGCAGAAGAGAGATTCTATTGGAGGTCACCCGACGGGCATGCTTTCTTCTGACTGGCCCGATAGCCTATACACTTGTATCATCATCGAAATCCGCAGACGCCGCAACCACCACCAAACCACAAGGTGAAGACATGAATCCTGACGATGTTCCAGGCACCTACGATCGGTATCGACTTCCGCGACACGTGATCCCAACACGCTATGACCTACGGCTTGAACCTGATCTCACGGCCGCAACATTCACAGGCCAGGTGACGATCGCGATCACAGTCAAACAGGCCACGCAGACCATCCTGTTGAACGCCGTCGATCTTGTGCTTCAATCAGCGCTGGTCGAGGGCGCAAATCGGCGGCAAGTGGAAGCGCTTATCGAATTGGACGAAAAGTCGCAACGGGTCGGGCTTTCCTTTCATGAACCCATCCAGCCTGGCGAATGGCGCCTGCTTCTTTCCTTTCATGGCCAGCTGAACGACCAGCTCCGCGGATTCTATCGTAGTACATACAAAGATGCTTCAGGAACGCTGCAGACGTTGGCCGCCACGCAGTTCGAAGCCACTGACGCGCGCCGAGCCTTCCCCTGTTGGGACGAACCGGATTTTAAGGCGGTCTTCGCGACTACGCTCGTGATCGACCCTCATCTCACGGCCATTTCAAACACGTTAGTCATATCGGAGTCCGTTCAAAGCAACAAGAAACTGGTACGGTTTGCAGACACCATCAAGATGTCGACCTATCTCGTGGCCTTCGTGGTCGGTCGTATGGAGGCGACGGGGCCGGTATGGGTCGGCAAGACACCCCTTCGGCTGTGGACGGTCCCAGGGAAACAACCGCTCACGCCGTTCGGACAGGAGATTGCCGTGGCGTCTCTGAAGTTTTTTGAGGACTACTACGGCATTCCGTACCCCGGAGACAAACTGGACCTTGTGGCCATCCCGGACTTTGCTTCCGGGGCGATGGAGAACCTCGGTGCCATCACGTTTCGTGAGACGGCGTTACTCGTGGATCGACGCACCGGCACCCATGCAGAGCTGGAACGGGTCGCCGACGTGGTGGCTCATGAAAACGCCCATATGTGGTTCGGCGACTTAGTCACCATGTCGTGGTGGAACGGGCTCTGGCTGAACGAGGCATTCGCGACCTTCATGGAAATGCTGGCCGTCGATGCCTGGAAACCGGAATGGAAACGATGGGAGAGCTTCAGCGTCGCACGAGCCGCCGCGTTCTCGGTCGATGGACTGGTGAGCACCAGACCGATCGAATATCCGGTTCACGCACCTAAAGATGCCGATGCGATGTTCGATATTTTGACTTATGAAAAAGGTGCGTCGGTTCTTCGGATGCTGGAGCAACATATCGGTCACACCGTCTTCCGTGACGGTGTCCGGCAGTACCTTCGCACCCATGCCTATGCCAATGCCGATACGAATGATCTGTGGATGGCTCTTGGCACGGTCTCCAACCAACCGGTCCCCGAGCTGATGAACGGCTGGATCTTTCAACCAGGCTTCCCATTGGTGACGGCGGAAGTGCGTGGCAACGAACTGCGGCTCTCCCAGCAACGATTCACCTATATCCCGCAGCCGTCGACCGCTGAGCAGCTGTGGCAGATCCCCATCCAGATTCGGCTCGTCCTCGGGGATTGTACGGAACATCGCCGCCTGCTGTTGACTGAGCGTGAGACGAAGTTTGGAATACCGGCTGGGGTCACCTCCGTCTTTGTCAACGAAGGAGGGCATGGGTTCTATCGTGTCCGCCACCGGGCTCAGCTCCTAGAGCGACTATTCGATCAGGGGCTTGATCGCCTGGAGGCCATAGAACGGTTCGCCCTTATCAGTGACGCCTGGGCCGCGACGGTAGCCGGGTTGATGCCGTTGCCCGAATACCTTCGCTTGACCGCACACTTCAGGAATGACCGGGACAAGAATGTCTGGGCGGTGCTGTTGGACTCGTTCACTTTCTTGAACCGGGTTATTTCTTCTGAGGATCGGCCGGCGCTCGAAGCATTTGTTTGTGACCTTGTGAAACCGGCCGTGACGGATCTCGGTTGGAACCCGCGGCCGGGAGAATCGGATCTTCTCCGGCAGTTGCGTGGGGATCTACTCGGCGCGGTTGGCAAGCTGGGCAATGATTCTGCCACACAACACCAGGCGGCGGAACGGTATCAGGGCTACCGGAAAGATCCGGCGACCGCCGACACGAATGTCGTACCCGCTCTTGTGGCCATTCTGGCCCATACAGGAGACGAAGCCCGTTACGATGAATTCTTGGAGCTCTATCGAACAGCCTCTACCCCTCAGGAAGAACGGCGGTACCTGTTTTCGTTGGCCTCATTTCGTCCCAAGGAATTACTGAAGCGGACGCTGGCCCGCACCATCAACGGCGAGATCCGCACCCAAGATGCCCCGTTCATTGTCGGAGCGCTACTGACGAATGTGTATGGCCGAGAACTTGCCTGGGAGTTTGTGAAAGCCAACTGGGAGCACATGGATCGACTCTTCCCGAAACAAGGCCTCAGGCGTATGTGCGGGGGCATCGTCGGGCTCACCACTCCGGACCTCGAACAAGACGTACGCGAATTCTTTACCTCCCGCAAGATCGATCTGGGCGGAAAAACGCTGGAGCAGTATTTCGAACAACTTCGTGTTGCCGTCTCGTTCCGCGAACGAGAAGGACGTACAATTCGAGCTGCGCTCGCCGTTCGGTAGGCGCATGAAACGCAGCGGATCGCTTTCCAACCGATGCGTAGATCCTCAAGGGCAGCATTCAGAAAGAAAGAGCCTGGAGCCAGCTTCTAGATACGCATTAGCTACTACGCATATTAGCTCCATTGTCGTGGCCACTGCGTCTCAGTACAATCAAAAGACGCCCTATTTGGAAAGTCCGATGTCCGATCTCCGTTGTCCGACCTGCGGGGCGAGTAAAATCAGGCTCGCCCACAGAAAATCACTTTCCGATGTTCTCCTGAGCGGTCTGACGATTTATCCCTTTCGGTGCCAGCTCTGCGCCGATCGCTTTCGAACCTTCCTCGGCCGTCGCACGCCCAATCCCAGACGTAGCTTTGAGCGCGTCGTGGTCTCATTCCCAGTCTGGTTCAAGCCCCGTCGGTCCAGATACCCAGATGAAATGGGACAAGAAGGCCTGATTGAGAACCTATCGATCCGTGGATGCCGGATTCGTTCCACCACCCCGATGCTGATCGGCTCGCGACTCGAAATGGAATTCCAGCATTCCAATGATTCCTTCCCGATTACGATCGATGAGGCCGTGGTGCGGTCGTCTGCTAATGGGGCGATCGGCCTGCGTTTCACTCAACTCCGCCGGAGCGAGGAGCGGCGCATTCGCCAGCTGATCGATGTGTGGTTGCCGGAACTCTTGCCGTCAAACCAGTAGTGCTCACTATCCTGGTGCCCATGGGGGTTTAAGACTATTCCTGGCGAAGCACCGCCAACGGTGGCTGGCCGAGTAGCCGATAGGTGCTGAGAAACCCGACCAGCATGGTGAGTGTGATCGTCGCTGTAAAGCCCATGGCCAGCACGGCTGGCTGGAGGCTCCAGGAGAGGTCAAACACTGTCGATAACACGGCCCAGGACAGAGCGCTGGCCAATGCGCATCCCAGAAGCCCGCCCAATGCCCCCAGGAGCGCGTATTCAGCCGCGAACGAGCGCACAATCACGCTGCGAGTCGCCCCCAGGGCTTTTAGAATGACTGATTCGTACAAGCGACGATAGCGCGTCGCCGCCAGAGCCGCTGCCATCACCAGACCTCCTGACAGCACACAGAACAAGGCCACGGCACGGATGGCGAGGGACAGTCGATCAAGTACCCGCGCAAAACTGTCGAGAACGTCGCCCATATTGATGGCCGTCACGTTGGGAAAGGATGCGACGACCTCTTGCTGCAACGCCACTTCTTCAGACGGCGCCACGTGAACGGTGGCCACAAAGGTGTGTGGAGCTCCATCGAGGGCACCCGGCGAAACAATCATGTAAAAGTTCGTGGAAAAGTTCCCCCACTCCACTTGCCGAATGCTGCTGATCTCTCCGGTGATGGGTACCCCCTGGATGTCGAGCTCAACAGTGTCTCCAACCGTAAGGCCAAGTTCCTTCGCCGCATCCTCCTCGATCGAGATCAGCGGTTTGGTAAAGACCTGTCCCGGCTTCCACCACTCGCCTTGTACGACCTTATTGTCTTTAGGGAGATCCTGGAGGAACGTCAGGACGTATTCCCGTGTCAGGTACCACCTCTTTCGCCGTTCTTCCTTCTGGGAAGTTTTCTCTTTCTGCTCCTCCTCCTCGGACGTCGCTTCAAACTTCACTGGTTCGTTCTTGACGGCGGATAGTCGGGATCGCACCAGCGGGGTCAATTGCGGGTTTGGATCACTAGACCGCCGGCGCAGGAGAGCGGCCATTCCTTCTGCCTGATCTGGTTGGATATCGATGAAAAAAAACGTCGGGGCGTCGGTCGGCCGATTGTCGCCTACTTCCGTGAGGAGGGAGCGCTCGACGAGCGACACGGTCGTCACGACCATGACGGCGATGCCGATGGCAATCGTGATGCTCACTGCCTGGCTACCGGGGCGCAGGACGTTGCCCAGCGCTTGACGAAGGACCAGCGCCTCCGGCCGTGGCCATTTCTTCATGACCATGAGCACACCCCGTGCCGATGCACCCAACAGCAGAACCGCAGCCGCGAAGGCCAGGACGAAAAGCAGTCCGACTTTCCAAGACCCAGCTTGCCATACTGACAAGAGCGCCAGTCCCAAGCCGATCCCTACCGATATCAGGATCTTTCCCCTGTCAACCTTGCGCCAAGCAACCCACCATCCTACCGTTGAATAGTTTGTCGTTGAGCTTAGTGGAACAATCTCACGGCGGAAGATCCGAGCCGGTTTGACTTCGCGGATCGTCAACAGCGGCCAAAGTGCAAAGAGCAGCGTGGACAACATGCCCAATACCAATCCCTTGGCAAGAGGAGCGAAGGCAAGATCCATCCCATTCGTCGCGAATCCCAATTGGTCAAGAAGATCCGATGCCATCAGGGCCACCATCATCCACGGAAGTCCTTGGTGGAGCAGTATACCGATCATCAGGCCGACCAAGCTTCCGACCAGCCCAAGAATCATCGCCTGTAATCCATAGGTCCAAATGATTGTAGGAGACTCTGCGCCGACCGTCTTCAAGATGGCGATCGTATTCAACTTTTCCCGCACAAAGGCATGAACCGACGTGGCAACCCCCAGGCCTCCTACAAACAACGCCGTCAATCCGATCAAGCCCAAATAACGGGTCAGCTGCTCCAAAGACTGCTTTAATTGCGGTTGTGCCTCTCGGTAACTCGATACGCGGACAGAGTCCGGCGCAAGTTCTCCCCTCAGCTCGTAGCGCAGCGGCTCAGGCGCCATAGTGCTTGGGATTTTCAGTAGATATCGTTCACGAATCCTGCTGCCCACTTTGATCAGTTCGGCCGCGGCAAGCCCCTCTCGTGAGATCAGGACTCGGGGACCAAGGCTGAAGGCGCTAGCCATGCGATCCGGTTCCGTCCTGACCAGGCCGGTGATGATGAACAGACCTTGTCCGATCCTAAGCTGATCTCCCATCACGAGCCCCATCCGGATCAGGAGAGACTCCTGAACGACTACTCCAAAACAGGTACGGTCTGGGCACCGGCGAGTTTGCCCGCCGAGAAGGTCCACCAAGTCGGCCTGTGGCTCCAGTCGGAGCGTGCCATACAACGGATACTGAGGCTCGACGGCTTTGAGCTCAATGATCTGAGTCGGCTGACCACTCCCGGATGATCCGACTCTCGCGGCCATCGCGATGAGCTCGCTGACGTGGGTGAGGGCGATTCCACGATCGCTCAACGAATCAAGAACTTCCTGGCCTTTGGGACTCATCAGGTGAGAGAGTCGGATTTCAAGGTCGCCTCCAAGCAGGCCGCGCGCTTCTTTGGTCACGGCTCGTTCTACCTGCTTTCCAAAAAGAGAGACCCCGGTCACTGCTCCCACGCCGATCGCAATACAGACCAAGAAATAGAGAAAATGTCGCCATGCTGCCCGCGTCTCTCGCCATGCCATGTTGAATACAAAAGACGTCATGACCCGAATGTGGGGAAGGAATCCGACGATAACGGATCGGCGGAGGGCGCTCGCTCCGCACTTGGTGAGCCTGCCGAGAAGTCGTTGAGGAACTCCGAGGATGCAGGCATGCTGTCCGACTCGACCTGTCCGTCGCGGAGCGACAGAACACGCTGCATCGATGAGGCCAATGCCACGTCGTGCGTCACAAGCACGAGGGTGGTGCCATAATCGCGGTGGAGTGAAAGCAGCAACTCGATGACGTGGGCACCGGTAGAACTGTCGAGGTTTCCCGTCGGCTCATCCGCCAATAAGATAGGCGGCCGACAGGCAAAAGCCCGGGCCACGGCGACTCGTTGTTGTTCTCCCCCGGATAACTGAACCGGATAGTGCCCCATACGGTCGGCCAGCCCGACCGCAGCCAACAATTCAGCCGCGCGATCATCGACGCGGCTCGCTCCGTTGAGTTCCAGTGGAACGGAGACGTTCTCGATAGCCGTAAGGGTCGGGATCAGATTAAACGATTGGAAGATATAGCCCACCTTTTCGCGCCGGAAGCGGGCCATCCGGCTCTCACCCATCGTCGTGATCTCTGTTCCATCCAGGTGAATTGATCCAGTGGTCGGCCGATCGAGGCCGGCCATCAAACCAAGCAACGTCGACTTTCCACTTCCTGATGGCCCCACAATGGCCACAGTTTGCTTTGCCGGGATTTCAAAGGTGATGCGGTCAAGGATCGTGACCGAACGACTTGCCGCAGACAAGACCATCGAAATATCGTTCACGGTGATCATCAAAAACCTTGTTTGCCTTTCGAGATGAGAGAACTAGGAATGATATTATACTGTACAGAGTCAGTGATCGAGTATTGCTGCACATTACCAGTGAAACGATTTCATGACATAGTCGTGCCGACCTTCTTGATGCTGCTTTGGTTGCTCACCTCGACAGCGATCTCTTCTTTCGCCTTGGACCATAGACCCCGTATCGTGGCGTTTGGCGACAGTCTCACGGCCGGACTTGGGGTGGAGGCCGATGAATCCTACCCAGCTCAGCTTCAACGTCGACTGGACAGCCTCGGCTACCACTATCGGGTGATCAACGCCGGTGTGAGCGGTGACACGACAGCCGGTGGACTTCGACGAGTACCCTGGATCCTCAACAACAAGCCTGAGCTGGTGATTCTCGAATTGGGCGCGAACGATGGCCTTCGAGGGCTCTCGATCGATCACGCAAAAAGCAATCTTCGTCAGATCATCCGACAATTACAAGAGGGCGGTACGACCGTTGTCTTGGCTGGGATGAAGTTGCCGCCGAATTATGGACATGAGTACACGGCACGGTTCGAAGCCATGTATCGGGTGCTGGCCAAAGAGAACGAGCTTGCTCTGATCCCCTTCTTCCTCGAAGGGGTCGGAGGTTCGTCCTCGTTGAATCAGGCTGACGGCATTCATCCGACTAAGGAAGGCTATGAGATTATCGTCGACCAAGTACTCAAAGTTCTCAGGCCAGTGCTGAATGACCGGTTATACAAGCCCGGGGCTGTGCAGAAGCAAAGTTGAAGGCAAGAACACTCGATCAAAATCAGCAGAACGGAGAAACTACAAGACACAGCGCCATAAGTCGCGTCGACGAAGCGCTATTCCCTACGACTTCTTGAAAAACGTGTCGTAAACGCCGTACGCAAGCACCACTCCAATCAGCGTATAGTACAAGCCTGTGATTCCGCTATAATCAGGAGCCCCTCCTCCCTCCGGGGCGTTCGCCAACGCCGGTAACGCTTGGACGAGCAAAGTCCCCATTAACAGAGTTGTTCGTGAACGTTGCCGTTTCATCTCTACCCCCTTCCAAATCCACACACCAAAATTGTGGCGTATTCTACTGGATGCCGGCTTGAAGGCGCAAGCGGAATCGAGTCGAGGGAGAATCAGCGTAAGCACGGACGGGGCAAATTACTATTCGTGCCGAGGAAGCGAAACAGCTGACTGAAGTGCCTCAGCCACATCCTTAAACGAGCCGATAAGCTTATCGAGCTGCGAGCCCTTCTGGAGCATATCGCCCGTAACAGCCCGCATTTGCCTGGCATGCTGTACGACTTCAGCAGTCAACTCGCTGACTCTGGTGAGCACCTCCTTGTACGAATCCACTTCTCGTTGAAGTTCCCGAGTGGTGGCCTGCGCAGCATTGCTTTCTCGCAGAGAGGTTTGGAATTGTTGTGTGAGCCGTCCAACCTCCGAGTCACGGTCTTTCAACTGAGATTCGAGGCTCGTCATGACCTCTTCGCTTTCCCTGCGTCGATCCTCAAGATTCCTAATCGCTCGAATCCACGTTGAGATCGCTCCAGGACCGACTGTGGGAGGACCGGGAAGCGGCTCCTGCCTTTCCAGCGCTTTCGCCGCCGGTTGCAACCATTCCAAAAAGACCATGACATCGCTGAGTTTTACGTCGGACGGCATCGAGTGCGCGGTGGTTCTTTTCCCATTATCAGAGGGACCCTCAGAGGGACCCTTCGGAAGCGTCGTTATCGATTCCTTCCCTAGGCTGGAGTTCCGGGATTGATGAGGCTGGGCCCATCGCCGATATTCCAGCAGCACCGCGATGCAATGGCGGCACATGGGCTCTTCGGGAAGCGTGCAGGAACACTTCGAGACGAGGTGGCCGTCTTTCAGTCGGATGTTCTGCTCGTACAGACCGCCATTGCCGATGACGGTGGACGTGATCTGGGAATCATCGGCCTCAACGATACGGACCCGATTCGCAGTCAAGTACTGATGGGCAATTTGAAACGCCGAGGCATTCGACACGGCCTGGATCATTTCAGAGGTCAACAATCCAAGGCGCTCGGCACTGCAGGAAATTTTGTTTCGCATCTAAACGCGTTGAAATCTTGGGCAAGCATCGCGCATGATGGCCACAGTGTGACGAGCGAGTTGAATCCTGTCAAGCAATGACCGGTTTTGCGTTACCCTCTCTCTCCTTGACTCTCTACAGAAAAAGGCTCTGAGTTTTTCTACCGGCAGGGTTTGGCGGAACTGGACTTGCCCATGGGCGTCAGCCAAATATAGTCCGCGATGGATTCCTGCACGAGAGCCCGGACATCGGACGATTTACCTGGCTCAAACGACATCATGTAAATCGTGGTCTGTTTGACCTCCCCTCCCAGGCGCCTGGCGACCCGCTTCGGCACGGGGAGGTTATATTGAACATGGCCCCCACCCGTGTAACTCACGATCATACGGCGGGAGCCGTCGTTCTCGCGGCGAAGTTCTTCTTGCCTGATGGCCAACGTTCTCGCCATGCCCTCATCCCGAACCATCGACGCCTCATACATCGTTTGGTAGTGCTCCTCGGTTCCTCCGTGACACCGTTTCAACTGATCGACGATCCTCTCCCGGTACGCCGGATCGTCGACGATCTCCTCCTGCAGGATACGCCACGGCGCCCATTCAGCCTCTTGCCTGGCCTGGTCAAGCCCCACTTTCACGACTCGACGAATCAAGGGTTTGGGTGGATTCATCGCCCGGACGGACAAATGCCGGTTTTGAGCAAAGCTCACCAATGGAGCGTAGTCATCAAACGCACCCCCCCAATTTTGTTTCCAGCGCACCTGTTCCAAAAACTCGTTCGTGTCCGACTGAGCGGTCGAGACATAGTCATCGAGTGCCGGTTGACCGTCCCAGCCGAACATCTCCATTCCAATGGTGGGTTCAATACCGTCGGCCACCAATTGATCCAGCACTTTCAGTGCTGCTTCGATATGGTATGGATTGTGGTGCTCCTCTCCGAGATAGACAATGTCGGACTGTTCCAGCTTCGTGAGGAATTCTGAAAACGGAACCGCACGACCGGTTTGAGTTTCGAGGATCTGCCAGGGCTGCCATTCCCCTTCGACGACGGGGCGCAGGTTATCATCGCGCTCCGCCGCACTGCCGATCGGGAATGCCAGGAGCCCTACAAACAAGCCCAGCATGACGGTCGATCGCCAACGCAGAGGATCGGTGGGCAGGAATCGCGACCTCATGAAAACACTCCTACCACATAGAATGAACATCAACAAGCGGACTTGACCCTGAAGTTTGATGATGACTATCCTCTTCAATCATGCAGTCTCATTGACATCTCACGCCCACAGCCCATCACGCTTCCATGAGTCCAGACCCCCTCGCCGAATTCCGCCGTGTCGTAAGTCTTCATGCGCGTCAGTCTCGCGGACAATGGGAGGCTTCAAAGAAGTTGCTGGAAGAGACTACCTTTCCCTCCACCATCGCCCGACTCTCTGAGACCGTTCAGAGCAAAGATCTTCCGGCTTCGGTGAAAGAAACCTTGTTGCGCCTCCTCGAACGGCACAGGCCACGGCGCGTTCAGGATCTGGACCGAGCATGCCTCAAGTCCGTTACGGGCCTTCCACCTGCAAAAGCCCTACGCGCGCTTGTCGTCTTTTTTGAGTTGGTGCCGGCAGCCGCCTCGAAATGGCCTCTGGCTCATCTGTCGAGCGAGGAAGTCGAGGAAGCCGTGCGCAATCTGGACAATCCGTTCGATCTCCTTCGTCGCACCGACGTGGCGTCTGTGTTGGAGATTGGAGCCGGCGATCTCTCGTTCGCTGAGGAACTCGTCGATCTGTACGGCCCTGAGCTCAAGCAACACCACCATCCATTCATCGTCCACTGCCTAGACCGACTCGATCCTCGTTCTGAACTGGGCGGTCCACTCCATGCGAATCCGGAGAGATTGCAAAAGTTCCAGCGGAAGGAGGGCCTGTCTTTCTCCTTCTTCGGCAAGCAGGACATGTTTGAACTTGGAGATCTGGATAGGCAGGAGTTGCTGGCACCACGATATACCATCGCCACCTGTTGGGCACCAGCCACACCGACATTTGCCTACGAGCCGACCAGGCTCTCTGAAATCTTCATCCGCAACGAGCTGGAGCGGACCAAGGGCGAGTTTCATCAAGTACGTTTTGGGAAGGAACAAGCGCTCGAAGTCCTGCATGCGGGTCGCGCTCTTCTCTTCCCACCCTGGAAGTTTGAGGTCATCGGCCCCCTTCCCCTCCTCAGCTTGCTCGCCCGTCGCGGATCACTCTGTGTGCTCGGATCAGTGGATGCGCAGGTGTTTTGGGAACTCTTGGCACAGTTGCTGGAGGACCCCCGCTATCGCCCGCAAGACCAACCATTTGACTCCGTCAATCTGCCCAAGATCTTCGGCGAGGTCTATCATATTCTTGCCGGTCTGCAGATCGGCGAATCGATTGACTTGGCTGAAGTGGCGGCCCTTCGGCGTCACTATCTTCAGTCAGCCTCATCAGCCTTCATAGACTGCGTTGCAGGTCATTTTCGGTATGTCCGCATCAGCCGAGGCGCCATCTTCCCTGGCACTCCGGCGAGCAGCACCGCACGCAAGTTCTCCGACATGATGGAAGAAGCGCCTCCGTGGATGCTCACGCTTGTTCCGGCTTAGAACTTCGGTGTAAGCCCCACGACTCGATGCAATGGGCGTAGGGACGGAAACACATGAATATTTGACCGTTTTTCGACCTATTGTTAGACTTCGAGCGTGTCCGATCACCAAGCAATTCTCAACCGACACCCCACGCTTTAGTTCCAACATGAATTCGACCCAGACCATTCGAGCCATCCAGGAGAATATTGCGCGGGTGATCAAGGGCAAACCGCAAGTGATCGAAATGAGCCTGGTCGCCCTCCTAGCGCGAGGGCATCTTCTGCTCGAAGACGTGCCGGGAGTCGGGAAAACGACGCTCGCACATAGTCTTGCGCGATCGCTGGATTGTTCCTTCAAGCGCATTCAGTTTACGAGCGATCTGCTTCCATCTGATATCGTCGGGGTCTCGATATTCAATCGTCAGAAACAGGCATTTGAATTCATGCCCGGTCCGATCTTCGCCAACATCGTGCTCGCGGATGAGATCAACCGAACGACGCCGAAGACGCAGAGTAGTCTGTTGGAAGCGATGAGCGAAGCGCAGATTTCGTTCGACAATAAGACCTATCCCTTGAATCAGCCCTTCATGGTCATTGCGACGCAGAATCCAGCCGAATACCATGGCACGTTTCCGCTCCCGGAGTCCCAACTGGATCGGTTCTTGATGCGGCTTCGCATCGGCTATCCCTCGCCGGAGGAAGAAAAAAAGGTCCTCGACCGACCGCAATCGCTTCATCCGGCCGAAGAGCTCCAGCCGTTGCTCACGGCTCATGATGTCCTTCTGCTCCAGGATCAGGTCGATCAGGTTCTCATGGAGGAAAGCATCACGGACTATCTCCTGGCCATTGTCCAAAGCACCAGGCAGTCGGATCTGCTGTCATTGGGCGTGAGTACCAGAGGAGCGTTGGCGTTGAGCCGCGCTGCCAAGGCGTTGTCGCTCGTCCGTGGACGGACCTATTGTCTGCCGGACGATATTAAAGAGCTGGCCCCCATCGTGTTGTCTCACCGCATTATGGTGGCCCGCACGCAAGGGTTGCATCAGAGAACCTTTGAGCAAGCGGAGGGGATCATCCAGGATCTGGTCGATACGATTCCTGTCCCTGTCTAGCTCATACCCGAAGTCTCCGTCCTCGCCTGGCGCAGGTGGTACATGCCGCATCAACCTCCTTCCTTCCTCCGTCGATTATTTCGCCACCGTAGAACGAACGTGACCTCAGAAGGCGTTCAATTCCTGCTGTTTACCCTGGCGATCGGCCTCGCAGCCATCAATACCGGCAACAATCTCTTCTATCTCTTGTTCGCCATGATGCTGAGCCTCATTTTGACCTCGGGAGTTGTGGCGGAATACTGTCTGCGACGGTTGGAATTCCACCGTCATCTTCCCGATCATCTCCTTGTGAATGAACCGGCCACCGTCACGCTGGTCGCGAAGAATCGGAAGTCATGGCTCGCCAGCTTTTCCTTGACGATGTTTGATGTCAGCGACGGTCACGAGTTGCAGCGAGGTCTGGAGATTCGCCAACTCCTTCCAGGCGCGAGCCGGCTCTTGTCGTATCCTCTCGTTGCCACGCGGCGTGGCCGGCTGCAATTAGGCGGGGTGTGCGTCGAGACGGAGTTTCCCTTCGGACTCTTCAAGAAACAAACCTTTTACCCGCTTGAAGCAGCAGTCATTGTCTGCCCGGAAATCAAGCCGATGGACGAGAGCCTGTTACAAGGCCTTTTCCCTGCAGGACCGGAACGGAGCGTCCACCGACGAGGATATGGCAATGATCTGTACAATCTGCGCCTGTATCAAGCCGGGGATGACTCGCGGAAAATCCACTGGCCGACGACGGCACGGACGTCCCAATTGACGGTTCGAGAAACCGAGGCCGAAGACCAACGCCGAGCCATCGTTCATCTACCGATTATCGCTCCAGTGAGCCACGATGCCTTGTTTGAACAGGCGGTCTCCCTCACGGCCTCCATCATTCAGCTCCTGGCACAACGCGGGTATCTTCTCCAGTTAATCGTGGGGTCGTCGCGCTCTTCATTCGGTCAAGGCGACCTTCACCTCTTGGACCTTCTTCGAATGCTCGCCCTCTGCGAACGGCGCTCGCCTCATGCAGACTCTGTCGTGCCGGATGAATTGCCCGGCGACTCATTAGGGATCGAAGGGGGAACGATGATCGTCGTGCAGTCATGGCTGGGACCGGGGGATATGGAGTCCAAACACCCCACCATTCTGATTGACGGAGCCGTCATCGCCGGAGCGTCACATGCCGTTTGATCAGGCCCTTCGGTTCGCGTCGATTTGGTTGGCATCCACGTCCTTCATCGGATTGACGCTCGGGGCAGGTCTGCCGGAATGGCTGGCTGCGCTGACCGGGGCTGCGCTGATCGTGGCTCTCTTGCGGAACGGAGGGGGTAGGTTTGTGGAGCGGCTTGCCATGTTGACGCCAATTTCAGCCTCCGGATGGAATCTTCTTGTCATCCTCGGCTTTCTTGGCTTCTGGGTGGATGTGTTGTGGGTCTCGGGAGAACTCCTTTCGGCAGGAGTTCACTTCCTCATGGTCCTTATGATCATCAAGCTCTTCAACCTCAAGCTTCGCCGCGATTATCTGCATCTCTACGCCATCAGCCTCGTGGCGATCCTGGCCTCCGGGTCCCTCACGACGGAGCTATGGTACCTCCCCATTTTCTTGCTCTATCTTTTGGCAGCTGTGTGGACCCTGTTGCTGTTTCAGCTGACCAAAAATCGAGATGGCACCCGAATGCCGACGATGTCGGCCACTCTGCGAGCACAACCTCCTGCCTCGGTCAGCCAGGTGACACCACAACTCTTTTGGCTTGCGAACGGGCTTGCCCTCGCAACCTTTGGTCTAACGTTAGCGATTTTCTTTACGATTCCCCGAGTCAGTGCAGGGTTCTACCAAAAAGGCTTTGGGGAGAACATGCGCACGTCGGGATTCTCCGAAACGGTGAACTTGGGAGAGATCGGGCCCATCAAGCGAGATCCCACTGTCGTGATGCGGGTCGAGTTGCCCGATGGCTCTCGGCATGAAGCGGGTCGGCTGTATTTACGAGGTGTGGCATTCGATCAATACGACGGCAAGGCCTGGACGAATCGACTGAGTTACCGACGGACTGTGCGCGAAGACGGGACCGGGACGTTCGTCCTTCACGGTACTCGATCTCCCGCGTCGGCCCGCCTTGGCGAAACCATCCGACAGACCATTCTTTTGGAACCGCTCGACACCACCGTGCTTTTTGCTGCCCCTCATATCGAGAGAGTCAGTGGAAAATTCCCGAACGTCCAGTCAGACCTAACCGGATCTGCCTACTTGCCATTCCCCAGTTCGTCGCGAATCGAGTATTCCGTCCTTTCCCGCTCCAACCCGGTACTACCGGCGGATCTCAGTTCGGAATCCAGCCTCTACCCGGAATCATTTGCCCGACATTTCTTGCAGATCCCCGCTCAATCCGAACGGATCGCTGTCCTGGCCAAGGAAGTCACTCACACCCAACGCACGACGTACGACAAAGCCAACGCCATTCAATCGTTCCTGACGCGCAACTTTCGCTATAGCCTTGATGCGCCTCTGAGAGATCAGGACCAGCCGCTTGAAGAGTTTCTCTTCATCCGCAAGACCGGGTATTGCGAACATTATGCGACAGCCATGGTGATGATGCTCCGGACCATCGGAATCCCCGCGCGCCTCGTCACAGGCTTCCTCGCGACCGAATGGAACGAGTACGGAAACTACTACTTGGTCAGACAGCAGGACGCCCATGCCTGGGTCGAGATGCACCTACCGAATTCCGGGTGGATTACGATGGATCCAACTCCGCCTTCGATCGAAAATGTCGCCGGCGGGTCTCCCGCATGGCACGCGTTGGGACGGATGATGGATACTATCAGACTCCAGTGGAGCCGATTGTTTGTACAGTACAGTGCCACGGATCAACTTGCCGTTGTGCGGGAGTTGAAAGCGGGAGGTACATCAGCCCGAACCAAGGCACTCGATTCCATGGGCACACTCTTCAGCTCCTTCATGACGATGCTCGGTGGGATGACGGAATACGCATCGAGAGGAACGATACAGTCCTTGGCTGAGGTGCTTGGCCCAGCGCTGATCGGTCTCGCCGTTCTTCTCTGGCTAGGGATCAAGCAGCCCTGGGTCAAGGGGATGGCCGGTAAAAAGACGTCTCAGGACGAGCAGCTCATCACGCAGCTCTACGGACGAATGATCAGCCACCTAACTCGTAAGGGTATTTTAAAACCCACCGCGATGCCGCCCCTTGAGTTCGCCCGCCTCACTCAGGAACGATGGAGCGATGCCGGTTCGGTGGTCGCCTCCATTACAGAGCTCTATTGCCGAGCACGATTCGGTCGAATTTCTCCCACCAGAGAGGAACTGTCCCTCGCCGAAGATCATCTTCGCCAACTGATAGAGTTGCAGAAACCATAGGGCGATGGAATTGACGAGTGATCGTTGTCGGCCTTCGCGCTCCCTATTGTTCGACTCTCCGAAAGCCGGTATCCTTGCGCGCGCCGAGTACCCGACCGATCCTCAAGAAACATCTGTCAATTGCCCAAGATGGGATTATGGCCGTGAGCAATGGTGATCTGAACTGGATTGCAAACTTCATTTGGGGAATCGCGGATGATGTGCTGCGCGATCTCTATGTGCGTGGGAAATATCGCGATGTCATCCTGCCGATGACCGTGCTTCGCCGATTAGACGCCGTGTTGGAGCCGACCAAGCAAGCCGTGCTGGATATGAAGGCCTCGCTGGATAAGGCCAAGGTCGTTCATCAAGATCCGGCGTTGCGTCAGGCGGCAGGTCAGGATTTTTACAACACGTCAAAGTTTACACTTCGCGATCTCAAGGCCCGCGCGAATCAGCAGCAGCTCAGGGCTGATTTCGAGGCCTACTTGGATGGTTTCTCTCCCAACGTCCAAGACATCCTGGAGAAGTTTGAATTTCGAAACCAAATCCCACGCCTCTCAAAGGCCGATGCCCTCGGTACGTTAATCAACAAGTTCCTCTCGCCGGATATCAACCTAAGCCCCAATCCCGTCAAGAACCCTGATGGATCGGTGAAGCATCCGGGCCTTGATAATCATGCGATGGGGACGATGTTTGAAGAACTGGTCCGCCGGTTCAACGAGGAAAACAACGAAGAGGCCGGCGAACACTGGACGCCTCGCGATGCCGTGAAACTGATGGCCAAGCTCATCTTTCTCCCAATTGCCGAACAGATTCAGTCTGGTACCTATTTGCTCTATGACGGGGCCTGCGGCACGGGCGGCATGCTCACAGTGGCAGAAGATACGCTTCAGCAACTCGCGAGGGAGCACAAGAAGAAGGTGGCGACTCACCTCTACGGTCAGGAGATCAATGCCGAGACCTATGCCATCGCCAAGGCCGATCTGCTGCTCAAGGGAGAAGGCGAAGCGGCGGACAACATCATCGGGGGGCCGGAGCACTCGACGCTCTCGAACGATGCCTTTCCATCGCGCGAATTCGATTTCATGCTGTCGAACCCACCCTACGGCAAGAGTTGGAAGAGCGACCTCGAACGGATGGGCGGCAAGGAGGGCCTCAAGGACCCGCGCTTCATCATTCAGCACGCAGGAGAGGCCGAGTACTCGCTGGTGACTCGTTCCAGCGACGGCCAGATGCTGTTCTTGGCCAACATGCTTAGCAAGATGAAGCACAAGACCAAACTGGGAAGCCGTATCGCCGAGGTGCACAATGGCTCGTCGCTCTTCACCGGCGATGCCGGCCAGGGCGAGAGCAACATTCGCCGTTGGATCATCGAGAATGATTGGCTTGAAGCCATCGTTGCCCTGCCCCTCAACATGTTCTACAACACAGGCATTGCGACATACATTTGGATACTGACCAATCGAAAGCCGGATCATCGCAAGGGCAAGGTCCAGCTTATCGATGCGACACAGTGGTTCAAGCCGCTCCGTAAGAACCTCGGCAAAAAGAACTGCGAGTTATCGGATGGCAACATCAAGCGTATCTGCCAGACCTTTCTCGAATTCAAAGAGACCGAGCAATCGAAAATCTTCCCCAACGCCGCCTTTGGCTATTGGAAGGTCACGGTCGAGCGGCCGCTCCGGCTCAAGGGCATTGATCCGACCCGAGCCTATACACCCAAAGAGATTAAGGCACTGAGGGAGACTGCCGAGCGGGATGAGAACGCGCTGCCTGTCATCAAGAAAGTGCATAAAAGGGGTTCCAAGCCTGATCCGCTGCGCGGGCTCTTCGAGGTCACACTCGATGGAAAGCCATGCGTGGTTGAGTACGAGCCCGATACGGTACTCCGCGATACGGAGCAGATCCCGCTGCTGGAGGAAGGCGGTATCGAAGCCTTTATCCGACGAGAAGTTCTGCCCCACGCGACCGATGCCTGGTACGACGCCGAGAGCGTGAAAACCGGCTACGAGATCAACTTCACCCGCTACTTCTACAGGCCGCAACCACTGCGATCACTTCATGAAATCAGAGCCGACATCCTGAAATTGGAGAAGGAGACAGAGGGACTGCTGGGTGAGATTGTTGGGGGAGGCAAGGCATGACTGCTACCCTGAGTCCGGAGAATTAGGAGAAGATTAAATGGCTGCGAACTGGAAGGCAAGGTCCCTGTCGCCAACGAATCTCCATCTCGACACGAAGAATCCTCGGCTCGGTCGAGAGCACACAGCTCAGGCGCCACGCCAGATCATTCAATATCTTTTCGAGCATGATAAGGCAATGGAGGTAGCCGATAGCATCGTGACTCGCGGATACTTCCCTAACGAGCCACTTCTTGCTGTGAAGGAAGATGGACGACTGGTCGTAGTCGAAGGTAACCGCCGCCTAGCGGCGTTGAAAGCATTACGAGAGCCTGCCCTGCTTGAGGGTACATATCAACGACAGGTCGAACGCCTGGCCCGCCGAATCGTGGATCCAAACCTGATTGCCAACATTCCAGTAACAATTGCTCCTAGTCGTAAGGCTACCGATCGTCAGATCGCAGGTAGACATATAGGCACACCGGTACTCGCATGGCGGGCGGAGAATCGTGCGAGTTTCATCCTCGACAAGCTTGCGGAAGGATATGACAACGATGCGCTTCGTGACGAACTTGGATTCTCAGCAGCGGATATTCAACAAGCTCGCCAAACGAGAGCAGTTGCCGACATGGCCAGATCTCTTGATCTTCCAGATGAGGTGAAAGCAAAGCTTGATGGACCAACAGCAAAGCTATTCACAACCCTTGAGCGTGTGTTCGACTCATCCGTTGGGCGTGAATATCTCCATGTGGAGACTGACCCTAAATATGGCCTGCGAGGCAACACCGCCAAAAATGAGTTCCTCCGCGGTTTTACCAAGTTGGTTACTGACATCGCGTTAGGGAAGCAATCTTCCAGATCATTGAATACGAACGAACACATCCGCGCTTACTTCGAGGGGTGGGATCCGAAAGATAGGCCGGAGAAGAAGCAGGGATCATTTGTTCCGTCGGACATCATCACAGGTCAGACGGTATCATCACAGCCGCCTGTCAAAAAAGTGGCGCCCAAGACGTCCAAACTGGAGAGCAAGACGGTTCTTCCGAAAGATTTCAAAATTCGCCATGGGAATGACCGGCTTATCGATATTCGGCGTGAACTGACAAGGCTGAATCGAGAAGATTTCCCGAACGCTGGCGCGGTCTTGCTTCGCGTCTTCTTCGAACTGTCCGTTCTTCATTATCTTGAGCGCGTCGGTGAACTCAATGACATCATTGCCAAGATCGAGAAGAAAGTGAACGGGAAGTTACCATTCGGTGTCCCGACGATGAAGCAGCTTATTCCTGAGATTGCGCGAATTGCAAAGGACCGTCTCTCGGCCCGCGAGGCGGCGACCGTTGAGAAGGCAATCAAGTACGACGCGTCCGCACCATTCACAATCAGCGACCTGCATGCATTCGTTCATTCTTCGGATTTGCCAGGGGAGCGCGATATCCGCCAGTTTTGGCTGCGAACCGAGTCGCTCTTTCGGTTGATGTTAGAGCGGGATTTAGAGGACGGTACTGAATGAAAAACTCCAGCCCTCTTCGCTATCCGGGCGGCAAAGCATCCATGACCGACTTGCTTACCAGTATCCGGACAATTAATCGGCTTGGTGATCGTGCCGTTGCCGAGCCCTTTGCAGGCGGAGCTGGTGCCTCCCTGTCATTGCTGTATCGAGAGGAAACACACGAGATCCATATTAACGATGTTGATTCCGCCATTCACGATTTTTGGTGGTCAATTGTAAATCGCCCTAAGCCATTCTTGGTAATGCTACGTTCCAGCCGTGTGAGTATGGCTGAGTGGCATCGGCAGCGAGATACTTACCGATGCAGTAGCGGTGTCTCTCGGCTTCGCAGGGGCTTTGCTGCGTTCTACCTCAACCGCTGCAACCGCTCTGGGATCATCATAAACGGCGGTCCGATAGGTGGTGTTAAGCAAACAGGAAGATGGAAGCTTGACGCAAGATTCAACAAGCCGGAACTGGGAGCCCGGTGTGCGAAGGTGGCAGAATACCGTGACCGAATATATGTCTCACAGATGGATGCTCTCGAGTTCATCGAGGGGCGCGATCGGGACAGGACGTTTTTCTTTATCGATCCCCCATACTATGCGAAAGGGGAAACGCTGTATCTGAACAAGCTCGATCACGCCTATCACCAAGGGCTGGCTAAACAATTACGCAACATGAGCAGAGCAGCATGGGTATTGACCTATGATGAGTGCCCAGAGATACGCGAGATGTATGCTGATTGGGCTACCATCCGTCACTTTTCACTTCGATACTCTGCATCAGAGCGACGGTGCGGGAAAGAAATCCTAATCACCCCTAGGTGGATGCAGCTCCCCGAGAGACAGCGCTCCAATGCTATTAAGTGGTGTGCAGTTCAGCATGGAGAGTGACCCATGACAACCACTCTCAAACCCTATCCCGCCTATAAAGACTCCGGAGTACCGTGGCTGGGCAAAGTACCTTCGATGTGGAGCATCGCACGCAATGGTGGGCTATTTGCACAGCGAAATGAGACGGGATTCGCTCATCTTCCGATCTTGGAGGTCTCACTCAAGACCGGCGTCAAGGTGCGAAACTTTCAAGAGAGCGGTCGAAAGCAGGTGATGTCTGATCGCGACAAGTACAAGCGAGCTCGTAAGGGCGATCTTGCCTACAACATGATGCGAATGTGGCAGGGTGCAATAGGAATGGCACCGACCGATGGCCTAGTTAGTCCAGCATACGTCGTCGCCCGGCCGTTACAAGGGGTCGAACCGAGATTTTACTTGAATCTGTTCCGAACCGACGACTACATGGGCGAGGTCGACAAGTTCTCACACGGGATCGTCAAGGATAGGAACCGGCTCTACTGGGAAGAGTTCAAGCGGATGCCTTCACCGGTTCCACCGTCAAATGAACAAGCCGCGATTGTTCGTTTTCTCGACCATGCGGACCTGCAGATCAAGCGCTATATCCACGCCAAGCAGAAACTGATCAAGCTGTTGGAAGAGCAGAAGCAGGTCATGATCTACCGCGCCGTCACTCGCGGCCTCGACCCCAACGTTCGACTCAAGCCATCCGGCGTCGAATGGCTTGGTGACGTACCGGAGCATTGGGAGGTGCGACGACTGAAGACAGTCTGCACGATGAAGAGCGGTGATGGAATAACAGCCATCTCTATCGAGCCTGCCGGCAATTACCCCGTCTATGGGGGCAACGGCGTCCGCGGCTTCACGTCACGCTACACCCATGATGGTGACTTCGTACTTATCGGACGCCAAGGAGCACTGTGCGGCAATGTGCATGTGGCACGTGGCCCATTTTGGGCCTCGGAACACGCCGTCGTGACGACACTGCGGGACAATCACTGCCTGGATTGGCTCGCGGCGCTTCTTCGCGCAATGAACCTGAACCAGTACTCGATCGCAGCCGCGCAACCGGGTCTCGCCGTTGAGAGGGTACTCAATCTCTGGGTGCCAGTGCCGCGCCGGCCTGAGCAGGACGGACTTGCGGCTCATATTGACGAGGCAACAGCCCAGCTTGCGACTGCCGTTGAGTGGACCCGCCGTGAAATCGCCCTCCTCCATGAATACCGCACCCGCTTGATCGCCGATGTGGTCACCGGCAAGCTCGATGTGCGCGAGGCGGCGGCCAAGTTGCCGGATGAGACTGAAGAGGTTGAATCGCTCGATGAAGCAGAAACTCCTATGGAAGATGACGAAGAGACGGAGGCTTCCACTCTCGATGACGTTCCTGAAGAGGCTGAGGCGTGAGTGCGGTTCCGGCGGAGCCGAAGATTTACCACATCACGCATGTGGATAACCTGGCTGCCATCGTGAACGATCGTAAGCTTGTCTCTGACGCCACCATGCTTGAACGAGGCGGGCCAAACGTCGCGATCGGGATGTCTGCCATTAAGAAGCGGCGAGTCGAAGAAATCCATGTGCTCTGTCACCCTGGGACCAAAGTCGGCGACTACGTTCCATTTTATTTCTGCCCACGGTCTGTGATGCTGTACCTGATTCATCGTGCCAATCATCCAGATCTGACGTATCGTGGTGGGCAAGAACCGATTGTTCATTTAGAGGCGGATCTGCACGAAGTTGTGGAGTGGGCTGAGAACAAAGGTCGCCGGTGGGCTTTTAGCCTTTCCAACGCTGGTTCTTACTATGTCGAGATTTGTGAAGGGCTTGATCAACTCCATCGAGTGAACTGGGCAGCTGTCGCTGAGACCGATTTCCGTTCCTCTGAGGTGAAAGAAGGTAAGCAAGCAGAACTTCTTATTCATGAGTCATTCCCATGGCAATTGGTTTGCCGGATTGGGGTTTATTCAGCGGGTATAAAGACTCGGGCAGAGGCGGCGCTAGAAGGTGCGACTCACAGGCCACCTGTTGCTATTCTTAGCCATTGGTATTATTGAAGAGGAGCCTCCTTCATGATTGAACCTACCACTGGCGATATTTTGGTTGCCGATGCTGAAGCATTGGTCAACACGGTTAACTGTGTCGGGATCATGGGTAGAGGAGTCGCCCTCCAGTTCCGCAAAGCCTTTCCTGACAACTTCAAGGCCTATGAAGCGGTGTGCAAGCGTGGTGAGTTGCATCCTGGGCGCATGTTTATCTTCGATACCGGCAGCCTCGCGAACCCACGATACATCATCAATTTCCCCACCAAGCGTCATTGGAAGGGGAAGAGCCGACTATCCGATATTGAATCCGGACTCGCTGCGCTTGTGGTGGAGATCCGTAGGCTAGGAATTCGGTCAATCGCGATTCCCCCGCTCGGGTGCGGACAGGGCGGACTTGATTGGGCCGACGTGCGGCCACGAATCGAGCAGGCATTGTCGGCCGTGCCGGACGTGCGGGTGTTGCTCTTCAGCCCTGCTGGTACGCCCGCCTCTGTGGCTTCGACCTCATCCCAGCCTGTCCCGAAGATGACCGCCGCACGAGCGGCATTAGTTGTACTGATGCAACGGTACCTCGCGGGACTCATGGATCCCTTCGTCAGTCTTCTGGAAGTGCACAAACTTCTGTACTTCATGCAGGTGGCGGGAGAGGTATCTCTTAGACTTCGATATGTGAAAGCTCCGTATGGACCATATGCGGAGAACCTGCGTCACCTTCTCTTGAGCGTGGAAGGACAGCTCACCTCCGGGTATACCAACGGAGTGGACGCCCCCGAGAAGCCCCTCGAACTCGTGCCGGGAGCTATTGCCGATGCAGAACGGTTTCTGGAAGGACATCCGGATACGCAACGTCGCTTCCAGCGGGTGGCCGACCTCGTCAAAGGGTTCGAGACGCCATTCGGCCTTGAGTTGCTCTCCACCGTTCATTGGGTTTCAACACAGGAAGGCGCTCTGACACCGGATGAGGCTATGACAGCGACATTTAGATGGAGCGAGCGAAAGCGACGTTTCTCACCCCAACAGCTTACTCTCGCCTGGCATGTGCTTCAGGACAAGGGGTGGCTCTCCGCTCAATCTGCCACGCATCACGCGTGAAGACCGATACCAGCGAGAAGGGTCTTGAAAGCCTCATCGTCACGGCAATGGCTGGCCAAGCAGCCGGTGAAGCGCCGCCCCCTGGCGAGGGCATTAGCCTCATTCGGGAACGATATGGCGGCACGGGATGGCTTCTCGGCCAAGCCGAAGACTACGACCGCGAGTTCTGCGTCGATCTTTCACAGCTCCGCGCCTTTCTCCAGACTACCCAGCCCAAACTTGTTGAAGCACTGGATCTCGATAACGACAGCCCGACGAGGCGTCGGTTTCTGGCTCGACTGCAGGGCGAGATTTCAAAGCGAGGTGTGATCGACGTACTGCGACATGGCGTGAAGGACGGCCCCCATCATATCGAGCTGTTCTTCGGTACACCCTCGTCAGGCAATGAGAAGGCCGAGGCGCTATACGCCGCCAACCGTTTCTCTGTCACACGTCAACTCCGTTACAGTCGTGATGAAACACAGCGGGCGCTCGACCTTGCCCTGTTCATCAATGGTCTTCCGATCGCCACGTTTGAACTAAAAAACAGCCTCACCAAGCAGACGGTTGAGGACGCCGTCGAGTAATACAAACGCGATCGCGATCCACGCGAGAAACTCTTCGAGTTTGGACGTTGCATCGTTCACTTCGCCGTGGACGATCACGCGGTGCGGTTTTGCACGCATCTGAAAGGGAAAGGCTCGTGGTTTCTTCCGTTCGATCAAGGTTGGAACGATGAGGCGGGCAATCAACCAAATCCCTACGGCATTAAGACGGATTATCTATGGCGGAAGATCCTCACCCGTGACGGGCTAACCGATATTCTTGAGAACTATGCGCAGATCGTCGAGGAGAAGCATGAGAAGACCGGTAAGAAGAAGGCGGTGCAGATTTGGCCGCGCTTCCACCAGCTCGACGTAGTACGCAAGCTTCTTTCCGATGCAGGGCAGCATGGTGTAGGGCGACGGTATCTGGTCCAACATTCAGCCGGCAGCGGCAAATCCAATTCCATCGCCTGGCTTGCCCATCAACTCATCGGCCTGCGCAAAGATGACGCGTTGGCATTCGACTCGATCATTGTGGTGACGGATCGGCGCATCCTCGATAAACAGATTCGCGACACGATCAAACAGTTTGCTCAGGTGGGAGCGACCATCGGGCATGCCGAGCATTCTGGAGACCTTCGGAAGTTCATCGCCGAGGGGAAGAAGATCATCATCTCCACGGTGCAGAAGTTTCCTTTCATCCTGGACGAGATCGGGAGCGAGCAACGCGGGAAGACATTCGCGATCATCATCGATGAAGCGCATTCGAGTCAGGGCGGTCGCACGTCGGCAGCGGTCAGCATGGCGCTTTCTGCCGCTGGTGCCGAGGAGGAGGACGAAACCACTGAGGACAAGATCAACCGGATCATGGAGGCTAAGAAGCTCTTGCCCAACGCCGGCTACTTCGCCTAAACCGCCACCCCCAAGAACAAGACGTTGGAAATCTTCGGCGAGGCGCTCCTGCCCGATGCCGAAGGGAAGGTCCGCCACCGTCCATTCCACAGCTACACGATGAAGCAGGCGATCCAGGAAGGCTTCATTCTCGACGTGCTCATGCATTATACGCCGGTTGAGAGCTACTACAAGCTCGTGAAGAAGATCGAGGGCGATCCGGAGTTCGATACCAAGCGGGCCAAGAAAAAGCTTCGTCGGTATGTGGAAAGTCACGATCACGCCATCCGTCTTAAGGCGGAGATTATGGTGGACCATTTTTATGGGCAGGTGTTGGCGCTGAATAAGATCGGCGGGCAGGCGCGGGCAATGGTCGTCACCAGCGGCATTGAGCGAGCCATCCAGTATTTTCACGCTTTCCGCAGTTATCTGACGGAAAGGAAGAGTCCGTACAAGCCGATTGTGGCCTTTTCAGGTGAATACGAGTACGGCGATGCTAAGGTGACGGAGGCATCGCTGAACGGCTTCCCATCGAGCCAGATCGCAGACAAAATTCAGGAGGACCCATATCGGTTTTTAATCTGTGCTGACAAGTTCCAAACTGGGTACGACGAACCGCTGCTTCACACGATGTACGTGGACAAGATTCTCTCCGGGATCAAGGCCGTGCAGACCCTCTCACGGCTGAATCGTGCCCATCCGCAGAAGCATGATGTCTTCGTGCTCGATTTCATGAACGACAGTGACACCATCCAAGGGGCCTTCGCCGACTACTACCGCACGACGATCCTTGCCGAAGAGACCGATCCCAACAAACTGCACGACCTGAAGTCCGCGCTCGACGGTCATCAAGTGTATGCTCCGGAGCAGATCGATCAGCTCGTGGTCCTGTATCTTGGCGGAGCCGACCGTGACAAACTGGATCCGATCCTGGATGCCTCTGTCGCCGTGTACAAGCAGCAGCTCGATGAAGACGGGCAGGTGGATTTCAAGGGCAAGGCCAAGGGGTTTCTCCGCGCCTATGGTTTCCTCTCTTCAATCCTGCCTTATACCAACGCGGAGTGGGAGAAGCTGTCGATCTTCCTGACATTCCTCGTGCCGAAGCTGCCTGCGCCGAAGGAAGAGGATCTGTCCAAGGGGATCTTGGAAGTCATCGACATGGACAGTTATCGGGTTGAGAAGCAGGCAGCGATGAAGATTCAATTGCCCGACGAGAACGCGGAAATTGAGCCGGTGCCGATGACCGGTGGAGGCCATAAAGCCGAACCGGAACTTGACCGGCTGTCAAACATTCTCAAGACGTTCAATGATCAATTCGGCAGCATTCCCTGGACCGATGCCGACCGTGTGCATAAGCTCATCACTGAGGACATTCCAAATCGTATTGCTGCCGACGATGCATATCAGAATGCGAAGCAGAATTCGGACAAGCAAAACGCCCGTATCGAGCACGACAAGGCGCTCGCGCGCGTGATGACTGCTGTCCTCAAGGACGACACGGAACTATTCAAACAATTCATGGACAACGAGTCCTTCAAGCGCTGGCTAACGGATACCGTGTTCCGGATCACGTACGAGCGCTCTCCGAGCGCTACACCGTAGGAATATCTCGTTCGGAAGGAATATGCGAAGAGTCAGCCGTGAAGATCGAGTACCCTCAACAGGTCACGCGTTCGACCCGACGCGGCTTATAGAGATTTGGAGCGGGAAAAGGGATTTGAACCCTCGACCCTCGCCTTGGCAAGGCGATGCTCTACCACTGAGCTATTCCCGCTCACGAGGTTTGAGGTGCGGAGTGTACTGACCTCGTTGAGCACTGTCAAGCCAGGGTGCTGCTGTGAGTAAAGCAAAAATGGAAGTTACCAAGTTCAAAGCGTTACCTATCCGTAACTGCCATTACTACTGACAGCACGTGTTCAGAAAACTATGCGATATTAAAGCATAATAACTACAAGACAGCGTATGTCGTAGTCTCAACTACAAAACCATGTAACCTCTACTACTCATGTCTTACCGTGATCTGTCTTCAAACTCCTAGAACCAAATCCAGCAAGATCGATTTCTTTTCATTAACTTAAGAGGTCAATGAGCGAAAAAGCTACGTACGACCAACATGGCTTGGATATTGCGGAAGTTTCCAAATGAATCACTGGGTGTGAAGTCAGGTGTGAGACACGTTTTTTAAGTGGTGGGTCGGTGAGGAGCCAGAGGTATCAGTTTCAGTCGCCCATGATTCAGACTAAGCGAAAGCAGATTATTGCCGGTATCTCTCCGGCAAATATGAAAATCAAACAGGGAAACCGAGCCCGTTCAAGTTCATAAACGTTGAGGAGGTATCCACAATGTTCTTGTCACGTCGACAATTTTTGAAGGTCTCTGCCGGCACCGTCGCGGCTGCGGCGGTGGCGGACAAAGTTCTGGCGCTGACGGCGCTCCAGCCCGTGATCGAAGTCGGCAATCCCTTGGGGGATTATCCGGACCGCTCGTGGGAGCGGGTCTATCATGACCAATATCGGTACGATTCATCCTTTACGTGGGTCTGCTCTCCCAACGACACCCATGCCTGCCGCATCCGAGCCTTTGTGCGGAACGGCGTCGTCATGCGGGTGGAACAGAACTATGACCACCAAACGTATGAAGACCTGTACGGCAATCGCGGGACCTTCGCCCATAACCCCCGGATGTGCCTGAAAGGCTTTACCTTTCATCGCCGCGTCTATGGGCCCTATCGCTTGAAGGGGCCCTTAATGCGGAAGGGGTGGAAACAGTGGATGGATGACGGTTCGCCGGAGCTGACCCCGGAATCCAAGCGCAAGTACAAATTCGACAGCCGCTTCTTGGACGACATGCTGCGGGTCTCCTGGGACACCGCCTTTACCTATGCGGCGAAGGCGATGATCGTCATCGGCACGCGGTACAGCGGCGAAGCCGGCGCCCGGCGGCTTCGGGAACAGGGCTATGCGCCGGAGATGATCGAGATGATGAAGGGGGCGGGGGTGCGCTGCTTCAAGCACCGCGCCGGTATGCCTATTCTCGGATTCATCGGCAAACACTCCAATACCCGTTTCAATAACAGCGTCCTGCCGATACTGGACAGTTGGATTCGCAAGGTCGGTCCGGATCAGGCGCAAGGGGGACGCTACTGGAACAATTACACCTGGCACGGCGACCAGGATCCCTCGCAGCCCTGGTGGAACGGCACACAAAACTGCGATGTCGATTTGAGTGATATGCGGTTCTCCAAGATGAACACGAGCTGGGGCAAGAACTTCGTGGAAAATAAGATGCCGGAAGCCCACTGGAAGCTCGAATCGATCGAGCGCGGCTGCCGCATCGTGGTCATCACCCCGGAGTACAACCCGACGGCTACTCGAGCCGACTACTGGATTCCCCTGCGCCCGCAATCGGACGGTGCATTGTTCCTCGGGGCCTGCAAGATCATTCTCGATGAGAACATGCAGGACATCGACTACATCAAGCAGTTTACCGATATGCCGCTGCTCGTGCGCACCGATACCCTCCAGTATTTGGACCCTCGGGATGTCGTGCCGGACTATAAGTTTCCCGACTTTTCACACAGCTACTCGGGTCGGGTCCAATCGTTGAAATCGGATCAGGTTGAACGTTTAGGAGGGTTCATGGTGTGGGACCTGGCCAAGAAACAGGCGGTGCCGCTCCATCGTGAGCAGGTCGGCTGGCATTTCGAAAAAAGCGGGATTGACCCGGCCCTGACCGGCACCTATCGGGTCAAGTTGTTGAACGGACGCGAAATCGACGCCCTGCCGATCTACCAGATGTACCTGATCCACCTCCAAGACTACGACCTGGATACCGTGCATCAGATCACCCGCTCGCCCAAAGACCTGATTGTCCGCTGGGCGCGCGACTCCGGCACCATCAAGCCTGCCGCGATTCACAATGGCGAGGGGGTCTGCCACTATTTCCACATGACGGAAACCGGACGAGCTGCCGCCCTCGTCACGACCTTGACCGGCAATATCGGCAAATTCGGGACCGGGTGCCATACCTGGTCCGGCAATTACAAAGTGGGGATTTGGAATGCCACGCCCTGGTCCGGTGTCGGCTCCGGTGTGCATCTCTCGGAAGATCCCTGGCGGCTCAATCTGGATGCCAATGCCCATGGGAAAGAAATCAAATACCGCAACTACTATTACGGCGAGGAGCCCGGGTACTGGAACCATGGCGACACCGCCTTGATCGTCAATACCCCGAAGTATGGCCGCAAGGTGTTTACCGGCAAGACCCATATGCCGACCCCCAGTAAGATCCGGTGGGTCGTGAACGTCAACATCTTAAACAACGCCAAGCACCATTACGACATGGTGCGGAACGTGGATCCGAACATCGAATGTCTGATGACGCAGGACATCGAAATGACGTCCGACGTCAACCACAACGATATCGCCTTCGCCGTCAACTCCTGGATGGAGTTCACCTACCCGGAGATGACGGCCACAGTCTCCAATCCATGGATCCAGATCTGGAAAGGAGGGATCCGTCCGTTGTACGACACGCGGAACGATGCGGATACGTTTGCGGGGGTAGCGGCGAAGCTGGCCGAGATGACGGGGGACAGCCGCATGCGAGACGTCTTCCATTTTGTCTATCAGAATCGAGTGGACGTGTATGCGCAGCGGCTCCTGGATGCATCCAGCACCCTGTACGGGTACAGTGCCGACGTGCTGTTGAAGTCTGAAAAGGGCTGGATGGTGATGGTCCGCACCTATCCTCGACATCCCCTCTGGGAAGAGACCAACGAGTCGAAACCGCAGTGGACCAGATCCGGGCGCATCGAGAGCTATCGCATCGAACCGGAAGCCATCGAGTACGGCGAAAACTTCGTGGTGCATCGCGAAGGGCCGGAGGCGACCCCCTACTTGCCGAACGCCATCTTCACGACGAACCCCTATGTGCGGCCGGACGACTATGGCATTCCCATCACGGCTCAGCACCACGACGACAAGACAATTCGGAACATCAAGCTGTCCTGGGCGGAGATCAAGCGTCATAGCAACCCCTTGTGGGAGAAGGGCTATCAGTTCTACTGCGTGACGCCCAAGACCCGGCACCGGGTCCACAGTCAGTGGTCGGTGAACGACTGGGTGCAGATTTACGAGTCGAACTTCGGCGATCCCTACCGCATGGACAAACGGACACCGGGTGTCGGCGAGCATCAAGTGCATATCAATCCGCAAGCGGCCAAGGACCGTGGTATCAACGACGGCGACTATGTGTACATCGATGGGAATCCCGTCGACCGCCCCTACCGCGGCTGGAAGCCGAGCGATCCCTACTACAAAGTGGCGCGTCTCATGATTCGCGCGAAGTACAACCCGTCCTATCCATACCATGTCACGATGGCCAAGCATGCACCCTTCGTCTCGACGCCCAAGTCGGTCAAGGGCCATGAAACGAGGCCGGACGGCCGCGCCATTGCGATCGATACCGGCTACCAGTCCAACTTCCGGTATGGCGCGCAACAGTCCTTTACGCGCAGTTGGCTCATGCCGATGCATCAAACCGACTCGCTGCCCGGCAAATATGCGGGCGGGCTCCGGATGAAATGGGGGTTTGAAATCGACCACCATGCGGTCAATACCGTGCCGAAGGAATGTCTCATCCGCATCACCAAGGCGGAAGACGGCGGCATCGGAGGCCGGGGGCCGTGGGAACCGGTACGGACCGGCTTTACGCCCGGGCAAGAGAACGAGTTTATGATCAAGTGGCTCAAAGGCGAACATATTAAGATCAAAGTCTAAACATCAGTGCTGGGTGCTGAGTGCTGAGTCCGGAGCCCAAGCTCGGGACCACACGCAGCACTCAGAACACCGACCGCAGCACTGAAAGGAGCACCGCAATGCCTGAAGTCTATAATTGGCAGCTGGGACGCAAGATGTTGTATCCCTACGAGGAACGGCATCCGAAGTGGCAGTTTGCCTTTGTGTTCAACATCAATCGCTGTTTGGCCTGTCAAACCTGTAGCATGGCCGATAAGTCGACCTGGCTCTTCTCCAAAGGCCAGGAATACATGTGGTGGAACAACGTGGAAACCAAACCCTATGGCGGGTATCCGCAGTTCTACGACGTGAAAATCACGCAGTTGATCGAACAGGTCAATCCGGGTGGGCAGGTCTGGAACGTCCGCGTCGGGCGAAAACACCATGCCCCCTACGGGGTGTTCGAAGGGATGACGATTTTTGATGCCGGGGCCAAGGTGGGTCAGGCCGCGATCGGCTATATTCCGACGGACCAGGAATGGCGGTTCGTCAATATCTATGAAGACACGGCCACTTCGATGCGTGCCCTGGTCGAGGGCATCGACAAGACCGGCTTCTCTCGGGATGAACCCTGGAAAATGACCGGCAGCAGCCTCCCGGAACATGAGACCTTCTACTTCTATCTCCAACGGATCTGCAATCACTGCACCTATCCCGGCTGCTTGGCGGCCTGCCCGCGCAAGGCCATCTACAAGCGCCCGGAAGACGGGATCGTCCTGATCGATCAGAACCGCTGCCGGGGGTATAAGAAATGTGTCGAGCAATGTCCGTATAAGAAGCCGATGTACCGGGGGACGACGCGGGTCAGCGAGAAGTGTATTGCCTGTTATCCTCGGATCGAAGGGAAGGACCCGCTCACCGGCGGCGAACCGATGGAAACGCGCTGCATGGCGGCTTGCGTCGGGAAGATCCGCATGCAGAGCCTGGTGCGGATCGGCGAGGATGGGCTGTGGGCCGAAGACCGGTGGCATCCGCTCTACTATGCGATTCGGGTCGAGCAAGTGGCCTTGCCGCTGTATCCCCAGTGGGGAACGGAGCCCAATGGGTACTACATCCCGCCCCGGCACAGCCCGCGCGGCTATGCCCGGCAGATGTTCGGACCCGGCGTGGACAATGCCATTGAAAAGTATTTGGTGCCCAGTCGGGAACTGTTGGCCGTGCTCCAGCTCTGGCGTGCCAGTCAGCAGATCATCTTCCGCTACGACGTCATTCCGGGGCCAAAAGTCTTCGAAACCCAGATTCACGGGAAGCGGTTCGAGATGTACAACGATACGGTGTTGGGCTTCAATAAGTCGGGGAAAGAAGTGGCCCGCATTCAGGTCGAAGAGCCCATCTACATCCGGCCCGCCGAACGGGTGACCTGGCTGTAGCTCGATCTCGGGCGCAAGGCTCAGAGGGGGCGGTGTCCGTCGAAGGACGCCGCCCCCTGCTTGTTTCAGGACAGCCAGCCTCCGCTTTGTTCAGCAAGCACCCATGTGACTGCCTACAACCTACGTGCGTATTGCAGAAAGTCCTAGAGCCGATCTAGCCGAAACATCTATCTTTTGGCTCATCACCACTGCATCTTCTGCGCACTTGACGAGATGGATAGCGTCCAGTACAGTTTTTACTTATGGCGTCTTTGCTATTCAACTGGGGAGCACTCCCGGCGTGACATCACATCAGCAGCAATCAGTTCCCTTTGCTGCACAGGCCATCCCATTTGATGAGTTTCTCGCTTCCGGTAAACTCCCAGATGGCTATCTGCATAGTGATTATGTCGCTCAGCAATTCGTCGAGCGCCTTGTGCACTATGTCCTCAGCGTGCCCGCCGGCAGTTATTCCATGGCTCAGCTGAGCCAACTCCTGGAGCAACTCGATCCACGCACACAGGTCTTCTTCTTCAAGCGTTTGAAGGAAACGAGCCCGGGCTGTTTGAAAGATTTTGCACCCCTCTACTACGGGTTCATGAACGAGTTCCATTCCCTCCTGTTCACATAGAATGACAACTAAAAATACTCCTTGTCCGCACTCGAATCTGATGTATAATTGCGTCTCATCCAAACGAGAAGGAGTATAAGGAGTATTATGAATCCATCGTTACAAAGAGGCGTCACCAGTTTCTACAATTTGATTTACGAAGCACAGACTTTCGCCACTGCGATGGCAAGGATCGACACCGCCGAGCAGGAGCATTACGCCGGGCGTATTGAAGGCCTCAACTGGGTTCTCGATCGCTGTCAGGAGCTGGAGGACATGGATACCAACCTTACGCCATCCTCCCTCCAGCGAATCCTGGGGGAAGTCAAATCAGATTTGGATCATGAACTATCCGTACAGCGAAGAGAGAAAGGACGCCGAGCCGACGGACGGGAGGAAGCCCTCAATTTCGTTGCCGATTACCTCTCCGGCCTCATCACAGCAACTGAGATCGAGTCCGCCAAGGCCACGGTATAACCTGGTCCTTTATCACAGCGCGGTGCCTATCTCTCCTGTCGTCGCATGAGCCTTGCCTTCCCAGTCAACCGTGGAGCAATGTGAATCGGCCGTGTGACACCAGATCAATTGGCGGTCGAAGGGTACGCCATGCTCCACTAGCTCACCCCTCTCATCTGGATCGATCGATCCTATCACTTCTCCCTATATCTCGGGATATCTCGGGTGGCATCACAACTCCCAAAGCGACGTCCGAACCACCCATTGTTGTGGCAAACATTGATTGACAGACCGACTGTCATTCTCCCATCGGTTGAAATTGATTAACCCTTGACCAGGACTTACAATTCTCACTAATATAAACTCATGCGTACACCCAGATCAGGTCCTCCATGGCTCCCCGCGACTCACCGGGTTCCCAGCAGCCAACCTCGCGCTTCGTCAGAAACCTCACAAGGTCAATTCGGCTCTCTCAACGCCTCCCTCCTGTTCTGCCCCCGCTGCCGCATAGCCACCCCGACGAGAGAACGACTTCTGCTCGTTCTACCCAGTGGAAATCTTTATGAGTATCTTTGTATCCATTGTGGAACCTCGACGGGCTCAAAGACTGACAATAGCGACAAGACTGTTCAAATTGTCGCTCCTTAGCCTCATCAAGTATCAATCCATCACCGGTCGGAGCATCCGACAGGGCGATATCTAACCTGCTCACCTTCTCCACTGATCAAACATCGACACCAAACCAGTCGCCCGTATAAGGCCCGACCGCCTATGTCCCGCATCGCAAGAGACGGTAAGGACCGTAGACCGACATGACTGGGACACTCTAGAAATTCTAGAAGGGATGGAGCAGCGCTCTACGAGCACAGTCGCGTGACTCTTGACCCAATGCCACTGCTGCAGAGAAGGACGAAGTACGTCGCCAGCTGGGTCAACGAATTTGTTCGAGCGGAATGCCTTCCTCGATCAGCATCACCGGAATGTTGTCACGGATGGGGTAGAGGATCTTCTGGTCGGAGCGAATCAGGCCGCCGTCGAGCTCTTCAGCCACGGGGTGCTTCCCCAAATTCTTCACTCCGCCTCGTGCCACAGCGGCATTGACCTTCTGAATGAGGGACTCCTCCGCCAGACTTACCGCCTGTTTGGTATCCGGGCAACAGAGGATTGCCAAAAGCTCTTTATCAATGCTCACGGTCATCGCCCTCCCGTGTGTGACGCCGGTAGAATAATCGAAAGAGATATCTCGCGCAAGCTCTCTCATAAGGAACTCCTCATGCTCCGCCATTTCTGATACACTCGACTTGCTTTCTAGAAGGATGTCTCGTCATGATCAAATTCATTTGGAAGACGTGCATGACAGGTCTCATCGTCTTGGTCCCGGCCTGGGTCACATTCTTGATTCTCTCGACTCTGTTCACCACCCTTGACGGGGTAGTCGGCCGATACATGTCGGATCCAGTCCCCGGCCTGGGCCTACTGCTATTGGTCATGCTTCTCGTTGTTGTCGGCCTCATCGGCGATCATGTCATCGGGCAAGGCTTGTTAGTAAGGCTGGAACACCGTATTGAACAGATCCCACTCGTGCAGAGCATCTACCTCACATTGAAAGGCATGACCGATGTTCTAAACTTCCGGTCTCGCTTTGGTCGCAGTAAAGTGGTGGCCTTTCCATTCCCTCGTGATGGATGCTGGGCATTGGGATTCGTCATGGGGATGGCGCCCCCATCCCTTCAGGTCGAACCATCCCGCACCCTCTTCATGGTCTTCGTCCCCACCGCCATCCACCCTCTTACAGGATTTCTTGCCTTTATCCCGGAGCATGTGCTCCGCCCGATCAATCTTCCTGTTGAAGATGCGATGAAAATGGAATTTTCAGCCGGATTCTATAGACCCCAGCGCGGATGGCTTGACGCATCCCAATCGCTCCACTCGTGATCCAGCATGACCGAGCGCATCCGCATCAGACCGGCATGTCAGGACGATTTAGAAACCATTGTCATGTTCAATGCCGCCATGGCACTCGAAACAGAGCATCGTCAGCTCGATCTTCCAACATTGCGACAAGGGACCCAAGCACTCTTAGAAAGCCCCGGGTATGGATTCTATATCGTTGCCGAACTTCCAGAAGACAAAAGCTGCAAGCCGGTCGGCCAGCTCATGATCACCTACGAATGGAGCGACTGGCGGAACGGCGCCTTTTGGTGGATCCAAAGCGTCTATGTCGAGCCGCATCGCCGTGGCCTGGGGGTGTTTCGAGCCATGCACGACCATATCCTCGTCAGAGCCAAGACGGATCCACGAGTTTGCGGGCTCAGATTGTACGTGGAACGGGAGAATCGCAGGGCTCAAACAGTGTACCGGCGTCTGGGACTCACCCCGTCAGTATATACGGTATTCGAGCAAGATTTCGTCCTGGGGCAGGAGATCCATTCAGAAATAGACAAGGAGTTGCCATGAAACTCGGTCACTCCTTGGTTCCTCTTTTAGTGCTCGTCTCGTTGCTTCAAGGCTGCGCCTTCAGTCGAGGGACGCTAGGCGACGAAGTCCAATCCGACCGTGTCGGCACTATTCAGAAAGGTACTACAACAAAGGAAGAGGTGCTTCACCTCCTAGGAGCCCCGGATCGGCTACTAGCCCTCAATGGCCGAGACGTCTTTCAGTATTATCGCTACGATGCAAAGGCAGGCAGTCTTTTGCTGATCGCCCTCAATTTCACGCGCCTCTCCATTAAGAGCGACGATCTATTCGTCATCCTCGACCGGGATGGGATTGTCGAAGATGTGATTTCATCGAACCGGACGAAGGACCTCAAGTTCCGATTCTGGCCGTTTGGGGATTGATGTGACCAACGACTGGAAAGACATCTGCGCCTTTTTTCTGGCAGCGATCCTCGGCTTGTCCCCACTTGGCTGTAATGTCGTCCGAATCACCCTCAACACGCCCATTACTCCAGCGGATATCGCCTTCATTGTTCCGGGACACACGACCCTAGCTGACGTTGTGGCCAAGCTGGGAGCGCCTGACTCGATTACCGATTCCGGTACGGGAGTTGTGGCTACCTATCGGTTCCTTGACCTGAAATACTCACGGGTCAATTTGGGTTGGCTGGCGAAACCCTGGACACCAGTGGACCCTGATTTGATCTTTTCACGCACGGGACTCGGCGTGGACACCTTTGAAGTGCTGTGTGATCCGACGTGGGTTGTGTTGCAACAAGGATTTCAGCGGCACCTCATCAGGCCTCCCTTTCATCCCTATCCCTTCCAACCATTGCGGCTGTCCTCTCCCCACGAATTGCGACCATTCAGTGGCCTCGTTATAATGGCCAACCATGGATGAGGAAGCATCCGGCCATTTGCCCCACCTCTATGACGGTGGCCGCTCTTCTTCATATATCCCGGCCGATAAGGACACCGAGTTTCTTCAGCGAGACGAGCTTCGCTCCGTCCGAATCGGGCTTGAGCTGCTGAAGCCCGAACTGATCCAAAAAGAAGAACATATTAAATCCACCATCGTTGTATTTGGGAGCGCCAGACTGCAAGAACCGGCTGTCGCGAAACAGGCGCTTCTCATCGCAGAAGAAGCAGCAGCTCAAGCTCCGAACGATCGCTTTCGCCAACAACAAGTCGGTATCGCCAAACGGCGGCTCGAACTGGCGAAGTATTATGACGTCGCCAGAGAATTCGGCCGGTTGGTGTCGTCGACCTGTCAAATCGGCGGTCATTGTCACTACGTCATCGTGACAGGTGGCGGACCAGGCATTATGGAGGCGGCCAACCGCGGGGCGCGTGACGTGAATGCCAAATCGATCGGGCTCAACATTGAGCTGCCGCACGAACAGCAACCAAACCCCTACATCACACCCAAGCTCAGTTTTCAGTTTCGTTATTTTGCCATCAGGAAGATGCACTTCCTGCTTCGTGCGAAAGCACTTGTCGCCTTTCCAGGCGGTTTCGGCACGCTCGATGAATTGTTTGAAACACTGACTCTGCTCCAGACCGGTAAAACCAAAAGCCTGATCGTTGTCCTGGTGGGACGGGACTTTTGGGAGCGCGTGATTAACTGGCAACTGCTCGTTGAGTATGGTCTCATCACGCAGACCGACCTCACCCTATTTCACCACGCTGAGACGGCTCAGGAGGCTTGGGACCTGATCGCACGCCACAATGGAGTGCCCACGACATGAAACTCTCATTCTATGGTGCCGCTCGATCGGTCACAGGGAGTCGGCATATGCTGGAGGTGCCGGGCTTCCGGCTGCTGTTCGATTGTGGAATGTTTCAGGGCCGGCGAGAAGAAGCGGTCCGGCGAAACCGCGACTTGGGGTTTGAGCCGAAATCTCTTGGCGCCGTCTTGCTCTCGCACGCCCATGTCGACCATTCGGGTGCCCTCCCGGTTTTGCCGCGGCAGGGCTATTCTGGGAAAGTCTACCTCACCAGAGCATCGGCCGATCTCACGGGCATCATGCTCGAGGACTCAGCTCGTGTGCAAGCAAACGACTGCCGGTATGTCAACAAACAGGAGCGCAGACGTGGGCAAACCTGCATTCGACCATTTTACGACAGGGAGGACGTGCGGAGGATCGTTAAGAGATTCGAGGGAGAATGGTACGGCGATCAGCTTAAGATCGCGCCTCGGATCACCGCATCGTTTCACGACGCCGGCCATATCTTGGGGTCGGCTGCCGCCAGAGTGAAATATACGGCGCGCGGCAATACCACCACGGTCTTGTTCAGCGGAGATCTGGGTCGATCTCATATGCCTATCTTGCGCGATCCTGAACCGCCGCCTCCCTGCGACGTTTTGATTCTCGAGTCTACGTATGGCGACCGAATGCATGAACAGGTCGGCGAGGAGATGAAGAAGAAAGCGCAGGATCTGCTCGACCATGCGCGGACGCACAAAAGCAAGATCCTCGTGCCCGCCTTTGCCGTGGGGCGGACACAGGAATTGGTCATGCGGATCAAGGAACTCGTCGGTGAAGGCCGCGTGGACCCGGTCCCGATCTACATCGACTCGCCCTTGGCCGACAGAGCCACGGAAGTGTTCAAGCGACACCCTGAATGCTATGACGACGAAACCATCAAGACCTTCTCATCCGGTGAAGATGTCTTCTCATCCCGCTACATCCATTTTGTGTCTTCCTCTGAGGACAGCAAGCGACTTAACGCCATGCGCGGACCCTGTGTCATCATCTCCTCTTCGGGCATGTGCGAGGGCGGTCGTATCATTCATCATCTCAAACATGCGATTCAAGATGAGGCGAATATCATCGTGTTTGTCGGCTTTCAAGCGGAACATACGCTCGGCCGCAAGCTCGTCGAAGGCTGGGACGTCGTCCCGATCTTCGGCGTGCCAACGCCAAGACGGGCTCAGATCGTCAGGTTCAATGGTCTGTCGGCCCATGCCGATCGGAATGATCTCCTGGCCTACGTGCGAGCCATCACCCCACGACCCAGCACCATTTTCATCGTACACGGCGAAGAGAAACAGGCTCTCTCCCTCGGTGCAGCAATCCACGCGGAACACCCGACCATCGATGTACGGATTCCCCATCAAGGCAGTACGCATGACATCTAGGTCTCTACATTTCGTCGGAGTGGGTGGTCGGCAGGCGGCTAGGCTGCTGGTGCTGTCCTGCGCGGCTGCACTGCTTGCTGGTTGTCTCTCCACCGCCGCAGCAGAACCGAAACAAGAACGCCACCGTCTGCGTGACTTGGGGATCGCCGTCGGACAGTATCCGCCTGGCCCCCTCAACGCGATTACCGACATTGCAGGCGTAAAGGTCGGCCATACCACGTTGATCTCCGGCGAGGGGCCTTTAAAGCCAGGGCAGGGCCCCATTCGCACAGGGGTGACGGTCATCATTCCACGCGACGACGTCTGGCACAAGAAGGTTCCGGCAGGCTCGTTCGTTCTCAATGGTACCGGTGAGATGACCGGCCTCGCCTGGGTGGCCGAGTCAGGATTTCTTGAATATCCCATCGCGCTCACGAATACGCTCAACGTTCCACGCGTGGCCAACGGCGTGATGAGTTGGATGATCAAGCAATATCCGGCGATCGGGATCGAGGACGATACGCTTACACCGGTTGTAGCTGAATGCGACGATGGAAGGTTGAACGACATTCAGGGGCGTCACGTGTCGGAGCAAGACGTGATGACCGCGCTCGATGGCGCAGGCGGCGGGCCGGTTGGCGAAGGCACGGTCGGCGCCGGCACGGGAATGGTGTCTTATGGGTTCAAAGGCGGCATCGGCACGTCATCGAGAACATTGTCCGAGAAGGAAGGTGGCTATACGGTGGGAGTACTGGTCAACGCGAACCACGGACGAAAACCGGAACTGGTGGTTGCTGGGGTCCCTGTCGGAAAGCTCTATGATCCGCCGCAACAGGTCTCCGAAGCGGTCGTGCCTGGCCAGAGCGAAGGCTCCATCATCATCGTGATCGCTACCGATGCTCCGCTTGATGGGCGGCAGCTCACCAGGCTGGCCAAACATGCGGCGCTCGGTCTGGCCCGCACCGGCTCGACTGTGCGCCACGGAAGCGGGGATTTCATACTGGCTTTCTCCACCGCCAACGTGATTCCACACTATCCGACAGCTCCCACCTACAATTTGACACATCTCGCCGACCCCCATCTGAATCCGCTCTTCGCAGCGACGGTCGAGGCCACCGAAGAGGCCATTCTCAATGCACTCACCATGGCCACCACGGTTACCGGCCGCGACAATCACCGCATTGAAGCGATCGATCTTGATCGCTTGAAGAAACTCCTGCTCGATGCCCGTCATTGAGTCACGTGACTTCAAGGTCAAGAAAGGACCGCTTTGAATGATGAAGATTTCCACGCTATAAAGCGTGAGAATCAATCTCTCAAGTCGTAACTGTCTGTAGATGTTTCCCGCGCAACATTCTCTCTCCCCAAATGCTGCAAGGCGCCTGTATCAAAACCGATTCACCGTAGAATCATTTTAGATTCTCCAGCGGACTCGCAATGCAAGGAAAGGGTAATAGCCCTTCGCAGAATAGGCTCGAAATGTAGCTGATATTCATAATCGGGGAAATCTCCTAATCCAAAACGGTCGGCACAGCAATTGCCTCGCTATCTAGAAGAGACAATATGAAAATCTGGATATCGCCGGTGATGAATCCGTGCTTCGGTCTCCATGTGGGCGAACAAATCCAACACAACTCAAGGAGGGATTTATGCGCACCAAGAAAGCGAAAGGGCCAACTATTCACGTCAAAAAGAAAACTCAACCTGCTATCCCGAAGGTCATTTATGCCAATGCCTCTCCATTCTCAGTGGGTGGCGTGTCAATGTTTGAGGTGGGGAATCAGATCAGCGTCGAAACTGTGGCCAACTTCTTGTCAGAGCAAGAAGTCGTAGTCCGTGCGGTCAACCGGCTGAGGGATGCGGGATTCCAGGTGCTCCAGATATCACCCATGACAATCAACATCGCCGGCTCGCAAGCAACATATGAACGAGCCTTCAACACCAGGCTCGTGGCCGAGGAACGGCCCGTCATTAAGCCTGGTGGAGTGCGTGACACAGGGACGTTTATCGACTGTCCTGAAACGGAGATGTCAGGTCTCATCGCGACGACAGGAAGCACCATGGGCGATCTGATCGAGGGCGTGGCCATCGAGGAACCGGTGTACCCGATGGCGACGTCGATGTTCGCACCGCACAAGGCCTATTGGCACCTCGACGTGCCGGCGGGGGTCTCGCTTGGCTGCAACGCGGACAAGGCGCATCGGTCGGGCATCACCGGTAAGGGAATCAAGGTCGCAATGGTGGACAGTGGGTGGTTCAAGCATCCGTTTTTTGTCAATCGGGGCTACCGCGCAGCGCCTGTGGTGCTTGGGCCGGGTGCCGCAAACTCGCTTGCAGATGAGAGCGGGCACGGCACCGGCGAATCGGCGAACATTTTCGCCTGTGCGCCGGATGTCGAGTTGCTACCGGTAAAGATAAATTTCGTCAATTCGCTAGGTGCGTTCAACGCGGCGGTGGGATTGAATCCCCACATCATCACCTGTAGCTGGGGTAGTGACACCGGTACCAGTACCACGCTCAGCGCCGCAAACCAGGCACTCGCGGCAGCCATCGCGGCAGCGGTCGCGGCGGGGATCACCGTCATCTTCTCCGCCGGCAACGGCCATGTGGGCTTCCCCGGCCAGCATCCGGATGTGATCTCCGCCGGCGGTGTCTTTATGGATATCGATCAAAGCCTTCGGGCGTCGAACTATGCGAGTGGGTTCAACAGCGTCATCTACCCAAACCGCCGTGTGCCGGATCTGTCGGGCCTTGTGGGGATGAAGCCTGGTGCGAACTACATCATGCTCCCGCTCGAACCCGGAGACCAGATTGACGTACAGAAGGCCGGCGGCGTCTTCCCGAATGGAGACGAGACGACGAACAACGACGGGTGGGCAGCGTTCAGCGGCACGTCCGCCGCCGCACCGCAGCTTGCTGGCGTGGCCGCGCTTATCAAACAGGCCTGTAAGAAACTCACGCCGCAGCAAATCAAGACGATCATGATGAAAACCGCGCGAGATGTCACGGCCGGCGATTGCAATACCACAGCACTGACCCCTGGGGGTGTCGCTTCCGTCGTCGGTCCGGATGCCTCGACCGGTAACGGCCTCGTCGATGCACACAAAGCGGTCCTTTCCGCGAAGATCCAATGCCTCGGGCCAATCGTCCCAATCAAGCCCATCACTGTGCAACCCATCACGCCGGTTGGCCTCATAAAACCGGTGCAGCCGATCAAACCCATACAGCCCATTACACCGATCCAACCGATTAAGCCTATTGCGCCCGTTGTTCTCCTCCCGCCAGTCGCGACAGTGAAAACCGCCGAGGAATCCACGCCTGAACAGGGCCAGACGACCTTGTCGGAGGAAGATGTCGCCTCGTTGCAGGACTTGATCGCTACGTCTGATTTCGAGCTGGACAAGTAACTCGATGCTGGCCGCCGTCCCCCCTTAGCGGCAGTCTGTAGCGAAGGTGGAGATTGGACACGAAAGAATGAAAAAAATCCTTCTTCTCAGTATGCCCTTCGGGACGATGGAGCGTCCGGCTCTCGGGTTGAGCTTGCTCAAGGCGCGGCTCACGCGCGACGGCATTGCGTGCGTTGTGCGCTATCCATCGTTCACCTTCGTGGATTTCATCGGGGTGGAAGAATACCAATGGATTTCTTCCACATTGCCCTACGTGGCATTTGCCGGTGATTGGTGTTTTGCCGAGGCACTCTACGGTCCACGCTCTGCGACAGATAGTGCTTACATCGCCACCGTATTCGGCGGGGCGAACTGGGAAGCGAGATGGGCGAGGAACTGCATCAGCAGTTCGGCTCTGTGGACTACGTGTGCCCCGGTGAAGCGGATGAAAGTTTCCCCGCGCTTGCCGCGCTACTCCTTGCGGGCACAGCGCAGAGCGCCGCGCTTGCGACGATGCCGACGGTGCTGATCGAGACTTCACGCGGCTGTTGGTGGGGCGACAAGTCGCACTGCACGTTTTGCGGGCTGAACGGAGCGACGATGGCGTACCGCAGCAAGAGCGGTGCGCGCGCGTTTGAGGAGATGCAACAACTGTCGGACCAATGGCAGACGGATCGTATTGAGGTGGTTGATAATATTCTAGACATGCGCTATTTTTTGGATCTCCTGCCGGCCTTGGCGGCGGACGGAAGGCCGTGGGAGATTTTCTATGTGGTTAAGGCGAATCTGACGCGGGCGCAAGTCTCGGCGCTGCGGGCCCCCGGCGTGACACGCATCCAGCCAGGCATTGAGAGTTTGAGCGATCATGTGCTCAAACTGATAGGGAAGGGGACTTGCGGACTTCGCAACGTGCAATTGCTCAAGTGGTGCCGGGAGTATGGGATTGGCGTGGATTGGAATATCCTCTACGGCTTCCCCGGCGAGACGCGTGAAGATTACGAGGAAATGCTGGCAATGCTTCCCGCCATCGAGTTTCTCGACCCGCCCGTGGCTTGTGGGCCGATTCGGATGGATCGCTTCAGCCCGTACTTTACGAAGTCCGAGGAGTTTGGGCTGATCAACGTCCGGCCAATGAAACCTTACATGTTTTTGTATCCATTCCCACACGAGAGTCTGATGCACATTGCATATCATTTCGATTTCGACTACCGCTCCGGCGAGGCACCCGCCGGGTACGCGGACGATGTGATTCATTTTGCCGAGGCGTGGCGGCAAAAGGAAAAGCGGGGACTGCTTTGCTCGGTGCAACGGCCTGACGGCTCACTGGTACTGCGCGACACCAGGCCTGGCGCGACGATGCGTGAGATCAATCTGTCCGGCAGCGAGGCGGCGGCGTACGAGTTTTGCGATGCGTTCCGTCCGTTCGTGGCAATCATGCGACACCTGCGCGAACAGTCGCCCGGCCTGGAAATCACGGATAAGGGCGTTCGCGCCTTTCTCGACTCGCTCGTAGCAAACAGGCTCATGCTTACTGAAGGGCGTAACTGGCTGAGCCTCGCCGTGCGCGTCCGCGAAACGCCCCACGCCAATGAGCTGGATTTCATGCAAACCAGCCCATGGGTCAAAACGTGGCAAGCGGACCGTGTGTGATGAAACCCGTTTCAATACCGATGGACCTCAAACAAATCGTCTCTGCCCAAGTTGTCCTTGTTGCTGCCAGCGGTGCAAGCCCCGGGCCGCAAACGCGCATCACATCGGAGAACATCCGCGAGTGGGCGCCGTCCGCCGAGACTATCGTTCGGGTCTCCGGTGAGTTGCGCAGCATGGGCTTCGACGTCGGCGGATGCGTCGGTAATAGCATGTCGATCACCGGCCCCGTACGGCTTTTCGAGTCGTGCTTCCATATAAAACTTCAGGAGGCTGGCGGCGAGGTGCAGTTCGAGGGCGAGGGCTATGAGCTCGCGGCAGAAAAAATTCCGTCCGCCCTCCGGTCGCAAATCGCTGCAGTTACGTTCACACCACCACCCGACTTCGGGCCGGGCACCGCTTCGAGCTTTATGTAACTCTCTCCGTGTACGGTACACACACCATCACCGGCAATCCGCAGCGCCTGCCCTGCGACATACGCGATTCCGGGCTGATGAAAAACGGAGGCCGTGCGATATTTGATTACTTTCCTGATGCCAATGCGTGCTCACGCCTCCTGGTGGAATCGCGCCTTTGCCTCCACAGTGCTGTCGCCAGCGCCATTGCTACCGTCGATGACGAGGAGGTGCGAGGCGGAAACCCAGCACGCCGTTTCATCAGCACAGGCGGCGGCCGTGAGCAGGCGGCATTTTATCGTAACCCTGAGACCGCGCATTTCCTCGCCGAAATCTGCAATGCCCCCGTGCGCCCAAGCGGCGAAAGTGGCATCTACACTTACTGCGCTCGCCCCGGTAACCACCTCGCACTCCATCGCGACATCGAAACGTGCGATATCTCTGTTGTTACCTGCCTCCTCGATCGCCACCGCGATGGAAGTAACGGCAGCTTCACGCGCTTTTACCCAGAGCGCCAGCATGAGCCGCTCTCCCGCATTCGCGCCACGCCCGACGCAGGAGCCGTGAGTGTTCGGCGGCCTAGTCCCACACCTCATCGAACCGCTCGCGCCTGGCGAACTTCGCATCGTTTCGATTCTCTGCTTCCGCGTCCAAGCTAACTAAGTATCCGCACTGCGGGTGTGGTCAATGAAGATCTCACCTGACGCATCTCGCCGACACTCATCTCAATCCGCTCTTCGCAGCGACGGTCGAGGCCACGGAAGAAGCGATCCTCAATGCCCTCATCATGGCCACCACGGTCACCGGTCGCGACAATCACCGCATTGAAGCCATTGACCTCGTCCGCCTCAGAACACTGCTGGCCGGTTCACATCGAAACCGATCACCTGAATTTTTAGCGCCTGCTGTAAAGTGAGCCAAGCTTGCAAATGTGGCGATTCCCTCGCTATCCTTCTGAACGTTAACCAGGAGGGTGGTATGAGTGAGTACCAGATCGGGGGCGGGTTGCAACTGCTGACCGCGGTGCAGAAGACCGAAGCCTTCGGTGAGTTCCTAAAAACCAGGATGATCCATGCCCTGGAAACCGAGGATCCGACAGAACTCCACTACCTCCTTGCGCAGGTGGACGACTACCATTCCTACCTGTGGCGATATTATAAGAAATTAGCGCAGACCAGAGCTCAGCGAATGGATCCAGGAGTCTGACTCGATCGCGTTGCGAGCCCGCGCGCCCCTCGCTCGTGCCGGACTCATCCACCACCCTTCCACATCACGAGACGAGACCATGCAATTTGCCGTGGCCCTCTCGAAAACAAGAGAGACGGAATCTGCGGCTCGAGCCGTGGTCGAGGACATTCGGGCGCAGCTGAATGCCGCCCCGATCGACCTTGCTTGCGTCTTCTTTTCAGCTCATCACGCCGCCGAGGTCGACCTCTTGACTCATGTGTTGATAAGGACCCTTCGCCCGAGCCTCCTGATCGGCTGCAGTGGAGAGGGCGTGATTGCCGGAGCGGAGGAATTGGAAACCGTCCCGGCGATCACCGTCTGGGCCGCCGTCCTTCCCGGCGTCAACCTTCACCCGTTGCGATCCTCGTTTTCACCGACGCACGATCAATTTCACCTCTCGGGATGGCCCGAGCCGCGCGTTCCGGAGGCGTCGTTCCTCTTACTCGCCGATCCATTCACCGTGCCGGTTCAGGATATCCTTGGGCTTTTGGAGGAGCGCTATCCTGGAACGAAGGCGGTCGGAGGATTAGCCGGAGGTGGGCAAGAGGCCGGCATGAATCGATTGGTCCTCAACAACCAAGTCCTCGATGGCGGGTTAGTGGGTGTCCGCCTCTCGGGGGCCGTGGATATTCGGCCGATCATCTCCCAAGGGTGTCGCCTGATCGGTGACCGCTTCATCGTGACGAAGGCCGAACGCAATGTGATTCACGAACTTGGGGGCGTGCCGGCTTTGGAGCGATTGCAGGCCGTCTTCGAATCGCTGACGGAGGAAGACCGGCAGCGCGCTCATCGGGCGCTCCATCTCGGTATCGTGATCGACGAACATCGGAATCGGTTCGAGCGGGGAGATTTTCTCATTCGGAATCTACTCGGAGCCGACCGTATCACGGGCGCCATCGCAATCGGCGATGTGGTGCAAGAAGGCCAGACCGTGCAGTTTCATCTGCGCGACAGGGCATCAGCCGCGGAAGATTTGAACCTTCTGTTGGCGACCGACCGAGCCCGCCATCGGCATCCTCCGCTCGGCGGGCTTCTCTTCAGCTGTTGCGGCCGTGGTCGAGGGCTTTTTGGGCGGCCGAACCATGATGCGGCCACGACTATGGAACGTCTGGGACCGATTCCCATCGCGGGATTCTTTGCGCAAGGTGAGATAGGGCCCATTGGAAACCGTAATTTCTTGCACGGGTACACGGCTAGTCTGGCGCTCTTTGCCGAACGGGACTCTTAGCCATTCCGTAGTTGACCGCGCCATCTTGCCCATGCCATACAATGAGCGAAGGAGAGGCCTATGAAACGTTCTCGTATGACATTGATCATGACACTATTGGTTTTCACATCGATCCTGGGAGGGGGAAGCGTTATGACCACAAGCGGGCAGCAATCGAACACTCAGGAGGTCACCACATCGTCCGGGCTCAAATACGTGGATCAGGTGCTCGGCACCGGAGATGAGGCAGTCGTCGGAAAGACGGCGAGCGTCCACTATACGGGTTGGCTGGAGAACGGCAAGAAGTTCGATAGTTCCCTCGATCGTGGGCAGCCCTTCTCATTTTCCCTCGGTGCAGGACGAGTCATTAAGGGTTGGGACGAAGGGGTGCAAGGGATGAAGGTGGGAGGGAAACGCAAACTCACCGTCCCATCCGCTTTGGGGTACGGACCGAGGGGCGCGGGCGGCGTGATCCCACCGAACGCCACGCTGATTTTCGACGTCGAATTGCTCGGCGTGCGGTAACCGTCCAGTGCACACTCCCCTCATCGCACAACATCGCGCCGTCGGGGCGAAACTGGTCGACTTCGCGGGGTGGGAAATGCCCATTCACTACACCGGCGTTGTGGATGAGTATCACACCGTCCGCAGCAAGGCCGGTCTGTTCGATGTCAGCCATATGGGGCGGATCGTCGTCACCGGTTCCGATGCGGAGTCGTTCCTCCAGCGCATGACGACGAACGATCTCGCTGCACTTCGGCCCAGGCAGGCGCAGTACTCGATGGTCTGCAACCAGCAGGGCGGCATCATGGACGATGTCTTCGTCTATCGGATGGCCAAGGCCGGAGAATTTCTTTTATGCGTCAACGCGTCCAATCGAGCCAAGATCCTATCTTGGCTCACGGAGCACAGTCGGGGAGTTCCTGGCTGTCAGGTCACCGACCGTTCGGCAGAGATCGCTCAGATCGCCTTGCAGGGCCCGGCTGCGCGAGCGATCGTCGCATCGCTCGGATTATCACAGCTGGAACAGCTGAAGCTCAGAGAATCAACAACGGTGCGAGTCGCGGATGTCGAATGCCTGGCGGCGCGAACGGGCTATACCGGAGAATTCGGCTACGAGTTCTATGTGTACGGACAAGCCTCGACCGTCTGGGACAAGCTGTTTGCTACAGGCAAGGCGTACGGTTTGAAACCGGCGGGACTCGGTGCACGGGATCTCCTGCGTCTCGAGATGGGCTATCTGCTCTATGGTAACGATATCGATGAACACACGACGCCGATCGAGGCTGGAGCAGAATGGGTCGTGCGTTTCGAGAAGGGGGAATTTGTAGGACAGCCTAGCTTGTTGATTCAAAAACAAGCCGGCCCGTCTCGCCGATTCGTCGGCTTTGAATTGTCGGAAAAAGGGGTCCCCCGTCATGGCTTCAAGATTCTCTCTGCATCGTCACCCGGGTCTCCCATCGGAGAAGTCACCAGCGGCAATCTTTCGCCTCTGCTCCAGAAAGGGATCGGCTTAGGGTATGTATCTTCCGAGTATGCTGAACTCGGGACGGATCTCATCATCGACATTCGAGGAAAAGCGGTTCCAGCAAAAGTCGTCAAGCCGCCGTTCTACAAGCGCGACTCCAAATAGCCGGAGCGCGATCTCGCGTTTGCGGCCTGCCCAACGGCTGAACACCATGAGCGGAATGGAACATCCAATGGTTCGCAACATCTATTCAGGGAAGGTTATCACGCTCAACATCGACACCGTCCAGTTACCGAACGGGGTGACGGTTGACCTCGAAACAATCCGCCATCCGGGGGCGGCAGCGGTGGTGCCCGTCAAAGACGATGGGACCGTGGTCTTAATCAGGCAGTTCCGGCATGCTGCCGGCGGATTCATTTACGAAATTCCAGCGGGAAAACTTGCTCCCGGGGAAAATCCTTTACATTGTGCCGCACGAGAACTGGAAGAAGAGGTCGGCTATCGGGCATCCTCGTTTGAGTTGCTCTCCAGTATCTTTACGGCTCCGGGCTTTGCGGACGAAGTGATTCATGTATACAAGGCCACCGGTCTCACGAAAGGACGTCAGCACTTGGATCGAGATGAAGTGCTGGAGATCATCGAAATGCCGCTGCATCAGGCGATTGCACGAATTCGAGACGGTACAATCCGAGATGGGAAAACGATCGTCGGCCTACAGGCGGTCTTTATCCGAAATAGCGAGTGTGGCTGATCAGGACGAGGTGGGGGCACCACTGGAGTCCGTCGGGAGCAGTCTTGTGCGAAACGTGAATCTTCATCAACGCTTATGTCGTTGAGCTTCAAGAAGGAGAAGAGTGCTCATGTTGCTCAAGGAGAAAAAAGGACTCATCATCGGTGTGGCCAATAAGCACAGCATCGCTTGGGCCATCGCGGAATCGACGGCCGGCCAGGGAGCTCAACTCCTCTTCAATTATCAGAATGAACGACTGAAACAAAATGTGGAAGAGCTCGCCGCCACCTTGCCGGGCGCGAAAGCGTTTCCCTGCGACGTGAGCAACGACGGTGACATCACATCGCTCATGCAGCACGTTCAGAAGGAAGCCGGACACATCGACTTCCTGGTCCACTCCCTGGCGTTCGCTCCCCGGGAAGAGCTGAGCGGAGAATTCGTGAATACCACTCGACAAGGGTTTGCGACGGCGCTCGACATCAGCGCCTATTCTCTCGTGGCCGTCACAAGGGCCGCCTTGCCGTTGATGGCCGCCGGAGGCTCCATCGTCACCCTCACCTACCTCGGGAGTGAGCGCGTCGTACCTCATTACAATGTGATGGGGGTCGCGAAAGCTGCACTCGAAGCGACTGTTCGCTACTTGGCTTACGATCTCGGCCCGCTCAACATTCGCGTGAATGCGATCTCCGCTGGACCGATCAAGACGCTGGCCGCGCGCGGGGTTTCAGGCATCACCAAGATGGTTGACCTCCATAAGGAATTTGCGCCCCTCCGTCGCCCAACCGAGCAGGGCGAAGTCGGGGATACAGCGTTGTTTTTGGTAAGTCAGTTGGGACGGGGTATTACCGGCGAAGTGATCTACGTGGACGGAGGATTCAATATTCTAGGCATGATGGCTTCCCGTGAACAGGGGATCGCATGATCTATCGGCGATCGAGGACCACTATCGAATCCAGCCAACTTGATGAAAGGACATTGTACCTTTCAGGTCAGATGTTGGCCGTGGCTTGCCCCTCGGTGCTCGCCGGATGAAGGGGCCGTGGAAAGTACGCAGTTTCCCCGGTTGGATGCGTCAATGATGCGGATGAACACTCTCGTGCTAGTGACTGTCCTGGCAGGCGGCCTGTCCTTCTTGCCGACGCCGTCCTCCGCACAGGAGTCAGGCGAGCAACTTGCCAAACAGGCTCTCGAGGAATGTAATCGCGGGAGACTCGCCATGGATCGTGCGACGCGCCTGGCCCATTTCCAACAGGGGCAGAGCTTGGGCGAGCGTGCGGTGGCGGCGGATGAACGAAGCGCCGATGCCCACTTTGCGCTGTTTTGCAATCTGGGGGAGCTGCTCCGCATCGATGGAGAATCCCTCACCTCACTCTTCGGGCTTCGACGCATGATGAAGGAAATCAACCGGACCCTCGAAATTGATCCGACTCACCTCGGTGCGCTCTCGGCCAAGGGAACCTTGCTGGTGAGGCTTCCCAGCGTCCTTGGAGGTGACTCAGAGCAAGGTGAGCGACTTTTGCAACACGTCATCAAGCAGGCACCCGAAGCAGTCAATGCCCGGTTGGCACTCGCCAAGGTTCGGTGCAAGCACGGCCACCACCAGGAAGCCGTGACGTTGGCGGCCGATGCTTTGGCTATAGCGAAGGACTACAAACAGATTGAGTTCGTCCCGGAGGCAGAAGCCGTACTGCAGCAGGCACAAGCCAACGCGAGGTAAAAACCGAGCAACACCGTTCCTAGCCCATCTCGACATCGACGAAGGTCACCCTCCCTCGTCACTCAACCGTTCGCCTAAGCACCTTCAAGCGCCCCTGTCGCTTCTTGCCCTCAATCCGTCGATTCTGAGAACTCCGTGTCGGTGCGGTGGCTTTTCGCTTCTTGCGAGGAATCGCCGCACGTTGAATGAGCGTCCGTAAGCGATTCAGCGCATCCTCACGGTTGCGCTCTTGCGTGCGGTATTGCTGAGCCTTAATCGTGATCACTCCATCGGCTGAGATGCGGTGATCCCGCAGCATCAACAGGGCATCTTTATAGAGTTGCGGCAAAGATGACATATGGATATCAAATCGCAGATGGATGGCGGTCGAGACTTTGTTGACGTTCTGCCCCCCTGTACCTTGCGATCGTATGGCGTGTATCTCTATCTCGCGATCCGGAATGCCGATAGCCGATGAAATGTGCAGCATGATGAATAGCTAGCACAGTCCATATGCAGGCGCAATGAGTGGCCTCACAACGGATCTCAGCCAGTTTCCCGTGGGCCAGATTTTCGCGCGACCAACCTCTCCAACTTCAACCACACAAAGATAGGGGCGCTCCTTTAAAAAGAGCGAATGCGCACCACATGATCACAGTCAATACGCTCACTTAAATATTAAAACGATGGCAATGCGCTAGGCACTTCTGCTCGCGACATGGTCCAACTAATTGTAATTCTTGCATGTATTTGCACTGTGCGTCCCTCCAGAGTGAACCAAGTCCTTTCATAACGTAGGCACCGGATGTGCTTTGTGAATCAGTGAGCATCGTGCTGCCGTGTTGGCAATCGGCTAGCACATTCGATCTCGTGAGTGACGAATGCAAGTGTCCCTGAACAGATGGGGGTGCGATGTCGCCTTTTGAACACCTGGCTGGGCCTCAGAGCGAAACACCACAAAACGGGATACCTGGGTTAAAACATTGGCGCTATGACCTAGTAGCAGGGTTGCAAGTTGCGCTGGTGGCACTTCCACTTTCTCTGGGGATCGCGCTCGCCTCAGGGGCACCTCCGATTACAGGAGTGATCTCAGGCATCATTGCAGGACTCGTCTTTCCTCTTCTCGGCGGATCCTATATCACCATCAGCGGACCAGCGGCAGGCCTCGCACCCGCCCTACTGGCCAGTATTCTCACTCTCGGTCAAGGCGATCTCGAGGCAGGGTACCCTCTGGTACTCGTGGCCATCTGCTTTACAGGAGCAGTCCAGATATTGCTGAGTATCTATAAGGTCGGCCGGTTCGTCATGTACTTCCCGATGTCGGTGCTCCATGGCATGTTGGCCGCCATCGGAATGCTGATTATCATCAAACAGATTCCCTCACTCTTCGGTCACCTGACGACTTCACCAAAATCCATTCCTGAAGCCATCAGCCTCATCCCCGCACAGATCATGGGGATGAACCTTGAGATCTTCGCCGTCGGAGGCATTACGTTGGCCCTCCTCTTCGCGCTCGACAGCAACATGGTCAAGAACCAAAGCTGGGCGAGGAATCTTCCTGCACCACTCTTGGCCGTTGCCTTGGGCGGGGTAGCCGGGTGGATGCTACACCTCCCCGAAGCCTATTTGATTCATGTCCCTAAAGATCCTCTTATCCAAGGATTCCATTTCCCCCATTTCTCGGAGATATGGCAGCGCCCAGAACTATGGTTTACGTTACTGACCACGGTTGTCACTCTGACTTTGATCGATGGTATGGAGACCTTGGCCACCATTGCCGCCATCGATAAAATCGACCCATTCGGCAGAAAATCGGACCCTAATGTCACCCTTCGGGCCATGGGTGTATCCAACATCCTCTCTGGGTTAGTCGGCGGATTGACGATTATTCCAGGGGGAATCAAGAGTACGGCAAACGTCATCGCAGGAGGACGTACTCTATGGGCGAATTTCTACCACGCCCTCTTCCTGGCGCTCTTTGTATGGGTCGGCACCGACCTAATCAACAGAATCCCTCTCACCGTCCTGGCTGCGTTGCTCGTCTTTATCGGATGGAAACTGTGTGCGCCGAGAATCTTTTTGAAGGTTTTTTCGATCGGGGTCGAGCAACTCCTGGTCGCGACCGTCTGTGTCGCGGTCACACTCTCCACATCAGACATCTTGTCCGGAGTAATCGCCGGAACCGTGACGAAGATGCTCGTGCTTTGCTTTGATGTGGTAAAGGCGCTGACGATTGAGCAGGAATCCCATGCCGGTCACACAGCATCTTTCTCTACCCGCCTCTGGGCTGCATTTAGAGAGTTGTTCCGCGATCCGATAATCCGAATTGGAGATGGGCGCACCCATAGAAAAGGATCTCTCCCCGTCATGAGTGTCGCGGCCAAAAATATGAAGCATCCCTACAAGATCTACCTCTCATCGCTCAGCTGCATGAATCTGTTGAAACTCGATGAGAAACTCAAGGCCCTCCCTAATCAAAGAGACAACTTCATGATCATCTTGGCTGGGCATGTGGTGGACCACACTGCGATGGAGTATTTGCATCGGTATCGAGAGCAACAACTGAAGGAGGGTCATAACTGCGTGATCCTTGGAACTCAGCATTTCCTTTCTCATTCAGACCACCGATTCGCTTACCGAGTGAGCCAATCGGATGATGCCATGGCCTATGGGTGAAGGCTCGCAACTGAGGCTTTGGAGTCCTCTCTAAGTTTTCAGCCGAAGTTTCCCAGCCTGATTCCAAAGATGTCTGTCCAGCCGCTGTCATGAATCCTCGATCTAATGAGGTAGTCCTCGTCAAACATCTTGCCGCGCAACCTCGCATACAGTAGCATGCCATGGGAGGATCGCCCATGATGCAAGCGAGTATTTTCGTAGTCGACGACCAAGCTGCATATCGCAACGCGCTCGAAAAACTGCTTTCTCGTATGCAGCACCGGATTCGGTCGTTTCAATCCGGCGAAGAACTACTCGCCGCGGTAGAAGAGGATGTGCCCGACTTGATCTTGCTCGACCTGAAGATGCCCGGCATGACCGGAATTGAGGTTCTGCAAGCGCTTCGTCCCAAAGGCTGCGATGCCCTCGTCGTCCTGCTGACCGCATATGGAACGGTAGAGGATGCGGTTGAGGCCATGAAGCTCGGTGCATTTGATTTCCTTATCAAAACGGTCGATCTTGAAACGCTGGAGCCGGTCGTCAACCGGGCTCTTGAACATATTCTGCTGAAGCGGCGCGTGTCCTACAACATCGAACACGAAGCCAATCAATATCAATTGACCAACCTGATCGCCCATAGCCTGACGATGAGAGCCTTGCTGATTCAGGTGCGGGAAGTGGCTCAGAACCCGAATGTGCCCGTACTCGTGATGGGGGAAACCGGAGCTGGGAAAGAATTCTTAGCCCGTGTCCTTCACCATAACAGCGCGCGCGCGAAGGGGCCGTTCGTGAAGATCAGTTGCACCTCCCTTTCATCCATGCGATTCGAGCGCGACCTTTTTGGGTATGAACGAGGCGCCTTCGCCGGGGCGGAACGGAGAAAGCTCGGTCTGCTGGATCAAGCGGAAACCGGCACTCTGTTTCTCGACGAGATCGGTGATCTCGACCTCGTGATGCAGGGGAAGCTGGTAGGGATCGTGCAGGATCGAATGTTTCGTCGTCTGGGTGGAGTCGAAGATATTTCCGGAGACTTCCGCGTGATCGCGTCTTCCTACCGGAATCTTAAGGAGGAAGTGTCGGAAGGACGTTTTCGAGAGGATCTCTTTTTTCGGCTCAATGCGATGCCATTCGTCGTACCGCCGATCAGGGACCGTACCGAGGATATCGTACCCCTCGCCAAGCTCTTCATGATGAAGTATGGACTGGAACTCGGGAAAGAGGTGACCGATATTGATCCGAAAGCCGCGGCAACGCTTCAACGGTACTTATTTCCTGGCAATGTGCGAGAGCTTCAGAACATTATAGAACGGGCGATGATGCTGTGCATGGGCAAGACGTTGACCAGCAGTGACCTCCCAGGAGCGCATTGAAGCCTTGCGGCCTTTGCCAGTTGACGCGGGCGGGCGGTACATGGTCGGCAGTGCTCAGGTGTCATGGGAGTTTTTATGCCACGAGGTTTTCCTCAGAAGTTCTTAGACGATCTCCCCATCCTTCCCAAGCTTCTTCTCATTCCGGCCATTCCCTTTGTCTTTCTGATGTTATTCAGCATGATGACCTATCTGGATGTTCAGAATTTTATACAGGATGAAGAACGTCTGACACACCTCTACCAGCTTCAAAAGACGGCAGCCCAATACATGCGCTCCATAGCTGATTTGGAAACGGCATTTCTGGGCTATGTCATCTCTGAGAACGATCGATACCTGACGCGCTTTCAGGAGGGGCGGAGAAGCGTCATGGAAATGGACCACGAGCTGGAAATCCAACTTCCAGCCCAGCATGCACGATTCGAAGCCATTCGCACTCTGGTGAAGAAGTCGTTTTTGGAAAAAGAAGTACTGTTGCAACGCATGCAGCAGGGAAATCGGACCGATGCCATTCAGTATGTTCGCGAGGGACGAAGTCGAGAGGTCATGCTTGAGGTTCGGAAATGGATGGCGTGGTTTGATCAAGAGCAACACGGCATGCAGCAGCAGGAGCTGTCTCGGTTGAGCTACGATCGGACGTGGACACGCTTTCTCATTCTCGGAGGCGGGCTGGTGACCCTCTGCCTCGTCATCCTCGCGCTGGCGCTCATTGCCCATTCCATCGCAACTCCATTAACAGCCTTATCAAAGGTCGTAGGTTCGACGGCTAGCCAGACGATTCCCTCCATTCCTGTCTTTGACCGGAAAGACGAAATCGGGGAACTCACCACCGTGATGAAAAAGATGAGTTTGCAGATCCGCAAGGATCTCGATGAAGTCCAGCAGTCAGCAGCCACCCTCAAGAAACTGAATGCGCACTTGTCCGCTTCCGAGGCGAAGTATCGAGGTCTCGTGGATCACGCACCGCTCGGCATCTTTATGACAAAAGGAGTCAGAGTCACGTTCAGCAATCGTTACAATCAGCAGTTGGCGGGGCTGGACCCTGAATCCAATGTTGATCCCGAGACATTCCGCCAACGGATGCATCCTGAAGATCACGACCGTGTTTTCACGACATTTTCAGAAGCCGTAGCCGCGGGGAGACCCTGTGAAATCATTTTCCGCTTACTTCAAGATGACGGTAGTATCCGAACGGTGTTGAGTCAACGTGTGCCGATCATGGATTTTGAGAGTCCCGATGTCGTATACGTAGGCTTTAATATCGACATTACGACCCTCGACAATCTGCAATTGCAATTAAGGCGAGCGGAAAAGTTGGCGACGTTGGGACAAGTTGCGGCCGGCATCGCCCATGAGCTTAGGAATCCACTGGTGGGCATCGGTTCGACAGCCAAGGTATTGTTGGATGACTTCGAATCCGGCGATCCGAAGCGAAAGGACATCGAAGTGATCTTGTCGGAGACTCGGCGATTGGATCGAATCGTCAATCAGATCGTGGACTATGCACGGCCGCGCCGACCTGCGCCGACAGGCATCGATCTCAACCGGCTCGCCGGTGAGGTGTCCAAAATGTTGAAACTCCGGTTGGAGGAGAAGCAGCTCACGATCAAGGTCACGATTTCACCCATGATCAGCGAATTCATCGCCGATCGAGACCTCCTGAGACAGGTACTCTTGAATATCGTGGACAACGCAATTGATGCCACCCCGAAGGGTGGCCCTCCCATCGAGATCACTGGGCATGAATTATTCCGGGAGGAAAGGCCCGGTTTGGTGATTCAAGTCAAAGACCAAGGTGTGGGCATTGCGCCGGAACTCCTCCCGAATGTGTTTCAACCATTCGTGACCTCCGGGAAAAAACATGGGACAGGATTGGGCTTGTCGATCTGTCAGAATATCGTCGAAAGCCATGAGGGGAACATGTATGTCACCAGCGAAGTCGGAAAGGGTACGATTGTCGGCATCTGGTTACCGTTGGAGCAAAAAACCGCATTGGAAAGGGTTTGACCCATGCATACAGTCGTTTTTGTGGTCGACGACGAACAAGTCATTCGCACGGCCATCGTCAAGCGGCTGAACAGACAAGGACATTTCGCTACCGGTTACGAATCCGGCGAGGTGTTGTTGCAAGAGCTTGAGCACAAGCTCCCTGAGCTTGTGCTGCTCGATCTGAAGATGCCCGGCATCAGCGGCCTTGATGCCCTCAAACACGTGCGTCAACTTGCTCCCTCCGCCATCGTCATCATGCTGACCGCGTATGGGACGGTGCAGGATGCGGTGGAAGCCATGAAATTGGGAGCGTACGATTTCTTGATCAAAACGGTCGATCTTGAAGGAGTGGAGGCGGTCGTCACCCGTGCGATCGAAATTCTGAAATTACGCCGTCGCCTGGAATTGGAAATCGATGGACAGCTCAACCGGTACCATCTGAGTAACGTCGAGGCTCACAGCCGTGCGATGAAACAATTGCTCGAACAAGTACGCGAAGTGGCGGAGAATCCAAAACCTACCGTGATGTTGCTGGGCGAGACAGGAACAGGGAAAGAGTTCATGGCACGGGTGATCCATCACAATGGGCCGAGGGCATCGGCTCCATTCGTGGGGGTCAACTGTACTGCGATTCCCAAGGACCTCTTTGAGAGTGAACTGTTCGGATATGAGCGTGGAGCCTTTACCGGTGCCAATCAGCGCAAGCTCGGTTTACTCGAAAAGGCAGAAGGCGGCACGTTGTTTCTTGACGAGATCGGAGATCTCGATCTGACGATGCAGGCAAAGCTGCTGCGAGTGATTCAAGAACGATCCTTCAGGCGGCTCGGGGGAACTGACGATCTCGGGGCGGATTTCCGTCTCATCACTGCGACGAACCGAGAAATCAAGAAGGAGGTGGAACGAGGAACCTTTCGAGAAGATCTCTATTTTCGTCTCAATGTCGTGGCATTTGAGATCCCTCCGCTTCGTAAGAGGTTCGAGGATATCATACCCCTCTGCCGAAAGACGATCGTGCGCTTTGCGCAGGAATTCGGAAAACCTGTCCCCGAATTGGATTCAGAGGCTCGCGCAATGTTGGAGCGATATGCATACCCCGGGAATATTCGAGAACTGGAAAACACTCTGGAACGAGCCATGATTTTCTGTTCGGGACAAACCTTGACGGCGAACTATCTACCGCGAGAACTACATGAACAGGTCGGTCACACCACCATGTCTGTTTCCCAAGGAGCTGAGCGTGTGATCCGCATTGAGATGCAAGTGGGAAAGCACACGCTGGAGCGAATCGAAGAATCCATCATCGAAGAAGTCCTTCGGCTGGCGGACTACAACAAAAGTTTGGCGGCCAAGCAACTTGGCCTCACCCGATTCTCGCTGGATCGGCGCTTGAAAAAGCTCACGGATTCACCAAGATAAAGCTCTCCTCGATTTCGCCGAGCTAGAATGGCTGGCCTGTCGTTGAAAACCTGACCGAGCGATGAAGTTCTGCCCTCACGCCTGATCGCAGCAAGGGAGCACGGTCCATTAAGATGCCGAACGAGGACGCAAAACCGGATATCGCAGTACGCGCCGGATCGGTAAGATTTTAGAGGACTCAGTTCCCTGCTTCCATTGGCTGTGCCGTTGGCGTATGCTCCAGTGCGCGTTCCTTATGATGTTATACCCTACGGTTCATTGATGGGATCCTTGCAATGGATGCGTTACTTTCACATATCGAGAACGACGTAGAGAACTGACGAACGGAGCCTTCTCGCAGACGGCGTTGCGAGCTGACGCAACGGCAGACATCATGGGCAAAGATTCGAAACACCCGCCGCAGCGGCCAGAAAGGGGATGGACCCCGCTCAGCCCGCAGTCGGGTAAAGAGTATGGTATGGCCATCGGTGCAACGTTCCTTGCGTTTGTCCTGCGTTTGTCTCTTGATTCTTACCTCGACGACCGCCTAGCCTATGCCGCATTCCTCGTCGCAATAGCAGTTACCACCTGGTATGGCGGGATAGGACCGTCGTTGGTGGCCGTTGTCTTAGGTGGCCTGATTGCCAATTGGGTTTTCATTCATCCCCGTTATTCCCTTAGCTTTACAGATCTGGAGGATCAAGCCGGGATCGCCGTTTACTTGACCGTCAGTTTCGCACTGGTCGGCTTTGCACAAACCTGGCAGTGGGCTTGGAGGAGAACGGAAGAAATGACACAAGAACTACGAATGGAAATGCGACGCCATAGGCAGACCGAAGACGAGCCAGTTCATGTCGAATCACCGGAAAGCACACCTGCTTCACAAAGCGAACGCAGATTGTAGCTCGAAGCTCTCTCCCATGTGAAGGAGGGCACAGAGATTTCCCGAAGGACACTCTCACTCGTTCGACTCCTCACTTCATGCTGATCCCTTCTTCTCCAGTTCCATCCCCTCCTCATAACTCGGAAAAAGCCATGGAGCATCGCTCCTAGCCCATCTCGACGTAGACGAAGGCCATCCGCCTAAGCGCCTTCAGACGACCCTGTCGTTTCCTGCGCTCAATCCATGGCAGCTGATGATCTCTGTTCAAATTTTTGGCTAGCGATTTCTTACTGGAAGCGGTACAACATTGTGCCCGAGATAACGTTCTCACGTTGGGTCCCTGCTCGACAAAGAGTCATCGTGACCTAAGTAATCCAAGAAGGGAGATCGCTTGCCACGAGAGTCGGCGACGGAAGACCTCGAAAGCACCGAGCATGCATCCGGTTTAGGAGGTGGTTATGCAGCAAGCGGCAAATCAGCGAACACGTAAGTTCACGGGCGTCATCAGCATCTGGGTCTTCGTGTGGAGTCTCCTTCTGAACGCGATAACCTTCGCCCAGTCCCCCTCGACATTCAAACAGGACTTTGGCCTCTGGGCACCTGTTTTCATGACGGTGAAGCTGCCCAAGTCGTTTTACGCCTACATGGAAGTCAACCCACGCTTCTTCGATCTCGACGATGCCGGCGATATCGGTCAGCTCTTACTCCGTCCGGCGGTTGGCTATCAGCTGACGGAGAAGCTCTCCATCTGGCAAGGCTATGCCTGGGTCGGCAACTTTAATGTGCCGCATACACCATCTCAGTCGTCCTTCTTCGAAGAAAACCGGATCTATCAACAGGCCAACTATGTGCACAAGTTCCAATCTTGGAACACTCTGAGCCGCGTTCGCCTGGAAGAACGCTGGATCGAAGATGCAGCCGGTACTGCGGTGCGGCTCCGTCTGCTGTGGCGGGGACTGTATCCCTTGCCCAAGGCTCCGCAGTGGGCCTTTGCCACCTACGACGAGGTGTTTATCAACCTCAACACGGTCCAAGGTCGCAGAGGACCAGAAGCCGGATTCGATCAAAATCGTTTTTTTATCGGCATCAACCGGACGTTTTCAAAAAATTTCAATATGGACTTCGGTTACCAAAATCAGCTCCTCAACAGCAAGTCGATTCCTGATCTTGCGAACCAGATGAACCACATCATCTTATTAAATTTTTTCATCAACCTGTAGGTCCTTGCGTGACGAGCCGGTCCGTGATGGAAGAAGAGCCGCTTCGTTTGCCCAGCGGTAACACCACACGGGAGAGCGTCGGCTTCTTCACATATGACGGAAAGAAAGCACGGCAGAAGGACCTACGGTCGCTTTGCCCGTCTACGTGAACCCGCCAACTATACAGCTTGGATGTATGGAACTTAGGGTGAGCTAGTGATCACGCGGTTCGTTCGGGTAATCAATGAGCAGCCGTTGCTGGTCAAGCACCGTTCTTCATCTCACTCGTGAGTGAAGGTGTACACACTCTCACGTTGGCAACGGTACCGACGAATGAGAGTGTGTAGAGCCTCTAGGCATCAATGTTCCGTCCCTTGGAACCATTGCGTACGTTCTGAGACCTCCGAGAGATTCGCAACCAAAGCCTATCAAAGTCACTTCTTCGTCGCGGTCGCTGCATTTGCGAAATTCGTCTCCAGCACGAAGCGTTTATGCAAAGGTTGAGTCGGCCGCACATTATCGTGTCCCACGAGCGTGCGGAACTTCTGGATCTGTTCAGCGGAGACTTCGATGGTATCGTGCATGACCATCCAGATGACGCCTTCTGAACAGGGTGGAGTGGTGAAGGAACCGGAGTATAGGTAGTAGGAACGCCGTTCAGGTAAGAGAGTTATCGGATTGACGGTATGGTTATGGTCATCCATGACTTCCCCGACCTTGGTAGGAGCATGCTCCAAAAATGTCTCGAAAAACGGATTGTGTTTCCCCTCTTCCATGAAGACGGCAACCACCGCCGCTTCATGCCGCTCATTGTGATGCACCAGATGCAGTTCCATCGGGTAATGTCTATGATCCACCGTGTGCTCGCTCGGAGTATGGAAATGAAATTGTTCGAGCAAGTAGAGGTCTTCGTCGAACACGATAGCGCTGTCCTTGTCAAAATGGAGCACCGTCTGGCCGTGCTTGGGGTAACGGGACTTGGCTGTTTCTGAAAGCGGTTCGACTTCCTGCAACGTATGCCCGTTGTTGACCACATGGAAGGGCGCGTCTCTATAAGAAAACTGAATATCGTCAAGTGTCGTCTTGCGGGTGCGCAACAGATCGATCGGTGATTGGTTCATGCCTTTTTCACAGAGGGAAGATTCCGGCCCGAGCTTGCCCCAATGAAGCGGTCCATGATCCCCGTCATAACCCCATGTGCTATGCCCCGTCTCTCCCGCGTGCAGGCACGCCGGCAGCGACAACGCGAGCGTTATCGCTATGATCCGAATCACAATCCTTGCCAAGTCCCTGTTGGGCAACAGGGTATCTGCGACTGCTGGACTCAGCCATGAGAATGTATCCATGACCCATCCCTCCCCTATAAGTTGATCATCTGTCGCAGTCTCTCCTAATCACCAACAAATCATGAAACGGTAACGGAGACGGGACAGAAGCGTCTTTAATGACTGTAAGGCCCAGGCTCCTACGCTCATCCAACTTCTTTTGGCTGTGAGCTTTTCTTCCACGCACTCACGCATGAAAACGCGCGCTATCGCACACTGTACACAGTGCGATTTCTAAAATCAATCCTCCGCTCGAATATTTCCTTCAACCTCGTCATGGAAATTCACCCAATAAAACCAGGCACTTGAATATCGCGCGATTCTGCCGTTTAGGGTGCGGGTCTTGCTCCTCATCTCAGTAACATCGCGTTGCCAGAGCAAGATGACACGAGTCGTAGATTCCGTTCATCGAATGGTCGGAATCTGACGGGGGCAATCAGAAGTCCACGCTTGAGCGAGATGGAAGAATGATGCGCTATCTTACGAAGGCCCCATTTCTTGTCCTGGTCCTGCTCTCACTGCAAGCCTGTGGGACCACTGTCCACCCTGGTCAGCGGGGGGTACATTGGAATCCCTTGACCGGTGGTTTAACCACCCAAACACTCAAGAGCGGATTCTATTGGCGGGTGCCATGGAGCCAAATCTATCTGTACAACGTGCAATGGCGCAGTTACACCGAAACGATCGAGGCCTTAAGTTCAGACCACCTGCCGGTCATCCTCAAGACCGTCATTGTCATGAGACCGATTCCCGACGAGGTGTACTTCCTGGCCCAGGACATAGGATCAGAATTCTATCCTCGCGTCGCCAAACCAGAGTTGCTGGCCGCCATCCGGAGCGCCGTCTCCCACTATCCCATGGTTACTGTGCTGGAGCACGGTTCAGAAATCGTAAGCAGGGTGGAGGCGGTAGTGGCAGAAAAACTCAAAGGCCGTCATCTCCAAGTGGCAAGCATCGCCATGGCCGATATCGAACTGGCCAAGGTCGTCCTGGATGACGTCGAGCGTAAGCAGGCCAAGGAACAGGAGAAGGAACCGAAACAATTCGAGCTCCTCCTGGCTGAAGGGATCGAATTCGTTCAAGAATGCGAGGCGAGAACTTCTTCTCCCCTCCGGTTGACCTCAGAAAGGAGCCTCACATGCGTCCAATAGGCTTATTCATGATGTGCGTATTATTAGCCGCCTGCACAACCCCACCCGCGTTTCCTCCAGAGATCACGAAAGATATCGAAACTGACACGGTTGCCGTCAAGGCGTGGAAAGCCCAGACATCCTACCCGTCCGGCGCCAGCTTCATTTCCCACAAGGTGGAATTGGGGGGACAGATCACCCAGGTTCTTCGGAAGCCGGATGGTGTCGTGATTCTCGCCCAGGAGCAGCCAATCGACAAGTATCTAGGGTATGGGCCTACGAGCCTCAGACGGGAAGGCGCCTTCGAATTCGCGATCGTTTTTCACGGCTTTCCGGACGCCGACATACTACAGGTCGGCAATCAGCTTGCCGTCGTCGGAGCGACGGAGGGTTCAAGCCCAGAGATGATTGGCAAGATGCCGAGGGTTGTGCCGCATCTTGTTGCGCAATGTCTTCACATCTGGAAGACAGAAGGGTTCGATACCAACAATTATTATGAAGGCTCCATGGGACAACATTACCCCCTGGAGAACCGAACCTTCTGTCAGGAAGAGGGCAAAGGGGAGACCTTGTCAACCGGTGGTGGTCAGGATAACCAGACAACGGACTCCACAGGCTCGTGAAGAAGAGGCGACGAGTCGGTCCGGAAGTGACGACGGAGGTCGACATCACCGGGTATGGGCAGCGAGTCCTGATCATCGAGCATAACGAAGATGAGCAGAACCCGTTGAGTCTGATGCTGCAGAATACGTATTTACACGAGCGACCTCGCACAATGTACACAGTGTGCTTTTGAAAAGCAATCCGACTCCTGAGCGTCGTTTCAACCGTTTCAACAAGTCAAGCCAATGTAAAGGCGTGGGATACTCCTCATCATTTTCTCCCTAACTAATCTCCTTCGCAGCGGGCAGCCGCCCGATGCCCGCTTCAACGACAATCCCAGTCTTCACTTTGCAATTTAGCAAATAACTCTCGGTAGGGGTAAAAGTTAGACTGCTTTAGAGCAAGGCAGGATAGCTCTGTTTCTGAGCTTCATTCTTATATATTTATCATCACACCATCATCTCGTCTCTGTGTCTTTGTGGCACATCATGTCAGGCTGTCATGCAGGTATGCCCGATGTCCTCCGGTGTTACAACCAACCAAAGACGAAAAACTGAAAACTCTCTCCACGGATAGGCCGGCAATTCACTTTCATTACTGGCATTGCGTTTGCTCTTTATCAAGGCAGGTGGTCGACGACTAATAGCAGACGGGAGCGGCAATCAATCAGAACGCAGCGGATCGCACGCGTCAGAGCCGCAGTAGTGGTCTGATGAGATAACGCACAAATGAAAACTCTCTTTTAGCCTGTTGATCCAGCATGGAATTGATGGACTACACGTTTCTTCCAGATCAAGAGATTTGGCGTGGTTATCCGAAAGCCCATCCTGACTATCAGGTCTATGGCAAGTCGTTCGAACAACTGCAGCTGAAGCTCCGTCACCTGCGTCTCGGTCTGACCCGTTCAACCAACTCATCAACCCTGCTCCACTCTGCCGGTACTGACAGCGGCGCATTTTCGAATTCCATAACACTAATGAGGAGGGAAGCCAATGGCAGATGCTAGATATTCCAAGAGGCGGGTCGTAGCTGCGAGACAAAAACGGCAAATCGAGGAAGAAACTAAGCAGCTGCGCGAGTTTGTGGCAGATCTCTCCTTCAGTAAGATCATCCTGCTGCAAGAGGTATGGGAGAGGCAACACCGAGAGATTCGGCAGTAGCGGCGTCTTCCTTATAAGACATAGAAAGACGAGACAACCATCGGAGCATTGAGGTCGTAGGTTTTCTTATATTACTGGTTTTCTTGGTGTTGATGGTCGACCGTGCAGGGAAGTGGGAAAAGCTTGGCGAGTCGAGGCCACCTTCTGTCCCGCGGTCAGGATTTCCATAGGCCGACCGCAGCCCTCGTTCGGCAGAAAAGGAGGGACCATGCGTTATGTTGCGAAGGTCATGCTTCTTGTCATGATATTGGGTTCACTGCAAGCTTGCGGGACCACCGTCGCGCCAGGTCAGCGAGGATTGCGCTGGTATCCTTTGACCGAAGGCCTGACCACCGAAACACTCAAGAGCGGGTTCTATTGGCGGGCACCTTGGAACGACATCTACCTGTACGACGTGCAGGTGCGCAGTTACACCGAAGAGGTCGACGCACTGAGCTTGGACGACCTGCTTGTCGTCCTCAAAGCAGCCATTATTCTGAGGCCGATTCCCGAGGAGATATATTTCCTCGCCCAGGAGATCGGACCAGATTACTATCCTCGCGTCGTCAGACCGGAGCTATTGGCGGCGGTCAGAAGTGTTGTCTCCAACTATCCCATGGTCAGTGTACCCGAGAAAAGCTCGGAAATTGCCAGCAAAGTACAGGCGGTTGTGGTCGATAAACTTAAAGGCCGTCATCTCGAAGTGGCCAGCGTTGCTCTGGCCGATATCGATCTGGCCAGGGTCGTCCTGGAGGCTGTGGAACGCAAGCAAGCAAAAGAACAGGAGAAGGAACAAAAAGAATTCGAGCTCATTATCGCCGAAAAGGATGCAGAGATTGCTCGCCGTCGTGCCAAAGGTGAGGGAGATTCTATCCGTATTCGAGCCGAAGGCGAGGCGGAAGGTCTAAGAATTCGGTCGGTTGGTCAGGCGAAAGCGCAGGAAACCATTACCAAGACGCTGACCCCGGAATATCTCCGGTTCAAGCTCTATGACAGCTCGAACTCTAAGTTTGTGCTGCTACCGGACAAACTGAATGTGCCGATTTTGATCAACCCCGGGACTGATCACTCAACGGGGCAGGCTCGTGAGGAATTCCACACGGGCTCAGACATGCGTTTTGGCCGGTAGCAGGACGTCGCTTATCGAATCATGGAATTGGTTCCTTCCGAGCGGCAACGGAAATGGAGGTGAGACCTTGACATGTGGACGCTGCAGTGGGTTCATGGTCATTGAGCCAATCTCTGACGTCACGGGACAGGCTGTTCCGAGCGAGCTGCAAGGATCGCGATGTGTCAACTGTGGAAACATCGAGGATGCGGCAATTTATACCAATCGGCTGAAGAATCACTCGCCACGTGGAGCAGCACGTCGCAACATCGAAGTCGGAGTTCCATCACATGGAATAAAGCTAGGGACAACTTGCGCATAAGTGCATCGACATCGCTGAGGACCACTCACTGCCGCAGGACCATGGAGCCCGGTTCACCGAGGTGCGCAGGAGTGTGCGTCATGCATCGCTATGGGGGATTATCAAGGAGGTCGCCATGACTGGGTGTGGCAGAAGAGTGCTGATCGTCGAGCACGACGACGACCAGCGGAACGTACTGAGTCTAATGCTGGAGCGTGAAGGATACAATGTCCAGCAGGTGCCGGAGGAATCCCTAGCGCTGGAAGAGATGAAACGACGCCGGTTCGATGTGGTGATTAGCGCTCATCACATACCCCAGATCAATGGATTTCGTCTCATCTTGCTAGTACGGCTTGTTTGGCCGGGTATGCCCACGATTCTTGTGCTGGATGGCGATACGAATTTGTCAGAAACGGCCGACCTCGGAAGAGCGTACGGCATCCTTCGTAAACCCTATCCTTTCAGTGAGCTGCTGGAGCTCATGACGAACGCCGTCCGATTGACGCGCGAACATCGATCACGATCGTCGACATCGATCTTCCTGTCTTCGTGATGAGGAGATGGAGATGCGACGGGTACTCGTCACCCATATGTTGGTCGTTTTGAGGAGTGTGGTTCGATCAATGGATGACTTGAGTAGACATTGCTTCAACCATCATGGGGAAAAGAGGCGTTCATTTCAGCAACCCGTCTATCTATTCCCGTACTCTCTCTGTTCAATGATCACCTTGGCCGTTGACTAGTTATGGCTCGTGAGACGTACGATTTTGATTTGCTCTGTATCGGAAGCGGCCCGGCCGGCCAGCGGGCGTCGATCCAAGCCGCAAAACTCGGCAAACGCGTCGCCGTCGTTGAACGCAGGCGCCTTCTGGGCGGCGTCTGCGTAGAAACCGGCACGATCCCCAGCAAAACCTTTCGTGAAGCGGTGCTGTCCTTTCTGTGCGCCGCTCATCACGTCGAACAACATTTAGGGAATCACTTCGACAGCCGACCGACGGCGGCACAACTCTTGGCACGGGTCGCGGACGTCACCAAGCGGGAGGTCGAAGTCGTCGCCGATCAACTTCGCCGGAACGACGTCGTGTTGATCCAAGGGGAGGCGTCGTTCAAAGACGCCCATACCATGGCTGTGGCCGGCGAACAAGAGTCCAGGCTCCTCACCGCGGCGAACATCTTGATCGCAACCGGAACCATTCCCGCTCAACCCGAAGGCGTGCCGGTTGATGGAGAGGTGATTCTGACCAGTGACGACATCACGAACATCAAGAAGCTCCCGCGAAAGATGGTCGTCGTCGGCGGCGGCATCATCGGCGTTGAATATGCCTCCATGCTGGCCGCCCTGAAAATCAACGTCACACTGGTCGACAAGCGAACGGGCCTGTTGGAGTTTCTGGACTCCGAGATCGTCGAGGAATTGATGCATCAGATGCGCAATCGCAACGTTACCTTTCGACTGGGCGAGGCGGTCGAAAAGCTCGATCTGACCGATGAAAAGCCCCGTCGAGCCATCCTCACGTTGGAGTCCGGGAAGCGGATAATGGCCGAATCCGTTCTCTACTCGGTCGGAAGGATGGGCGCCGTCGAGAGACTCAACCTGGCCGCAGCAGGTTTAAGTGCGGACAAGCGAGGTCGCCTGACGGTCGATGCTCAGTTTCGCACCGGAATCCCCCACATCTTTGCAGCGGGCGATATTATCGGTTATCCCAGCCTCGCCTCCACTTCTGCCTCCCAAGGGCGGCACGTGGCTTGTCACGCGTTTGGAGTGGAGATTGACCCACTCCCCGATCACCCACCTGTAGGCATTTACGCAATCCCCGAGATTTCTATGACCGGGCCACCGGAGCAGGTTCTGACCGACCAGCACGTACCCTACGAAACAGGGGTCGCGCGGTATCGCGAGATCGCCCGGGGACAGATCCTTGGCGACGACAGCGGGCTTGTCAAATTACTGTTTCATCGTGCGAATCGAAGGCTGCTCGCCGTCCATGCCATCGGAACGGGGGCGACGGAATTAACGCATATTGGTCAGGCAGTCCTCGACCTCGGTGGCGGCTTGGAGTATTTCTTGCGCACGATCTTCAACTATCCGACGTTGGCCGAATGTTACAAGGTGGCCGCGTTGGATGCGCACAACAAACTCGCCATGACGGCGTCCCACTTGTCAAAGGAGGCCACATGAACGCAGTGGAAATGCATTCGATCACGCTCTGTGGGGTACTCGGGATACTCACTGCCTGTACGGTAAATGGATCGGCGCAATCGACAGCCACCTCCACGGCGCCGGCCGCGACGCAGTCCGCATCACAGATGCGTGCGTCGGACCGAATGTTTTACTGGCGAGAGGAAGGGCGAGAGCTCCATGCCATGGCGAGGCACAGAGAACGCGAAACGGAATTGCTCTTGAGGACAAAGCCTGGGCCGGCGACGACCGAGTTCGTGAAGCAGATGCGGCTCTTCGCTCACCAGTTGGAAGAAGCGGCCGACTATGCGGACACGCAAGCCAAGAAGGCCGCGCGGGAGATCCCATCCGATATGACCCAACAACTTCATTCGACGCCGTGATGACCCACGGACGATCGGTATCGCCGAGGTCGATGCCCTTTCACAGTTTTGAGGAGCCCTGCCAGACCGTTTCTGAATAACACCCGAGGGTATGGAATGCCTCTGCTGAGAACACCCATAGAACGACCTATCAAGATCCGTTAGGATCCGACGTGTCGGCCTCGGGCGAAGTCTGAGTTTTACCGACGTCGTATCGGTCGAGGAGCCGATACAGCGTTCGCCTGCTGATGCCGAGCAAACGCGCTGTCCGCTCCTTGTTGCCCTGGGCGGACTCCAGCATCTTAAGCACCTGATCTCGCTGCAGCGCCTTGAGCGTGCCGGGCAAGAGGTGAGTGTGGTTCGAGATGCTTCCGTCTTTACGAAGGATTTCAGAAGGAAGGTCATCGAGCGCGAGGATCGCGTGCGAGGTCAGCGCCACCGCTCGTTCCACGACGTGCTCTAACTCACGCACATTGCCCGGCCATGCATAGCCCGTCAGCGCCCGCATCGCGGCGGGGGAAAAGGACGTGACCGGCACTTCTTTTTCATCTCCGTAGCGTGCCAGAAAGAACTCAGCCAGTAAGGGAATGTCTTCGGGCCGCTCCCGGAGCGGCGGGATGAAAATGTTCACCGTATTCAGCCGATAGAGCAGATCCTCCCGAAACCGACCGGCCTCGATCAAGTCGGCAAGATTCCGGCGCGACGCGGCGATGATCCGCACATCCACTCGGACCGACTCGTTGCTCCCGATCCGTCGGACTTCTCCTTCTTGGAGGACGCGCAGCAGTTTGGCCTGGCCGGCCGACGAGAGATCGCCGACTTCGTCCAAGAAGAAGGTGCCGCCGCTCGCCTCCTCCAGCAAGCCCCGCCGTAAGATATGGGCCCCGGTAAACGACCCCTTGATGTGACCGAAGAGTTCGCTTTCGAGCAAGGAGTCGGGAATCGCACTGCAGTTCACGGCGACGAACCGGTGCGTGGCCCGGGGGCTGTTGTCGTGGATGGCGCGGGCGATGAGTTCCTTGCCGGTGCCGCTCTCCCCCTGAATCAACACGGCGGTCCGGCTGCGAGAGACTCGTCCGACGAGTTTGAACACCTCGACCAGTTTCTTGCTTTGCCCGATCAACGAGGCGGTCCGCGGCCGTTCACTGAACGCACGTGGAAGCGTACGATTGTCCTCGATCAGGCGCCGGTACTCGACGGCGCGCGTCATGGTGAGCACGAGCTCTTCGAGATTCACCGGTTTGGTGATGTAATTGTAGGCCCCCAGCTTCATGGCTTGGATCGCCGTGTCGACGGAACCGAACGCGGTTAACAGGACAATCGGCATCTCCGGCATGGTCTTGCGAAGAAAATCCAACAGATCCAACCCGGACAAGGGGGCCATGCGGATGTCGCTCAAGACGGCATCGTACATCACCTCATTGGCCTTGCTCAGGGCTTCTGCACCATCGCAGGCGATATCCACCTCGAAGCCGACTTGGCTCAAGGCTTCGGCCAGCATCTCCCGATTCTGTTGGTCGTCATCCACGACCAGGATTGCAGGCAAGCCACTCATCGGCGTCTCCGGATCTCCCGTTCCGTCCACAGCGGCAGATCCACCGTGAACTCCGTACCCTGTCCCACCGCACTCTTCACGGCGAGGCTGCCACTGATCCATATAACAAATTCAATCAGAGAACCATTTCCTCCGTTACTGTCTCTAAGCACGTGCCATGCCAAGAGCCTGTGTATGCCCTGCGTTACTCTTGTCCATCTTTCTCGCAAGCGATACTCCGCGATGGAATCCTACGACATTGAGCAGCCGGACAAGTTGGTTTCGCTGAGCATGCAATTGAATTTGTTATGATGTCTTTTGATAGACCTCGCCGGTTTCTTGATGGACGAGAGAGGGCGTAGTCGCACATGACTGTCGTTTTGCCTCGCCTCGAAAGCAGCGAAACTCTTTGACTGAGACTCTCTAGGCGCTACAGACGTGCGGTTTCCGACTGACGGAGGGGTTGTCCTCAATATTGTCTAGCGTCTCTTTCAGGATTGAAACGCAGTACTCCGAAAAGCAACCTACAACACAGAGCTCAAAGACAAACACATGTTTTGCTGAGTAATTCGACGATTGGTTTCTCAGTCTGCTCGCGCTGCAGCACCAACCTTTCTCAAAGAATCGCTTTTGACGAATCGCTCCGAATCCATCGCCGATAGATCGCTTCTGAATAGGTCATCTTGGCACACCTATGTATTACTGACACAGTTGTGTTTTGCGCGAAATTCATTTTATCCGGGGAAAACAAGCCTAATTGTCATGATTCGTACGACATGGGTACATCACTAAGTTAGGCAAACACCTTGCACAGTATCGGTCTCATGATCCGCATTCAAGATGACGATCTCGCAATTGGGTCGATGGTCGATCAGGACAGTCCGATGAAAGAATCGGCGGCTGGCATGCTGCATCGGTTACTTCAAGCTCGATCGCTGAGAAACTTTATGAAGCTGAGCGATGACGTTCCTGAGAAGCACCCTCGTATGGTTGTTGTTAACAGTCTTCTTCCATGAATAAGAATAAGAGGATCTTGCATGAATAAGATCGTTCTCATTGCTCTGCGCAGACCGTACACCTTCGTGGTGATGTCGATCCTCATCGTGCTGTTCGGGGGGCTGACGATCCAGCACATGCCGACCGATGTCTTCCCGAATATCACGATTCCGGTCACCTCCGTCGTCTGGATCTACTCCGGCCTGTTGCCGCAACAGGTGGAAGGCCGCATCACGTATCTGTTCGAACGGTTCGTGACCGCCACCGTGGAAGGCATCAAGTACATGCACAGTCACTCGTACTACGGGAGCAGTATCACCAATATCTATCTCCAAGACGGAGTGGATGTCGGTCGAGCCGAAGCGGATATCATGGCCATTGCCCAGACGGTCGTGAAAGCGTTGCCGCCGGACATTTCTCCGCCCATGATCATGCGACTCGCCCCCTCGTCGATCCCCGTGGCGATGCTGGAGGTGAGCTCCGACAACATGACCCCGGCGGAGCTCTATAACCTCGCCTACATGCGGATCCGACCGCTGCTCGTAACCGTCAACGGCGCCATCCTGCCGCATCCCTATGGAGGCCAGGATATGCAGGTCATGGTCAACCTCGATCCGCAGAAAATGCTCGCGCGCAGCCTCACGCCGTCCGACATTCACAATGTCCTCATGAAGCAATATCGCGTGCTGCCCACCGGCGATATCAAGATCAACACAACGGACTGGATCGTCCAGACGAATGCGTCACCGCTGCAGATCGAAGAGTTCGCCAATATCCCGGTCAAGCGGGAAGGCAACGCGTTCGTCTATCTGCGCGACGTGGCCTCGGTGCGCCTCATGGGCCGAGTCCAGCAGAATGCGGTGCTGGTGAAGGGCAAGCAGACCGTCATCATCGTCGTCATGAAGAGCACCGAGGCCTCGACTCTGGCGGTGGTGGATGGGATCAAGAAGATGATTCCTCGGGCCGAGCACGTCGTCCCGGAGGGGGTGAAGATCAGGCTTCTGGACGACGCTTCGACCTTCGTCAAGGATGCGATCTCCGACGTGGTCCACGAAATGCTGACCGCCGGCGCGCTGGTCGGCCTCATCGTGTTGCTGTTGCTCGGCTCCTGGCGGGCCACCGTCATCGTCTGGACGTCGATCCCGCTGTCCATCTTGACCGCCATCATCGGCTTGCATTGGCTCGGGGAGACGATCAACGTCATGACCTTGGGCGGTCTGGCCCTGGCGGTCGGGATCCTCGTAGATGACGCAACCGTGATGATCGAAAACATCGATCGCCATCTCGAGATGGGCAAGCCGCTGGAACAGGCCATCATCGACGCCGCCAATCAGATCGTCGTCCCGACGCTCGTCGCCACGCTGTGCATCGCAATCGCCTGGCTCCCGCTCTTCGGGCTCACCGGTGCCTCAGGCTATCTCTTTAAGCCCATGGCGGAGGCCGTCATGATCGCGATGATCGCCTCGTTCATCCTTTCGCGCACACTGGTGCCGACCATGGCCAAATATATGATGAGGAGTCACCATGTCGCAACCGCATGAAGACCACCAGCACGGACAACCCGACGCGGAATCGTTGCGGAGGCTGGTCATGAGCATCGAGGGCGAAGCATGAAGCAGATCGTCGCAATAGCCTTGCGCAGGCCATACACCTTCGTGGTGATGTCGATCCTCATCGTGCTGTTCGGGGGGCTGACGATCCAGCACATGCCGACCGATGTCTTACCGAATATCTTGATCCCCGTCACCTCTGTCGTCTGGATCTACTCCGGCCTGTTGCCGCAACAGGTGGAAGGCCGCATCACATATCTGTTCGAACGGTTCGTGACCGCCACCGTGGAAGGCATCAAGTACATGCACAGTCACTCGTACTACGGGAGCAGTATCACCAATATCTATCTCCAAGACGGAGTGGATGTCGGTCGAGCCGAAGCGGATATCATGGCCATTGCCCAGACGGTCGTGAAAGCGTTGCCGCCGGACATTTCTCCGCCCATGATCATGCGACTCGCCCCCTCGTCGATCCCCGTGGCGATGCTGGAGGTGAGCTCCGACAACATGACCCCGGCGGAGCTCTATAACCTCGCCTACATGCGGATCCGACCGCTGCTCGTAACCGTCAACGGCGCCATCCTGCCGCATCCCTATGGAGGCCAGGATATGCAGGTCATGGTCAACCTCGATCCGCAGAAAATGCTCGCGCGCAGCCTCACGCCGTCCGACATTCACAATGTCCTCATGAAGCAATATCGCGTGCTGCCCACCGGCGATATCAAGATCAACACAACGGACTGGATCGTCCAGACGAATGCGTCACCGCTGCAGATCGAAGAGTTCGCCAATATCCCGGTCAAGCGGGAAGGCAACGCGTTCGTCTATCTGCGCGACGTGGCCTCGGTGCGCCTCATGGGCCGAGTCCAGCAGAATGCGGTGCTGGTGAAGGGCAAGCAGACCGTCATCATCGTCGTCATGAAGAGCACCGAGGCCTCGACTCTGGCGGTGGTGGATGGGATCAAGAAGATGATTCCTCGGGCCGAGCACGTCGTCCCGGAGGGGGTGAAGATCAGGCTTCTGGACGACGCTTCGACCTTCGTCAAGGATGCAATCTCGGACGTCCTGCATGAAATGTTGATCGCCGGCGCGCTGGTCGGCTTCATTGTGCTGCTGTTGCTCGGCTCCTGGCGGGCCACCGTCATCGTCTGGACGTCGATCCCGCTGTCCATCTTGACCGCCATCATCGGCCTGCATTGGCTCGGGGAGTCGATCAACGTCATGACCTTGGGCGGTCTGGCCCTGGCGGTCGGGATCCTCGTGGATAATGCGATTGTGATGATCGAAAACATCGATCGCCATCTCGAGATGGGCAAGCCCTTGGAACAGGCCATCATCGACGCCGCCAATCAGATCGTCGTCCCGACGCTCGTCGCCACGCTGTGCATCGCAATCGCTTGGCTGCCGCTCTTCGGGCTCACCGGCAGTTCCGGCTATCTCTTTAAGCCCATGGCGGAGGCCGTCATGATCGCGATGCTCGCCTCGTTCATCCTTTCGTTCACACTAGTGCCGACCATGGCCAAATATATGATGAGGAGTCACCATGTCGCAACCGCATGAAGACCACCAGCACGGACAACCAGGCGCGGAACAATCATCGAATATCTTCGTCCGCTTTCAGAAGGGGTTCGAGCGTCGCTTCAACAAGTTCCGAGAGCGCTACGGCACGTTGTTGGAATGGGCGATCGCTCGTCGTCGCGCCTTCGTCACCGTTTCGCTCGCCGTCGCGGTAGCCTCGATGGGCCTGTTTTTCTTCCTCGGTCGCGACTATTTCCCGGAGATCCGGTCGGGGGTTTTGCAAATGCATATGCGGGCGCCGCTCGGAACGCGCATCGAGGTGAGCGGGCGTCTGTCCACGTTGGTGTCCTCCAGCATCGAAGAGCTGTTGCCCGATCAAGTCGAAAACATCGTCAGCAATTGCGGTCTGCCGGTCGGGCCGCACAATCTCGCGTTCATTCCGACGCCGACGGTCGGCTCTCAGGATTGCGATTTGACGATCCTCTTGAAGGACGAAAAGTCTCCCGTGTGGGAGTACCGGCAGATCGTCCGCAAGGGCTTGAAAGAACGGTTTCCGGGGACCGAATTCACGTTTCAGCCGTCCGATCTGACCGCCAAGATTCTCAACTTCGGCGCGCCCGCGCCGATCGACGTGCAGGTCAACGGCCCGGATATCTACGCCAGCTATGAGTTTGCCCGGAAATTGATGGACAAATATCGCGAGATCCCCGGCGCCACAGATGTGGTCATCCAGCAAACAATGCGCACGCCGACCATGATGGTCGAAGGCGACCGCACATTCGGACTCGGAGTCAATAGAACTCTGTCGGACATGGCCGACAACCTGCTCATGACGACTGCCGGGAGCCAACAAGTGGATCAGGTTTACTGGCTCGATCCCTCAACCGGTATGTCGTATCTGATCAACGTCTATACACCGCAACCCTTCATCAATAGCGTCAATAGTCTCAAGACCGTCCCGGTCGACTCAGCAAATGATACCACCACTAACGAAGTGCAACTCCTAGGTAATTTAACCGATCTGTCGGTGGAGGGAACGCCGGGCGTGGTCACGCACGGCAACATCATGCCGCTCTTCGACATCTATGTCTCGGCCGAGGACCGCGACCTCGGTTCGGTGCTGGCGGACGTTGAAAAGGTTACCAAGAGTCTGGAGCACGAGAAGCCTCGCACGGCTGAAATTGAAATCCACGGCCAAGCCGAGCTGATGCGGGACGCCTATTTCGAGCTGATCTTCGGACTGCTCGCCGCGATCGTGCTGATCTATCTGTTGATCGTCGTCAATTTCCAATCCTGGCTCGATCCCTTCATCATCATCACGGCCTTGCCCGGCGCGCTGGCGGGTATCGCCTGGGCCTTGTTCCTCACCCATACGCGTCTGTCCGAACCAGCGCTGACGGGCGCCATCATGTGCATGGGAACAGGGACCGCCAATTCGATCCTCGTGGTGTCCTATGCGCGCGAGATGCTTCAAGAGCACGGCGACGCATTACGGGCCGCGATTGAAGCCGGAACGACCCGGTTCCGCCCGGTGCTCATGACTGCCGCGGCCATGATTATAGGGATGGTCCCCATGGCGACGGGCTATTCGCAGAACGCGCCGCTGGGTCGCGCCGTCATCGGCGGCTTGCTCATGGCCACGCTCTTCACCCTGTTTTTCGTACCCTGCGTGTATGCCATCGTTTACAGCCGGCGTATGGCTACACAACAGAAGGAGATCTCATGATAATGACATCCATTAAATCACGTATCATCATTGCAACCGTCATTGTGTGCGGAGCCTACCTCGGCTATCGGATGCAAGAGGCCAAAAGCGACGCCGCCTTGCTGCACAACAAGACGCTCGAAGAGGCCGTGCCCACGGTCGCGGTCGTTTCTCCCAAGCCGCTTCCAGGGTCCGAGACGATTGTGCTTCCCGGCAATATCGTGGGTTGGTACGAGGCGCCGATCTACGCGCGGGTCACGGGCTATGTGAAGATGTGGCACAAGGACTACGGTGACACCGTGAAGGCAGGCGACCTCCTCGCCGAAATCAGCACTCCGGATCTCGACGCCGAATTTCGGCAAGCTCATGCGGATTTGGAATCCGAGCGCGCCAAGTATCGGCTCGCCGAGGTGACCGCGAATCGCTGGATCGCGCTGCGCCCCAATCATGCGGTGTCCGAGCAGTCGATCACGGTGCAGGAACAAAACATGAGAGCCCAAGGCGCGATGGTCAAGGCAGCGGAGCAAAAGGTCAAGAACATCGAGGCGTTCATCGGGTTCAAAAAGATCGTCGCGCCGTTTGACGGTGTCGTCATCCAACGCAACATCAACGTCGGCGACTTGGTCAGTAAGGAGGGCAACCTCAGCACCCCCAATGCGAAAACCAACCTGTTTACAGTCGCCGTCGTCGATAAGTTGCGTCTCTTTGTCAGTGTGCCGGAGGCGTTCGGGCCTTTTCTCAATCCAGGCTTGACGGCCGACGTGACTGTGCCGCAATTGCCTCATCGGCATTTCAACTTCCAGTTTCTGACCGTTGCCAAGGGATTCGAGGTGGGCACGCGCACTGCAACCACTGTGTTCACGATCGAGAACGAGGACCGAGCGCTCTGGCCCGGCTCCTACGCCCAGGTCCACCTGACGGCGCCGATCGATCGACAAGCCTTCACGATGCCCTCCACTGCGTTGGTGTTCCAGGAGCGAGGCACACAAGTGGCCGTGGTAACGGAGGACGACCGTATCCATTTGAAATCCGTCAAGGTCAGTAAACTCATGGACCAAATTGTCGAGATTGAAGAGGGACTTTCACCCAGCGACCGCATCGTGAACAACCCCAGCGCCGCGTTGCTCGAAGGCAACAAGGTACGCATCGTCACACCCACGGCCGGCTATGATCTTGTCACGGGAGAGAAGCCGGCACCAGAAGCCGCGGCACCAAAGGAAGGATCATCGTCGACCCTATGACAACATTACAGCCGATCGATATAAGTGCGCGCGGGCGAACGACACCAGCAATGTCCACCCCCTGGCTCAACTCGGCATGGCGCTGCAGCTTGGTGCTGGTGGCGCTCACCTTTCCGGCGTGCAGTGATTGGTTACCGCGCGCCAATCTGGCGCCGACCTATGAGCCGCCGGAATACGTCGTACCGGCGTCGTGGCATGGCTCCAGTCCCTTCGTGGAGGCCAATCCGTCGGATGCGGAACTGCGCCCGGATTGGTGGAAAGCGTATAACGATCCGGTGCTGGACAAGCTCGTCGAACAGGCCATGGAGGCCAATCCGGACCTCCAGGCCGCCGCCGAGCGGTTCGTGCAGGCCCGCAATGTCATGATGAAGGCCCGGGCGCAATACCTGCCGCAGATCGGGATCGAATTCGGCGGGTCCCACCAACGCCAGTCGTTTGAGCGACTCTTTCGGGCCCCTGAGAGTCCGCTGCAACAAGCCACGATGGAACTGGGCGGCCTGGCCTCCTGGGAGTACGATTTATGGTCGGCGCTCCGCAATACCGCCCAGGTGGAGACCTACCGAGCCCAAGAACGGGCCGCCGACTGGGGCCTCGCCCGCCTGAGCCTCCAAGCGGAGGTAGGGGCCGACTATTTCCTCCTCCGGGGCTTCGACGCCCAGACGGCCATCTACGTGCAATCGATCGACCTCTACAAAAGCACGCTCGACCTCGTCAACTCCCAGTTTGCCGGCGCGATCGCGTCCGCCCTCGATGTCGCCCGGGTAGAATCGCTGTACTACAGTACCCAGACGAAACTTGCGCAGGTGCAAGCCCAACGCCAAGTGACGGAACAGGCGATCGCCATCCTCCTCAATGTGACGCCGACCAGTTTTACGATTGACCCGGTCAATGAACTGCGGGTCGCCAACTTTACGGTGCCGCGTGTCCTGCCCGCCACCTTGCTGGAGCGCCGGCCCGATATCGCGGGCAGTGAGCGCCGGATGGCCCAGGCCAGCCGCACCGTCGGGATCGCCCGAGCCGCGTTTTTTCCCAACCTCGCGTTTCGTGCGGATGGCGGCTTTGAAGACGGCTTCAATCTGGTCAAGCTAGCCAATAGTTTCTGGGCCTATGGCGCAGCCGTGTCGCTCCCGGTGTTCCAAGGGGGCTATCGCCGCGCCCAATTGAACCAGGCGTGGGCGGCCTATCGCGAAATGGAGGACCTGTACCGATCGACCGTGCTCAACGCGTTTCGCGAGGTCGAGAGCAATTTGACCCTGACGAACCGCCTGACCCTCGCGGCCGATCGGCAAGACGCCGCCGTGGGCGCGTACTTCAAAACGCAGAATCTCACCATAGAACTGTACCAGGGCGGCCTGGCGTCCAGCCTGGAAGTCATTTACGCCGAGCTCCAGACGCTGCTGGCGCGCATCGACGCAGTGCAAATCAAGGCCGAACTGCTGCGCTCCTCCGTCGCCCTCATCCGCGCCCTGGGCGGAGGGTGGAACCGTCAGCAATTGCCCTCGGACGATCAGATTCAACCGTTTGGGACGTTCCAATATGTCAACCTAGACAAAGCGCCTCCCGCCAGCGGGATCGCTGGGCACGCCGACAATAACCATTTGTACAACGATCTGACCAAGCCCTCGGTGCGGCAATGAGGGTTTGCCTCTGCGGCCTCTACGGACGTAGAATAGGAGCGGCATCGATGGGCTGGCCCCCAGGGGACCGGGTGCGTGGGCGATGGGGAGGACGGCTCACAACGGGGTGAGCATGCCAGCCGAATGCGCTCGATGAATCAGGAAGGCGAGGCTGGCTAGGCCGAGCCCACGAGCGACGACTTCTGGATGTCCGGGGCCGAGAGTTGGTCCGACGCCCAGCCATCCAGGGAGGAGCGGGTCTCCGGTGCTCGATCTGAGCAGCCGATGTCGAAGAAGGCGGGCGGGCTCAGCGGCGAGCATCAGTTCGGGCCCCCCCTCCCTCCGGCAACTATCTCCCGAACGACGCGGCTGACCAGCGGAATGCCCACGACCGGGGCCCCTAATCCGTTATGATGGCGGGGCCTCGAGCACGCATGGCGAGCCGTTGGTCCAGGAACTGAGCCGTGAACCGTCCCTGAGATTAGGGAGTCGCTCTGGAGGCGGTCGGCCTCCTGAGGTGGTTCTCTGGACGAGAGGAGTGAGAATAGATGGCTGGTATGCAGATGAAAACCCTCATCATTGTGGCCCGGGACTCGATGTTAGGGGACTTAGAGGAGCTCCTGGAGCGAAACGGGGTCAAGGCCTACACGGTCCTGAGCAACGTCATGGGGAAGGGGGTCTCGGGGCGCGTGTATGGGACCTTCCTCAATCCCGACACCAATACGATCATTTTTGCGGTCCTCCCCTCCGACCATGCCGACCAGGCGGTCACGGCGCTGCAAACCCTGCATGCCACCCGCAAAGCCTCGTCCCATGACACCCCGATCCCGCTCAAGGTCTTCTCGTTCCCTTGCGAAGAGCATGTGTAGCGCACCCGTCAGGATCAGGAGCCGGTGGGATCCGGGACATCGGCCTCGGTCGGAAGCCGAGTTTTGCCGAGTCCGTATCGGTCGAGGAGCCGATACAGCGTTCGCCTGCTGATGCCGAGCAAACGCGCCGTCCGCTCCTTGTTGCCCTGGGCGGACTCCAGCATCTTAAGCACCTGATCTCGCTGCAGCGCCTTGAGCGTGCCGGGTAAGATCTCGATGCGGTCCGCATGACTGCCGTTAGTCTGCAGGACTTCGGGCGGCAGGTCGTCGATGGAGAGGATTGCATGTGAGGCCAGCGCCACCGCTCGTTCCACGACGTGCTCTAACTCACGCACATTGCCCGGCCATGCATAGCCCGTCAGCGCCCGCATCGCGGCGGGGGAAAAGGACGTGACCGGCACTTCTTTTTCATCTCCGTAGCGTGCCAGAAAGAACTCAGCCAGTAAGGGAATGTCTTCGGGCCGCTCCCGGAGCGGCGGGATGAAAATGTTCACCGTATTCAGCCGATAGAGCAGATCCTCCCGAAACCGACCGGCCTCGATCAAGTCGGCAAGATTCCGGCGCGACGCGGCGATGATCCGCACATCCACTCGGACCGACTCGTTGCTCCCGATCCGTCGGACTTCTCCTTCTTGGAGGACGCGCAGCAGTTTGGCCTGGCCGGCCGACGAGAGATCGCCGACTTCGTCCAAGAAGAAGGTGCCGCCGCTCGCCTCCTCCAGCAAGCCCCGCCGTAAGATATGGGCCCCGGTAAACGACCCCTTGATGTGACCGAAGAGTTCGCTTTCGAGCAAGGAGTCGGGAATCGCACTGCAGTTCACGGCGACGAACCGGTGCGTGGCCCGGGGGCTGTTGTCGTGGATGGCGCGGGCGATGAGTTCCTTGCCGGTGCCGCTCTCCCCCTGAATCAACACGGCGGTCCGGCTGCGAGAGACTCGTCCGACGAGTTTGAACACCTCGACCAGTTTCTTGCTTTGCCCGATCAACGAGGCGGTCCGCGGCCGTTCACTGAACGCACGTGGAAGCGTACGATTGTCCTCGATCAGGCGCCGGTACTCGACGGCGCGCGTCATGGTGAGCACGAGCTCTTCGAGATTCACCGGTTTGGTGATGTAATTGTAGGCCCCCAGCTTCATGGCTTGGATCGCCGTGTCGACGGAACCGAACGCGGTTAACAGGACAATCGGCATCTCCGGCATGGTCTTGCGAAACGAATTCAACAGATCCAACCCGGACAAGGGGGCCATGCGGATGTCGCTCAAGACGGCATCATATATCACCTCATTGGCCTTGCTCAGGGCTTCTGCACCATCACAGGCGATATCCACCTCGAAGCCGACTTGGCTCAAGGCTTCGGCCAGCATCTCCCGATTCTGTTGGTCGTCATCCACGACCAGGATTGCAGGCAAGCCACTCATTGGCGTCTCCAGATCTCCCGCTCCGTCCACATGGGCAGATCCACCGTGAACTCCGTACCCTGTCCCACCGCACTCTTCACGGCGAGGCTGCCGCCGCTGTCCGTCACCACGCGCTGGCAGATCGCCAACCCAAGTCCTGTTCCGCCTTGCTCGTGTCGCGTCGTGAAAAACGGCTCGAATATTCGTGATAAGTGTTCAGGAGGAATCCCATTGCCCGTGTCGGCGATGGTCAAGCGAACCGCCCTGCCGTTGACGACCGCACCTTCACTCACTATAACGGTTCCTGGAAGCTCCGTCCCGCAGACAGTGTGCGTCCGGATCGTCAATTTCCCACCGGACGGCATCGCCTGGACGGCGTTAACGGCCAAGTTGAACAGCAATCCATGCAAGGCACGGGGGTCACCGGCAACCGGCGGGAGATCGGCTTGTAAGTCCGTCTTCAGGGTCACGTGCTGCTTTTGCAGATCTGGTGAAAGCAGGGACAACACTTCTTGGATGGTGCAGTTGAGGCTGATGGGAGCCGACCGGAGACGCACACGGGTCTGATCCAACACCTGCCTGATGATTGCGACCATGCGATCGACCTCGGATCGAATGACGCCAAGATGTCGCTGCCGGTTCGAGGATTCGCCGCCATGGGTGAGCATTTGCAAATGGCCGGAGAGCGCGTTTAATGGGTTGCCCAATTCATGGGCCATTGTGGCGGACAACTCTCCCAGAGCGGCCAAACGCTGACTTTCTTCCACCGCGAGCCTCGCCTCGACCAGGTCACTGTTGGCTCGCTGCAGTTCCTCAGTGGCCTCTGCGACCCGCTTCTGCAGCGTCTGGTTGAAATGTTGAATCTCATCCAGGAGACGATCCTTTTCTAATCCGGCTTCCCGCACGCGATCAAGCATGCGATTGAACTGACCCGTCACCTCTCGAATTTCAACCGGGCCTGTGGTCGCTGCATGGCTGGATAGATCTCCAGCCTCCACGTTCCGCATGGCATGCAAGAGCCGGTGAACCGGCCGATGGATCTTGACATGGATCAACAGCAAAAAGGTCAACGATGCGACGAGGACGACGCCGATGCCGATCGCTTTGGCCAACTCAATTTCCTGCTTGATGAGATCATCATACTCTTGCACCGAAAACAGCCCGCGCAACGCGCCGACGACTTTGCCGTCGATCGCAATCGGAGCCGTAATGCGCCAAGCCCGCTCTGCCGATGATTCATCGAGTTGCATGATCGGGCGTCCCGCTTCAATCTCAGCTCGCTCCTGTGGGTCTAACGTTTGAGGTGGTACTTTCGGATCGGTGCTCACAATGAGGAAACTGGACGAGGGCGTGATTTCAAACACAGAGAGACGCAGGATTCGAGGGCGGATCTCGCGCACATCCTGGATCAGTTCTTGGAGAACTGCCACATCCTCGATTCCTCCTGTCCTGCCGATCATATTGCCCACAAACTCGGAAATGCGGAGAAACGCGACGTGGCGATTTTCCGCTCCTGCCCGATTGACGATGTCCCTTTCAAGGAGTGTCATGAGGCCGATCGACAGTCCGACAAGCATGGCTCCGGTGACGATGAACCAGGCCATGATGCCGTCGAACTTGAACCACTTTTTGAACATCTCGCCTTCGTCAAACGGTTCCTCCCTATACTTATACATACGCAATAGGTTCGATGACATCCGGGGTATCTCCAGGCACTTTCTTAGCTGAAGTAGCGGGACATTATTTCGGTTGTATAGCTAGGAAGTGACTCTGCCATATGAAAAATAGTGAAACCTACGACTTTGACCTCGGTATTCCCCCACAGTCAGCCAATGTCACAATGACACATACTGCAAAACATGATCCTGACACAGTATCGTTTGTCATTGACTGATTAAACGATAACTTCACGGTCAACGTATCGTTCATCACCTCTAAATTACGTTTACATTACGATAAACGAGCGATCGCGCACGTACCACACTTTTCTAACCCGCACATATTTCGACTAACCGTTCACGAGTACCGATGCTTCTCTCTGCGTCAGTGGAGGCCAAAAACCAAGTATAGATGGGCTGATCATCGTTTCTGTTTCTGATCGTAGTTCAAAGACATAAGGCGAACATCGATTTCGAGAAAATGCCAACACAACCGCTAAGATATTGAGTAAGTCGTCCATTCGTTGAGCTTCATATTCTGTTGACCGGATACCTTTGGCACAGTGTGCAATTGTGACACGATCCGTCTGTAACGAATTGTCACGATTTTGTGTCATGGCATGCCAGGCAGACACCTTGCTAAGTAGTTCGGTCATGAACCATGGTTTATGAATTTCTTCTCAACGATGCTTTTATCTCGGAATAGGTTCTCTAGGGTTAAAGACAGGGAAATCAGGGTGGGACAGTGTGAGTTCGGAGACCGCAAAGCGGACTCACACTTCTGACAAAAAACAACTTCGATATTATGGAGAGCCCCCTCATATGAAACAGCTTGTCCACATCGCCTTGCGCAGACCATACACCTTCGTTGTGCTGGCCATCGTTATCGTGGTGTTCGGAGCATTGGCAGTGTCCGAGATGCCGACCGACGTTTTCCCGGTCATTCAAATTCCAGTCAGCTCCGTCGTCTGGATCTACGACAACCTGATGCCGCAGGATGTCGAGGGACGCATCACATATGTCTTCGAGCGCTTCCTGACGCAGACGGTCGAAGGCATCAAATACATATGGAGCAACTCGTTATTCGGCAATGCCATTATTAATATCTATCTTCAGGACGGAGTCGACCTGGGCGGGAGTGAAGCCGATATCGCGGCTATTGCGCAAACCACCGTCAAAGCGCTGCCTCCGGATATCAATGCCCCCATGGTCATGCGCCTGTTCCCGTCCCAAGTCCCTGTGGCCACATTACAAGTCACCTCAGACTCACACACACCGGCGGAACTCTATAACCTCAGCATCATGCGCATTCGGCCCCTCTTGGTCACGATACCGGGCGCGATCCTGCCGCATCCCTATGGAGGCCAGGACATGCAGGTGATGATCAATCTCGATCAACAGAAATTGCTCGCTCGTCATCTTACTCCGGCGGAGATCCACCAAGCCCTCGACAGACAGAATCTTGTGTTGCCCGGAGGTGATATCAAGATCAAGTCGACCGACTGGATTGTTCTGACCAACGCGCAACCGCTGAAGATCGAAGACTTCGACGACATCCCGATCAAGAAGGAGGGGAACGCATGGATCCATCTGCGCGACGTCAGCGTGACGCGTCTCGCCGGACGGGTGCAAACCAATGCCGTCATAGTGGAGGGGCAGCAGGCCGTCATCCTCGTCGTCATGAAGAGCAGCGAGGCGTCGACCCTGGAAGTGGTGGACGGGATCAAGGAGATCCTCCCACGCATCCAGGATGTCGTGCCTCAAGGCGTGAAGGTGAAGCTCCTCATCGACGCTTCGGGTTTCGTGAAGCAGGCAATCGCAGACGTGTTGCACGAAATGATCATTGCCGCCGGGTTGGTCGGCTTGATCGTGCTGGTATTGCTCGGTTCCTGGCGACCGACGGTCATCGTCTTGGCGTCGATCCCGCTGTCCATCCTTGTCTCGATCATCGCCCTGCATGCGCTCGAACAGTCGATCAATATCATGACTCTGGGAGGATTGGCCTTGGCAGTCGGCATTCTCGTCGACAATGCCGCGGTCATGATCGAGAATATCGATACCCATCTCGCTGAGGGTAAACCGGTGGAGACCGCGATCCTCGACGCCGCCGGTCAGATCATCCTTCCAACCTTCGTCGCCACGTTGGCCATCACAATCGTCTGGGTCCCAATGTTCCATCTGAGCGGGATCTCCGGCTGGGTATTTCCGCCGATGGCGCAAGCGGTCATCTTCGCGATGATCGCCTCCTTCATCTTGACGTACACCCTGGTGCCCACCATGGCGAAATACATCCTGAAGGCTCACAACGCGCATGGGCATGGTGGACAATCCCACGCGGAACAGTCGCGGAACATCTTCACCCGCTTTCAGCAGGGGTTCCAGGACGGTTTTGAACGGTTCCGTCAACGCTATACCGGGCAGCTTGAACGGGCCGTTGCTCATCGTGGCCGTTTTGTCGTCGTCTCGTCTGTCGTAGCGGCAGGCTGCCTCGTCCTCTTTTACTTCAATGGGCGCGAGTTCTTTCCCGAGATCCGGTCAAACATATTACAGATGCACATGCGGGCGCCGCTCGGCACGCGCATCGAAGCTGCCGCGCGTATCACGTCTTTGGTCGCAAAGGACGTCGAACGCCTGTTACCTGGACAGGTTCAAGACATCGTGAGCAATTGCGGCATACCGGTCGGGGCGCATAACCTGGCGTTCATTCCGACACCGACGGTCGGTACCCAGGATTGCGATTTGACGATCTCACTGACGAATGAGAAGGCACCGGTGTGGGAGTTTCGCGACATTCTTCGTAAAGGTCTATCGGAACGCTATCCAGGAAGCGAATTTACGTTCCAGCCGGCCGACCTGACCGCAAAGATTCTCAATTTCGGCTCACTCGCGGCGATCGATGTGCAGATCAACGGCCCGGATCTCTATGCCAACCATGAGTTCGCCCGCAAATTGGCTGGTAAATTTCGACAGATCCCCGGCTCAAGCGACGTAGTAGTCCAGCAGCCGATGGGCATGCCGACCCTCCTCGCAGAATCCAACCGTCAGTTCGCGCTCGGTATGAACCTGGACCAGACGGACTTCGGCAACAACATGCTTGTGACGACCGCCGGCAGTCAGCAGGTGGACCAGAAGTATTGGCTGGACCGCCAATCCGGCATGTCCTACCGGATCAACGTCTATACGCCACAGTCGCAGCTCACGAGCGTCAAAGACCTTATGACCGTTCCAGTTAGTCGGGAACACGAGTCCTCGGAAGGGGAGAAAAACGTGCAGCTCCTCGGCAATTTGGCGAATATTTCAGCAATCGGCACGCCTGGTGCGGTCACACACGGCAATATCATGCCGCTTATCGACGTCTATGTGGCGGCTGAGGGACGCGACCTCAACTCCGTCTTGGTGGAGGTCGAGCGGGTCATTGACGATATGAAATCAGAGCTGCCTCGAGGCTCAATCATCGAAATAAAAGGCCAAGCTGAAGTGATGCGCGCCGCGCTTCGTGAAATGCTCTTCGGCCTCATTGCAGCGGTTGTGCTCGTCTATCTTCTGATCGTCGTCAATTTCCAATCTTGGCTCGATCCCTTCATCATCATCACCGCCTTGCCCGGCGCGCTGGCGGGCATCGCGTTGTCCTTGTTCATGACCCATACGAATATTTCCGTCCCGGCGTTCATGGGCGCGATTATGACGATGGGCACGGCGACAGCCAATTCCATCCTGCTTGTGTCCTATGCCCGCGAACGGCTCGCCGCCCATGGCGATGCATTGCGGGCCGCGGTGGAGGCCGGAACAGCCCGTATCCGCCCGGTGCTCATGACCGCCGCAGCCATGATCATCGGCATGCTCCCAATGGCGACGGCGAATTCTCAGAATGCGCCACTGGGCCGCGCTGTCATGGGCGGGTTACTAGTCGCCACCCTGTTTACCCTGTTTTTTGTGCCTTGCATGTACGCAATGATCTACAATCGGCGAACCGTTAGCCAAAAGGAGCTTGTCTAATATGAACATTATGCGTGCTAAAGCCCTTGCAACTCTGGGAATTGTGCTGTGCGCCATGTATTTCAGTTATCGTTACTATTCCGCCGAGACCAATGCTGCAGTTTTGCGCGAGACCACTCTTGACCATTCGATTCAGAAGGTGTCCGTGATCACTCCAAAGATGCTGCCGCCAAGCGAGACGATCACACTCCCCGGCAATATTCAGGCTTGGTATGAGGCACAGATCTACGCGCAGGTCTCCGGCTATGTGAAGATGTGGCACAAGGACTACGGGGCAATAGTTAAGAAAGGCGACGCGCTCGCGGAAATCAACGCGCCGGCGCTCGACGCCCAATATGCCCAAGCCAAAGCGGATTTGGAAACCGAGCGAGCTAAGTATGTACTGGCTGAACTGACCGCGAATCGCTATGTGGCGTTGCGACCAAATCAGGCGGTCTCCGAGCAGTCGATCTCGGTGCAGGTTCAAGAGGCAAAAGCCCAGGCGGCGAGAGTCAGAGCTTCGGAGCAGAACGTCAGGAACTTCGAGGCACTGATCCGGTTCAAGACGATCGTGGCGCCCTTTGACGGTGTGGTGACCGCGCGCAACATCAACGTCGGCAACTATGTCAATAAGGAAGCTACGCCTGGAGAAGGCGGCTCTAGCGCAATCAGGGACCTCTTTACCGTGGCCGACGTCAACAAACTACGCCTCTTCGTCAGCGTGCCGGAGACATTCGGGCCCTTTCTCCAGCCGGGTTTGACGGCCGACATCACCGTGCCGCAACTACCCAATCGCCATTTCACCGGCAAGTTTCTGACCGTCGCTCGCGGATTCGACGTCAGTACGCGTACGGCCATTACGGTCTTCGAGATTGACAACGAGGACAGGGCGCTCTGGCCCGGCTCCTACGCCACTGTTCGTCTCACAGCACCGGTCGAAAAGAACGTTCTCACCATTCCCACAACTGCGTTGGTGTTCCAGGAGCATGGCGCGCAAATAGCACTGGTGACCGAGGATGATCGCGTGCATTTCAAACCAATCACCATGAGCAGAGTCCTCGACAATGTCATGGAGATCACAGAAGGGATTACCGAAAGCGACCGCATCATCAACAACCCCAGTGCCGCGTTGCTCGAAGGCGACAAGGTTGTCCTGGTCACGCCAGCACCGGGATATGAGCTGACAGATGAGCATCCACAAAAACCTTCATCGGTCAAGGAGGTTGTGGACAAGAAGGTTGCGGACAAGGAGGTTGCGTCCAAATGACGGGCGAACCTTTACAATCGAGTGCGCAGGTGTCGCGTACCAATCACGCCGCAGGTTGGCACGCCGGTCTCATGGTGTTGGTGGCGCTCACCTTTCCGGCGTGCAGTGATTGGTTACCGCGCGCCAATCTGGCGCCGACCTATGAGCCGCCGGAATACGTCGTACCGGCGTCGTGGCATGGCTCCAGTCCCTTCGTGGAGGCCAATCCGTCGGATGCGGAACTGCGCCCGGATTGGTGGAAAGCGTATAACGATCCGGTGCTGGACAAGCTCGTCGAACAGGCCATGGAGGCCAATCCGGACCTCCAGGCCGCCGCCGAGCGGTTCGTGCAGGCCCGCAATGTCATGATGAAGGCCCGGGCGCAATACCTGCCGCAGATCGGGATCGAATTCGGCGGGTCCCACCAACGCCAGTCGTTTGAGCGACTCTTTCGGGCCCCTGAGAGTCCGCTGCAACAAGCCACGATGGAACTGGGCGGCCTGGCCTCCTGGGAGTACGATTTATGGTCGGCGCTCCGCAATACCGCCCAGGTGGAGACCTACCGAGCCCAAGAACGGGCCGCCGACTGGGGCCTCGCCCGCCTGAGCCTCCAAGCGGAGGTAGGGGCCGACTATTTCCTCCTCCGGGGCTTCGACGCCCAGACGGCCATCTACGTGCAATCGATCGACCTCTACAAAAGCACGCTCGACCTCGTCAACTCCCAGTTTGCCGGCGCGATCGCGTCCGCCCTCGATGTCGCCCGGGTAGAATCGCTGTACTACAGTACCCAGACGAAACTTGCGCAGGTGCAAGCCCAACGCCAAGTGACGGAACAGGCGATCGCCATCCTCCTCAATGTGACGCCGACCAGTTTTACGATTGACCCGGTCAATGAACTGCGGGTCGCCAACTTTACGGTGCCGCGTGTCCTGCCCGCCACCTTGCTGGAGCGCCGGCCCGATATCGCGGGCAGTGAGCGCCGGATGGCCCAGGCCAGCCGCACCGTCGGGATCGCCCGAGCCGCGTTTTTTCCCAACCTCGCGTTTCGTGCGGATGGCGGCTTTGAAGACGGCTTCAATCTGGTCAAGCTAGCCAATAGTTTCTGGGCCTATGGCGCAGCCGTGTCGCTCCCGGTGTTCCAAGGGGGCTATCGCCGCGCCCAATTGAACCAGGCGTGGGCGGCCTATCGCGAAATGGAGGACCTGTACCGATCGACCGTGCTCAACGCGTTTCGCGAGGTCGAGAGCAATTTGACCCTGACGAACCGCCTGACCCTCGCGGCCGATCGGCAAGACGCCGCCGTGGGCGCGTACTTCAAAACGCAGAATCTCACCATAGAACTGTACCAGGGCGGCCTGGCGTCCAGCCTGGAAGTCATTTACGCCGAGCTCCAGACGCTGCTGGCGCGCATCGACGCAGTGCAAATCAAGGCCGAACTGCTGCGCTCCTCCGTCGCCCTCATCCGCGCCCTGGGCGGAGGGTGGAACCGTCAGCAATTGCCCTCGGACGATCAGATTCAACCGTTTGGGACGTTCCAATATGTCAACCTAGACAAAGCGCCTCCCGCCAGCGGGATCGCTGGGCACGCCGACAATAACCATTTGTACAACGATCTGACCAAGCCCTCGGTGCGGCAATGAGGGTTTGCCTCTGCGGCCTCTACGGACGTAGAATAGGAGCGGCATCGATGGGCTGGCCCCCAGGGGACCGGGTGCGTGGGCGATGGGGAGGACGGCTCACAACGGGGTGAGCATGCCAGCCGAATGCGCTCGATGAATCAGGAAGGCGAGGCTGGCTAGGCCGAGCCCACGAGCGACGACTTCTGGATGTCCGGGGCCGAGAGTTGGTCCGACGCCCAGCCATCCAGGGAGGAGCGGGTCTCCGGTGCTCGATCTGAGCAGCCGATGTCGAAGAAGGCGGGCGGGCTCAGCGGCGAGCATCAGTTCGGGCCCCCCCTCCCTCCGGCAACTATCTCCCGAACGACGCGGCTGACCAGCGGAATGCCCACGACCGGGGCCCCTAATCCGTTATGATGGCGGGGCCTCGAGCACGCATGGCGAGCCGTTGGTCCAGGAACTGAGCCGTGAACCGTCCCTGAGATTAGGGAGTCGCTCTGGAGGCGGTCGGCCTCCTGAGGTGGTTCTCTGGACGAGAGGAGTGAGAATAGATGGCTGGTATGCAGATGAAAACCCTCATCATTGTGGCCCGGGACTCGATGTTAGGGGACTTAGAGGAGCTCCTGGAGCGAAACGGGGTCAAGGCCTACACGGTCCTGAGCAACGTCATGGGGAAGGGGGTCTCGGGGCGCGTGTATGGGACCTTCCTCAATCCCGACACCAATACGATCATTTTTGCGGTCCTCCCCTCCGACCATGCCGACCAGGCGGTCACGGCGCTGCAAACCCTGCATGCCACCCGCAAAGCCTCGTCCCATGACACCCCGATCCCGCTCAAGGTCTTCTCGTTCCCTTGCGAAGAGCATGTGTAGCGTCATGGATGAGCAGCTGTCCCCTTTCTCGCTAACAGTCATGCAATCTCTAACCCTCCGGACCGTTGGATCAATGGACTGAGCCTGAATCGCGGTTTGCCGGTTGATAGAGGAATCGGCCGGCTCTTCTCAAACAGAGGCTTTGCCATCAGGGTTTAGTGCCTTTCTTTCCGAAGTATTCTTGCCTGCCCACGGCCACGTCGGCGACGAGCATAAGGCCGGCATGCCGATCGAAGAGGGGACGAAGCCCCGCGAGAATCGGTTCGACTTTGTCTTCGGGCACGACGGTCAAGATGATTTCGAGGCTCTCCTGTTCGCTCGACATGAAGTGCGCCTCCCGCACCCCGTGGTGACCCTTTCCGGACACGTTGCCGATAATCGTGTAGCCGCTCGCTTTCACTCGATCCAACAGATCGGTGACGAACGCTCGGTGTTCTCCCGCGACAATCACGCGGATTTCCTTCATCTGATGCAAGGTTAATCCCATCAATACGCTCCTTTCACGGCCTGGTTTCGATCCCTTCTTGAACCGACGCCGCTTCTAAGGCTATCACGATCGGGTGCCACGTCCCATCGGAACGGTAGCGATACCAAACCCGGTCCTCGGGGTCGAGCGCAACTAAATGGACCCACTCGTTGTGATAAAAGTGCTGCAAAATTTCATGTCTTGCAATCAATTTCTCAATGCGTGGGCGAGGCGCTTCAATGATCGTCAGCAGCCGCATCGGCTCGTGGTAGGCGCCTTCGCCGCTCATGACGGTCTGTCTGGCCAATCCAAGCCGAAGATCGCTCCATGGTCCGGACATGATGCCGAGCCGGCCGACCACATTATGGTAGATCTTGCTCCCGCTGCCGTACACTTCGTTATCGACGGCGGAGAAATAATGTTCCATGTTGATCCACTGTGCCACGACCTGAGGGGCCGTGAGCAACACTTCAAGCAGTCGGGCGCTCGGATCTTCTCGATAATCGTACGATTGCAGGAAGACACGGCCCCTCAGGTCTAGGCCTTTCGTCAGTTCGCGCCGCCCGATCAGGAACGACGTATTGTTTGACAGGCCCCACTCCGGTCTGACTTGGCTCCAGTCCACGCTCCGCCTACGGACATGCGCCTCGGCTTCCGTCTCCGTGACACCTTGTTGGATGTCGGGAAAGCGCGCACAGCGCTCTTGACTGGTGAGCGCGGAGGCTTCTTTGAGGTCTTCTTGGAGGCGGGCAATGTCCGCGCGATGGGTAGACGGAGCGTCTTCGAGGTCGAAAAGCTGTATGGTATCGGTCGTCGTATCCATCTGGCCGGCGAGAAAATGCGTGTCGGATGGGATGTTAATCCCATGTTTGGCGATTCGCTCGCGGACCTTGAGATTGTTCGCCATCATCGCGAGGGCACGAGCGTTGGGCTTGCCCTCATTGCCGCCGCAGGCCCCGCAATCGAGGGCGGATTCATAGGGATTGTTGTCCGACGTGCTCCCGTGGGCGCAGAAGAGGACGAGCCGCGCGAAGTTCTTGGTCAGTCCCATCATACGGAGCGCAGTGTCGACGGTCAGGATCTGCTCTTCCAAGGTGAAACCGGTCCTGGTGAGCCGCTCCCTGTGTCGCGACGCCGATCGCGCCGTCAGATCGTATTGCCGCCGCAGGGTTTCGACAAACGCGTTGATCGTCTCCGGGGTGAGCCCGGCCTGCTTGATTTCTTCGGCAGCGATCGGCGGTTCCGGGTCCCCTTCCACGGTCAGCGCGCGCTGGCGCAAGCCTTCGACGAGGGCGGGCGTGATACGGAAGCTGCGGAGCCCCAGTTGCTCGCGCAAGGCCTCCCTGATCACGGCTTGTTGTTCCGCTTCGAGCATTTCCGCAGTTTCACCGGGCGCCAGCTTGTCTATCGTCAACGTGGTGGGCAGAGAGGGAACGAACAGGCGTCGCAACCAGGCGGTCCAGCGCTGGTAGAGCGCCGGGACCAATGTCTTGCCGAAAATCGGCAGGCCGTAAAACCAGCCCAGCGATTCCACCATGACATAGGGGGTCACGACATTTTCTTTCAGGTCGTGCAAGAGCGTATGACCCGCATGCACCCACTTGGCCCGCGCCGCGTGCAGCGATACTTTATGATCGAGATAGCTGCGCGGAATCTCGCGCACCTCGTTTTTCGCCCGCATGATCACCGGGAATTGTTCTGTATCATGCTCCTTTCCCCAAGCCCGATAGCGGATGAAGGCGGCAAAGAAGCCGGCGAAACCATAGGTCTCGTGTGGGCCGATCGATTCGAGATGGCGACGGAACGGTTCGGAACGCACATCGATGCAGTAGACCGACTGCGAGGACGGGCGCACCGTCTCAGCGGGAACGGTCTTCTCGGTACGCGCGCGCAATAGTCCTAACAGCTGTTCCTGGTAGCTGGCTTCCAGGGCCTTGAGCCACACCGGTCCATGGTCCGATTCAGGGAACGCTTCCATCCAGTCGACGACTTGCTTGAGGTCCGCGGGGACGCTTCCGACGAGAGCGGTTGCATCAATGTTCAATGACCGGGCCAGGGCAAGAAGCCGGCGCGCAGCCGCGCGACGAACGGCCGTTTGCAGGCGGGGAATGACTTCGGCACGGTATCTCGTGAGGACATTGTTCCAGCTTTGCCCCTTTCGATGCGAGAGCCGGTCGACTTCCTCGGCGTAGAGAGCGGGCAACCGGCCGGCCACGCGCTGCCGTCGGAGATAATATTCTTCTGGATAATCGCGCATATAGGCCATGACGGCCTCGTATCGCCCGTCGATACCAAGATGGTCCTGGCAAGCCTGGGAGACCAGTTCACACGCGTACCAGAGGCGAATCGCCAGAAATTTCACCAGACCCACCGGGTATGCTTGTTGCCATGGATAATCACGTTCTTCACCACGCCATTTAATAAAGCCGGCCCAGCCTGGCAGCGCGGTCAATTGTAACGATAAGTAATCTTGTAATAGATCAGAGGGAATCCCCAGTGCATCCAGGCTTTCGAGGAGCGCGTCTTCGGGATGGTCCGGTAGCCGAGCGATCTTCCTGCGACTATCCTTGATTCCACAGGGAGACCATTCGTGGGAGGCCATGGCCTTCCAGGCTTCATACAGACCCTTTTCACGCCCCGGCATGGCCCATGTGGCATGACCTTCGTCCAGGAAGGCGCCGCACCACTTGATCATTTGTTCATTGATCTGTTGGACGATTTGTGTGCCGAGCGTGTCGTCGCACCAATGCGAAAGCGTGAGCCATCGGCAAAGCGCGGCTCGATTCTCATCCACGACCTTGCGGACTCGATCATCCAGTGAGAACGGAAGGATGACGAGCTCGAGCTTACGGACGAGGGCATCGATCATCGGCCTGTCGGGATCCTCCAGTTGATCGTCAAGCGGTTCCATGACCGGAGCACAAAGTCCTTCGGCCAGACAGGCGCGCAAAACCGAGCCGTGCGTGACGTGGTGCGATCCGATGGTCACAGGCTTATCGATGACTCGCGTCTTGAGCGCGTCATCGAGATGAGTCGCGCGGATTCGACCAGTCTTGAGGTACTCACGATATAGAAGGCTGGGAAGATAGCCGTTGCCGCTCATAAACTGCTTCCCTCGCTTGACGGCTTCTTCGAACGGCAAATATTCGATGCTGTGCAATGGATTGTGGTGGACGAAGGTCCGCATCGGCCAGTACTGCGCGATGACTTCCCCCGCAAGGCGGACGACGCCGCGCAATTCCATTCGCCTGGATTCAATGTCAGGAACGGTCTCTAGCGGTTCCATGAGAGAGGTTGCTCCATGGCGGCGGTCTGATTCGGAGTCTGATCCGGCGCATACAAGCTGGTCGGGGCCAGGCCGAGCGCCAGCAAGGCCAGCACCACGATCAACAGGGACGTAAATTCGGGATGACGGAGATCCGCATAGCGTAGATCCGATCGGCGGGCGCCGAAGAGCAACTGTTGCATCATCTGCATGATATACCACGAGGCGGCAAGCCAGGCCGCGAGCGCGATGAACAGGCCGATCGTTGAAAAGGGCGGAGCGGTCAGCAGCAACCCCATGAACCCCGCAAAGACCCCGAAGGGAGGAATTCCCATGGCCGCAAGGCCCAACAGAGATAACAAGACCGCATATTTCGGCATCGCAGCGGCCAGGCCCCTGATGGCCTGCGGGTCCACATCGTCGCCGTATCTCGTGCGGATCACTTGCCAGGCCACCAACAATCCGCTAGTCGCGAGACCGACTGCTCCGGCCAGCACGGCCCCGCGCGCGGTCGCCCTGTGGGCTCCAGCCACAAACCACCAGAGGATCGAAAAAAACGAGACGCTGCCATAGCCGACCAAGAGACGGACACGCGACTGGGCCAAGGCTTTGATCGCACCGTACAGGGCGCTCATCAGGGCCATCAGACTGACGACCGCAACGAATTCATTCGGCATCGTCGGCATGACTGTCGCCAATCGGTGAAGGCCTAGCACCGGCAACAGCAACACAATAAATGACGGCAAACTACCAGGCAATCTGGTCAGCGCCGTGAGGTATCCATCATGAAACGGCATGAGCGGCAACAGAACGGCACAGGTCGCTAAGGACGCCACCGATGACATCGGCGGTTCTGCCACGAGAGAAAAAACCGCGCCACCGATTCCGATACCGAAGCAGCCGATGCCCCACCAGGAGATGGGCCAAAGCGTGGTGTGGTGACGGTAGAGGAGGAGCATGATGGTCAGCATGACCAAGATCAGGCACAACAGACCGACCGAATTCCCGGCGGTGAGCAGGCCCATTCCCAAACCGAGAAAGACCAAGGTCATGATCCAGGAGAGCCGATGGGTTTCGTGAACCGGCTGGCCTAATGCGGACACCACGGCTGCGAGCGGCAGCAAATAGAGCGGTAAGAGACCATCGGGTGGAGTCGGAAGCCGTTCCGCAACTCCGGCGATCGACGCAAGGCTGATGACGGACCAGACGATCGTGGACCTCTTCACCCGGTAGGGGTCGGACCAACAGGTCAGACACACGAGCGCACCAGCAAACGGAACTCCGACCAACAGCCATGGTATGAGCAGATCCGTCATCGAGACCACCCGCGTTCCAGCTTATCGATCCGATGAATCAGCTGCGCGGTCATCGAACCGACCAGCTGATAGAGTTCATCGGCATACACACGATTCAGGAACACCGTATAGAGGTGAGCTCTTATGTCGTCGATCCAGGCCGGCATCCAGACCGTCCGGCCGTGGGCACGCATGTACAGGTAGGTCCAGCCCAAGATCGTCATGAGCGCGGCCATCACGACAATGAGGTCGAAGAGCCAATCCGGGAGATCGGCGGCCTTGAAGTACGACGCGACCTCTTCCGGATTCGGGTAGAGAAATGAAGTGAACGACCCGACGGCAAACAGATAGACGAACACGATGAAGAGGAGCGTCAGCAACATGGCGGATGAGACCTTCCATGAGGCCACAGCGCGAAGTCGTGTGAGCGTCAAGATGGCTTGCGATGAAGTGATCCAGATGAAAAACAGGATAATGACGGTTCCCTGGGATTCCAACAATGGAATGTGCAGGACTCCGTGCGTGACCAATAGAATAAGCAGCGGAATAAAGAGTGTCGTCACAAAGCCGGTCGACCAGGTTAGGCGAGAGAATCCCACCTCCTCGCCCTCATGGTCCATATGGGGGAAATGTGGCTCCTGTCGCGCCTTATGGATCACGTTGCCGCAGTTCAAGAAGACGGTTGCCTTGAATAATCCGTGGGCAATCAAGTGGAACACGGCCAGCGAAAAGGCTCCCAAGCCGCATTCCATGATCATGTAACCCATTTGGCCGATCGTCGAGAAGCCGAGCGTCTTCTTGATGTCGTTTTGCGCCAGCATCATTGTCGCGCCCAGGGCGGCCGTCAGGGTCCCGATGACGAAGGCGATATGCAGCGTAGTTGAACTCATTCCGAAGAGCGGGGCGAGTCGGTTGATAAGAAAGCCTCCCGCGTTGATGATGCCGGCGTGCAACAATGCGTGGACCGGGGTGGGAGCGAAGAGCGATCCCGGCAGCCACAGATGCAGAGGAAACTGCGCTGATTTGCCCATCGCGCCGATGAAAAAGAGCAAGGTCACCGCCGTTGTGGCGCTGATCTCCACCTCAGGCAGAATCGAGAGGGTCATGGGTGTGGCGGCCGCTCTTGCAAACAGCTCTTGGAATTCGAGAGTGCCGTAGAGTTGATAGGCGAGGACAATGCCGGCAAGAAACGCCGTATCGGCAATACGCAACAGCGTAAACGTCTTGAACGCGCCCGCCAACGTCGCGACATGGACATGGTTGTGCGCGAGCAAGTAGAGCAGGTAGCTGAGGAGCTGCCAAAAGAGAAACAGCATCATGAGGTTCCCGCTCGAGACCATGCAGATCAACACGAAATCGGTCAGACAAATCAAGGTGAGATACCGGCGCGCATGACGATCCTGGTACATGTAGCCGGTCGAGTAGCAGTAAATGATGGTGCTGACGCCGGTGATCAACGTCATCATGACCGCGCTCAGCCGGTCGACATAGAACCCGATGGGAATAATGAAGGATGCGACGGAAGCAGGATCGTAGAACCGAACGGTGATGGGTCCCTGCGATGAGACGAGGGTCAGCGTGCCGATGGCGCCTAAGAAGGCCAGACCGACGAGATAGGCGGCAGCCTTCGTGCGGATGGAACGCGTTGTGTCACCACCCGTCATCACGACGCCGGCGGCGATGAGCAAGAGGAGCGGGACGATTAGTACCAACGGCAGGAGCACGTCATTTCCTCAGCAAACTGTTGAAAAAGTCCGCCAGCGTCGTTCTCGCGGTGCTCAACGGCTCAACGTACCGAAGTGTACGCCTCGCCGATTCGCTTGCTGCGGCCTTGCCGGACGTCCTTTTTGAACAGTCTGCTGACCCTTTCAAAAAAGAAAGTTCGTTTCGTCGGTCAGGCGATCGGTATATCTCCCGCAACGGCGAGAGGGTAACCATTAATACGGGCTCTCTATCTTCGTCAAGCAGAGACTCAACGCCGGTCCCTCCTCATGCGCCGTTGTCCGCGTCGCCTCTCTGTCTTGCGAGATGCTGCCATCTCAACTCCATGTCCCCATACCGGTGTCGATCAAAGCGAACGTTCTTGGGCGCGTTTGTCCAAGCGCTGAATGGCAGATGTCAGGGTGTGAGCCACTCGATATAAGACGGCGTCCACATAGAGGCGATTCAGAAACAACACATAGAGGCGGAACCGGACACTGTCGATCCACGACGGCGTCCACACGGTCCTGCCATGGGCTCGCATGTAGAGATAGATCCAGCCCCCAATCGTCACCGTCGTCGACGCCACGAGCAGGAGGTCAAAGAGCCAGTCAGGAAGGTCGCCGGCCTTGAAGTACGAGGCAACCTCTTCCGGATTCGGGTACAGGAACGCCGTGAACGATTCGACGGCAAACAGGTAGACGAACACGACGAACAAAAGTGTCAGCAACATCGCCGCAGACACCTTCCAGGAAGCGGCAGTCCGCAATCGCGTCATCGTCAGGATCGCTTGCGAAGACGTGATCCAGATGAAAAAAAGAAAGATGACGGTACCCTGGGATTCCAACAACGGGATGTGTAACACGCCGTGAGTCGCCAGCAGGATCAGCAGGGGGATCAGCAGGGTCGTGAGAAATCCCGTCGTCCAGGTCAGGTGTGAATAGCTGACTTCCTCAGTCTCGTGCCTTGGATGGGGGAGTACCGGCTCCTGTCTCGCCTTGTGAATGACGTTCCCGCTGTACAAGAACACCGTCGCTTTGAACAGACCGTGGGCGATCAAGTGAAAGACCGCGAGCGAAAAGGCGCCCAAACCGCATTCCATGACCATGTAGCCCATCTGGCCGATCGTCGAAAAGCCGAGCATATTCTTGATGTCGTTTTGTACCAGCATCATGGTGGCGCCGAGGATGGCCGTCAGCGTCCCGATGACGAGGGCGATGTGCAGAGTGGTCGAGCTCATCCCGAAGAGCGGGGCGAGGCGGTTGATGAGAAAGCCTGCGGCATTGATGATGCCCGCGTGCAATAAGGCCGTCACGGACGTCGGGGCATAGAGATACCGGGGAAGCCAGCCGTAAAATGGAAACTGGGCGGACTTACTCATTCCGCCGACCAGGAGCAGCAAGGTGACCGCCGTCGCGCCGTTGAATTCGACACCAGGGAACAGGGACACGGTTGTCGCCGATTGCGCGGCAACGGCAAACAGATCAGGAAATTCCAATGTGCCGTACAGCGAGTATGCCAGCACGGTCCCACCCAAGAAGGCGACATCACCGACCCGCAAGAGCGTGAAGGTGCGGAACGCGCTTTTCAGCGTCTCCTGGTGGCTATGATTGTGGACGAGGAGATAGAGGAGGTAACTCAACAACTGCCAGAGGATGAACAACATCAATAGATTCGCGCTGGACACCATGCAGAGGAGGACGAACAGGGTCACCCCGATCAAGGCGAGATACCGTCGCTCGTGCAAATCTTGGTACATGTACTCGACGGAGTAGGTGTAAATGATCGTGCCGATGCCGGAGATCAACACCATCATGATCGCGCTTAACCGGTCGACATAGAGGCCGATCGGGACGGCCAACACCGTGGAGGCGACCGGGTCGTACAGTCGAAGCGCAATCGGGCCTTCCGTGGCCACCACATACAGCGTGGCGATGGCGCAGCAAAAAGCCGCGCCGATCGGCCAGACGGCGATTTTCGCACGGGCGTGGAGCGTGGCCTCGCTACCAACGCCCACGATAAGAGCGGTGACCAATGGAAGCAGGGGCACAAGCAACACAGCCGACATCATCACCTCTAACAGGATGCTGAAAAAGTCCGCCTGCGGCGTTCTCGCATCGCTCAGATGCTCAACGTACCGAAGCGTACGCCTCGCCCCTTCACTCGCTGCGGCCTTGCTGGACAGCCTTTTTGAGCATCCTGAAGCTATTCTAGCCAGCTGCCTAAAACACAAAAGCCAACCGCACGCTCGATTCTCGATCGAGGCATGGTCGGTTGGCTTGTACTGCGACCGGCCACTCATGCGAACTGCCGGCCGCCCTACGGCCCATCATCCAAAAATCAGGCGCTCTTGCCCATCCCACTCATAATCGTTGGATGAACAACATGGCCCTGTCGTGAATACGACTTCATGAATAATATGGTGCAAAGCATAGCGTCAAGCACGAAATGGGGATCAGGTCCTCCATCCATAGGAATCCTCGGCCGAAAGACCCAGCGATTCGGACCGTGATGAAGGCGAAAGTACTAGCCCACACTTGTACGCCTCCTCCCGCGACCCTATAATTGTGCGGGAAGGATTCATGGAAAACGCAGTCCGCAATGCCGTCATCAAATTCGAGCAGGAATTCTTGGGGCGAGGCCCTGATGAAGTCCGTGCCTTCATTGTGCGAGACCTGGTCGTGGTCCGCCTGAAGGGGGTACTCACACCGGCCGAGCGGCAGCTGGCGAAAACTGCGGAAGGTGTTGAAATGGTGAAGCGGCTACGGCAAACGTTGATCGCGCTGGGTCGGGATAAGCTCTGCGAACAAGTCAGCGAGATCACCGGTGCCAAAATCTTGGGTCTCTTCACAGATATAGATGTGCAGCTCGGAGAACGAATCTTTGTCTTTACGATGGATCGCGATATCCAGAACGGCGGCCGGTAAGATGTCGGTAAGAATATATGGTCTTCCATGACTCGGCGCACGTTGGAAACGCTCTCCTTCGACAATACCTATGCCCGCCTTCCTCAAGCCTTTCATGCGCGATTGAATCCGACTCCGTTCAGCGCCCCTCCCTATCTGGTTCATGCCAATCGAGCCGCAGCTGAACTGATCGATCTTGACCCGGCGCAACTTACGCGACCGGAGTTCACGGCGCTTTTCGGCGGGAGTGCCTTGGCGCCGGGGATGGAGCCCCTCGCAATGCTGTACTCCGGCCATCAATTCGGCGTCTATGTGCGGCAGCTCGGCGATGGACGAGCCATTCTCCTCGGCGAGGTGAAGAACGACCAAGGGGAACGGTGGGATCTGCATCTCAAGGGCGCGGGGATGACCCCGTTTTCGCGCGATGGAGACGGCCGGGCGGTACTGCGCTCCACGATCCGTGAGTATCTCTGCTGTACCGCGATGCAAGGTCTCGGTATTCCAACCACACAGGCACTCTGCCTCGTCGGCAGCGACGACAAGGTGTACCGGGAACAGATCGAAACCGGCGCGATGCTGGTCCGCATGGCGCCTTCCCATGTCCGCTTCGGTACGTTTGAAATCTTCTATTACCGGAAACAGCATGATCACCTCAGAACTCTGGCCGACTATGTGATCGCCCAGCATTTTCCCCATCTCCGCGATGCCGACGACAGATACGTGCGTTTCTTTGGTGAAGTCGTCGAGCGTACCGCGAAGCTGATCGCCCAATGGCAGGCTGTCGGCTGGGCGCACGGAGTCATGAACACCGACAACATGTCGATTTTGGGCCTGACGCTGGACTATGGTCCATACGGCTTCATGGACGATTACGATGCGGGGTTCATCTGTAACCACTCGGATCACAACGGCCGCTATGCCTTCAATCAGCAGCCCTACATCGGGCTCTGGAATCTGAGCTGCTTGGCGCAAGCCTTGTTGCCGTTGGCGGACAAGGATGCATTGAAGGCAGGCCTCGAGACCTATCAACCTCTATTCGAGCGGGAGTACTTGAGGCTCATGCGGGCGAAATTCGGATTGGTCGTTGAGCGAACAGAAGACGACGAACTCATTCGCGACTTTCTGGGTCTCCTCCAAGGCAGCCATGCGGATTATGCGATTGTGTGTAGGGAGCTGAGTACATTCTCCACGGCTGACGGCGCAACCAACGACACGTTGCGTGAACAGTTCCTCAACCGTGACCGTTTCGACGAATGGGCGGTGCGCTATCAGGATCGATTGCGGAATGAACGCAGCTGCGACGGTGAGCGGCGTGACCGTATGAATCGTGTGAACCCCAAGTATGTGCTGCGTAACTATCTTGCGCAGACGGCCATTGAGAAGGCCCAGAACAAAGACTTCTCCGAAATCGACCGGCTCTTCACTTTACTCCAAGATCCTTTCACTGAGCAGCCGAGCATGGATCCCTATGCGCTTCCTCCACCGAACTGGGGCAAGCATCTGGCTGTAAGTTGTTCATCGTAGGATGAGCGGAAGACGACGCTGCGTGATGTCCCCGCACCGTAATCCTCATCTCCGTCTTTCCTCTGCGACCTGTCTGTTGTAGAGTGTCGGCGCTTGCGGGGAGCTCTGTTTGACACTCCTCACCTCTTAGAAGCTCTATGGCAAAGAAGCAAAGCGATTCCAAACTAGCCCTGGCGGGAACGATTACCCTGGGGTTGGCGATCGCCGGAGTGCTGCTTGTCCAGGAGCCGCTGAAGAGCACAAGGCCGCCCTCGTTGGGGGGCCAGCGTGCGCCGCATCTGGCGGAAGGCGTGGTGCAGGCCCGACTGTGGGAGGACCCGCTGGAGGCCGTGCGGCGCGTGGCAAAAGGCGAGGGCGACCCCACACCGGCGGGTGGGGAGGTGAAAGACGATGTGGAGCGGGTCAGAGCTCTCCGCCAGGAAGTGGATGACAGGATCGCCCAGGTTGAAGGACGGCCCATCACCGTCCTGCTGGTGACGACGGATGGCGGCTCATCAGGGGAGAGCCGGGAAAGCCGCATCCGAGATCGCTACGCCATCGGCTCGGCCCTCGGCGTGGCCTGTTATGCTCCGCGGCAGGAAGATCGGCTGTCGTATATCGTCTGGCGAGACCAGATCGGCGCGAGCAGGGTTTTGCCATACGAGTGGTATGAAGAGGGGCTGCGCACCTGTTCGCTCAAGCCAAACTGGGCCCAGGCGGTCCTCGTTCTGTGGATCAGCAGCGAGATCGTTGGGGATCGTCCTATCGCCGCACTGCAGCGGCTCACACAGTCCATTCTCTGTACCGAGAGCGCCATCGGACGCCATGTCTGCCGCAAGGCTGAAGACGGGACGGTGCTCCTGGATCTCCGGCGGGAGCAGCATGTGCGATTCAAAATCGTCGGCCCGCGCAGCTCCTCAGCCTTCCGCAATCTCCTGGAAGAAGCAGCGGCCTCGGTCCAAGGGCGGGAGGCACACGCGATTTGGGCCAACTCCGGCGGCCGCGTCGAACTCTATTCACCCTGGGCCACGGCCATGCCTAAGCTTCTGACGCAAGGGGTCAGCGTCAGGCCCAAGCCGCCGGAATCCACCGAATGCGCCTCGCCCGACGCGAGCCGGGCGGAGCTCTGCTGGATACTGCTGCGGGTCGGGATCGAGCTCAAACACAGCATCGGATCCGACGATCATCTGTTTGAGGCCATGATACAGGAGCTTGAGCGTCGACGGGTCAAGTTCGAGCGCGATGCCATCGTCCTGATCGGGGAGTGGGATTCGTTCTACGGCCGGGTGCTGCCGGTCGAATTCACCGCGGCGGTCTGCCATCGCATTGCCCATCGGCCCGGAGAGGACAACCGTGCCATCGAGGCGGATCGCCTGGCAAGAATTCAAGCCGGTTGTGCGACCTATGATCAAGCGGTCGACCTCCAAGTCAGGAACCCGTCAAGGACACGGGGGTTCGGCCTGAACATCCGGCGCTACAGCTATCTTCGCGGGCTCGATGGAGAGATTCCCGGCGGAGACAAGGGCGAGGGGGCGAAGGGGACTGGAACGAGGCAAGCCAAGAGCGCCTTGTTCGAGAGTGAGATACTTGAACGGCCGGTCGGCACGAGCCAGTTCGATTATGCGCAACGGCTGGCCGCCCGCATCGAACGGGATATGACCGAAGAGGTCAACCTCGGGAAATATTTGAAGGCCATGGGCAAAGGGGAAGACCAGGACGAAGGCCGCAAACCGGTCGCGGCCATCGGTATCCTCGGCAGCGACGCCTACGACGCGTTGCTGATGCTACAAGCCATGCGCGAGCGGTTTCCCGGCGCCGTATTCTTTGCGACTGATCTCGACAGCCGGCTGGTCTATGCGGAGGACTACCGCTGGACGAGGAACCTCGTGCTGGCATCCCATTACGGGCTGGAATTGTATGGCATGTTGCAGCGCGACGTGCCGCCCTTCCGCAGCAGCTATCAAACCTCCGCTTATTTCGCGATCCTTCAAGCGGTGGGACATGTGTGGCCGCTGCGCACCTGTCCTCCGGAGGCCGCGAGCCAGCCGGTGGCCGACAGGCCCTTGTCGCCCTGCGGCTACAAGGCCAATCTGACGGCGGATCGCGTGTGGTTCAGTGGGGAGGAACCGCCCCGGCTCTTCGAAGTCGGCCGTCATGGCGCGGTCGATCTCTCGGTTGGCGCGATTGAAAAGGGGTACACCCTGCATCCACCCCGGGTGGATCTCTCCAATGACGATCCCCAAACGAACGGCCGCCGTCCTCCCTCCGGGGCGCTCTATGGGACCGCAGGTCTGGCCTACTTGATCGGCTTCGTCATCCTCTGGACGAGACAGGCTTCCCATCAGTGGATGGCACGGCACACGGGAGCTCTGACACTCGGCGCCCTGGGCGCCTTTGCGCTGGCCTTTGTCGCCGACGAGGTTGTGCTCGATCTGGTGCTGCGGAACCACGACCAGGGTGAGCCGTTTTACTGGTTCGAAGGGGTCAGTGTATGGCCGACAGAAATACTGAGGGGCCTAGCCACGTTGCTGGCGCTGGCCCTGCTGGTCAAAGGCTGGTGGAATCTCCGGTCGAATCTGGCGAGCATGACGGAACGATACGGGTTTGCCCTCGAGGCGGACAAGGCGCATCCGGAACGATGGCGGCGGTATCTGACGACGGTGCAATGGGTCTTGTCCCCGCGCGGCGGGCGGAGCGACATGCAGGCCGGCCCTCTGTGGCGCCTCTACCGTGACGCCGGGTCGGGGCTGAACCGCCTTATGCGGCTGCTGATCCTCATGACGGTCTATGCCATGCTCTTCGTGCTGCTCTGGAAAGTCCTGGGGACCGAAGACTTTTCCGGCCCCTGTCGCGGGCTGTTCAGCTGTCGTCTGGATCTGGTGCTGGCGCTGGCCAGCTACGGCTGTCTAGCGGGGCTCAACCTGTTCGTATTCGATGCCGTCCTCCTCTGCCGGCGCTGGATCGGCGCGCTGGATCAGGTGACGGAGGGCTGGCCTTCGGCCTTGACGGACGATCTCGAATGGCAGGAGCCGGAGAATGTGGTCAAAGCCCAGGAGTTGATGAAGATCGAACTGATTTCGCAGCGGACCGACGTCGTCAATCGGCTCGTGCGGTATCCCTTCATCGTCCTGCTCGTCGTGATGGTGGCGCGCAATAGTTATTTTGACGACTGGCATTTTCCCCTGACGATGATGGTGGGATGGGTGGTCAACGTGTTGCTGGCGATGGCTGCGGCGCTGCTCCTGTACCGGGCGGCGGAGCAAGCGCGCCATGCCAGTCTGGGGAGACTCAAACACGCTGTCCTGAAGGGGCTGGATCGCGGCCCGGCAAACGATGGCGATGTGAAGCTGACCCGTCAGGTCATTGAGGACATCGAGGCGGTGGGCCAGGGTGCCTTTGTGCCCTTATGGCAGCAGCCCGTGGTCGAATCCTCATTCTATGGCCTCGTGGCGTTCCTGCAGTATCTCTATCTGAGTTAGTGAGAACTCACATGCGAGAAACCTTATTGGGTGGCTTGAAGGTCCGACTCGTCGGCGGGTCAGACGGTCATGGAGGCGGTGAAGGTCCTCTCGTCATGCTCCTCCATGGCTTTGGCGCGCCGGGAGACGATCTGGTGCCGCTTGCTGAGGTGATTGATGCTCCGGCAACAACCCGCTGGCTTTTTCCGGAAGCCCCACTCTCCCTCAATATGGGGTACGGCGATTCGCGTGCCTGGTGGATCATCGACTTCGCGCGCATCCAGGAAGATCGCGTCGCCGGTCGCATTCGTGATCTATCCGTGGAGATTCCGCAGGGCTTGGCCCTGGCACGTGAGCGGTTGCTCGTTTTTCTCAAAGAGTTACCACGACAGCTCTCGATCGATTACAAGAAGACAATCATCGGCGGGTTTTCACAGGGCGCGATGCTCACCTGCGACGCCGTGCTCCATACCGACTATCCGTTTGCCGGATTGGTGCAGCTCTCCGGAAATCTCCTGGCTCAAGCGGTCTGGGGCTCTCTCATGCAGAAACGGAACGGACTGCCGGTGTTCCAAAGTCACGGCACGCAGGACGATATCCTCCCACATGTCGGGGCGGAGCGTCTTCGCGACGCGCTGACTCGATCGGGCCTCGCCGTGGAGTGGCACAGCTTCCGCGGCGGGCATGAGATCCCTGAGTCGGTACTACGGCGACTGAGCACATTCATCATGCAAGCACTCAAAGGATAAGCATGCGGTCCGTCGCGCTCACCTGAGCGCTCATTCCTGGCGACTGTCGACTCAGTGGGCCAGAACACCTTGAGCTGGTTCGCCGATTCGTGCTGAGGGAAGCCTGATGTTGGTCTTGATTCACAAAAAATGCGGTGGCCCTGCCCTTGAGGAGTCGTCGATAGGCGAAGTCTGCGCCATCCCCATCAACCGCTTCCCCTTTCCCTGTTTTACCTGTCTGGAAGAAATCCTCGACGAATCCGAAGTGCGGCTATCTGAAGATCTGGGAATTTGACAGCTTCGAGACTCTAGGTCCTGAGTCTGAAATGTGTCGAATAAACCTGATTCCGCAGCCCGTTAGACGGGCGATGCACCGAGCATTTGGATTCCCCAGACAACGACTTTGTCCAACCGGTACTGTCCTGGCCAAGAACACCGGTGTGACCGGTGTCCTTCGCATTTCCGGACTGCTAGAATGCGGCATGGCTTCCGATGAGACCTCGGCTCTCCCTCGTCGAACGGAGGCACTCTATGCAGAGGTTATCCTGCCCCGTCATATCGCGAAGGCCTTCACCTATCTCGTTCCCCCCTCCTTAGCTCAGACCATCGCCATAGGGCGTCGCGTCCTTGTCCCGTTTGGGCGTACGCTGCTGGAAGGGGTCGTCATCTCGCTGAGTGACCACCTTGCAACCGAGATAAAGTCCGCTTCCATTAGAGAGATCCGCTCTCTAGATCGCGACTTCAGCTTGCCTACGTCGCTGTTCGAGCTATCTCGCAAGGTCGCGGAATATTACGTTGCACCCTGGGGCCAATGTCTTCGGCTCATATTGCCCGCGATGGCAACGCGAAAACCGCCTCCCACCCGATACCTGGCCACTGCGCAGGGCCACGCTGCCTTGAAATCCGGTCTCTGTCCAGGCGATCTGAGGCCAATTCTCGACCGAATCGCCCGACGAACTCCAGGAATCCTATCTTCGACACTTCAACCCACTCGGCAGCGAAAAGTCCTGCGGAGCATCGATGCCCTCATCAACAAGTCGTGGATCGAGCTCGTGCCTTCCAACAATGCCACCGTCCGACTCCAAGCGCCGCATAGGAGGCTCACTTTGGACGAGCATGATCGCCGAACGCCGGTGGATGGGCTTCTGCCCACTGAAACGCTCCCGGAGGTCGATTCCTCATGGAAAACGCGTGTCTCACACTGCCTTCACAGCAACCACATGAGTAAACTCGTCCTCCATGCCCCGTGGGAACACCGACTCAGCCGGCTTGTGGACGCTATTCAGCAAGCGCACTCAATGAAGAAATCCACTCTGGTTCTGACCGGCGAGGTCGTGAGAGCATCCTGGTTAACACAGGTGCTCTCTAGACTCACGAACCTCCAAGTAACCTTCGCACGCCCACCTTCGGAATCGAGTCGGTGGCAACAGGGTCAGGAACAGGTTCACTCGGTAGTCGTCGGAACCCGTTCAGCCATCTTTTCGCCCCTTAGTTCGATCGGTCTGATCTGGGTGGAAGGAGAAGAGGATCCGGCCCTGAAAGAACCTCAGGAGCCTCGCTATCATGCCAGGGAGGTCGCCTATTTGAGAGCCGAGACCGAACGGGCGCTTGTTGTCCTGGCCTCGGCTCACCCATCCCTTGAATCGAGGTTCGATCCCGAGGCTGAGATCCACCATGTGCCACAAGAAGTTGCCGTTCAACCTACGATTGAGCTTGTTGACCTTCGCAACGAGGCTGCAGGCACTCTCCTCAGCCACAAACTCATCCGAGCGATGCACGAAGCGCTACAGGACCATGCCAAGATCCTGCTCTTCCTCAATAGGAAAGGTTATGCCGGGACCTTGGCTTGTAGAGACTGTGGCTGGGTCTCTCGTTGCGATTCCTGTATCGTGCCGCTGACCTATTATCGTGAGGCCGGCAAGCTCACTTGCCGTTACTGTGGTAGGGCAGATCGATTGCCGGAGCTCTGCCCTTTGTGCCGGACTCCCCATATAAATCCTGTTGGTGACGGCACCGAGCGTGTTGAAGCCGACGTTCGTCGCCTATTCCCACAGGTCAAAATCGCCCGGCTTGATGGCGACACACTCCGGCGTTCGGCGTCGGCGCATGCTCTGTGGAAAGGTGCCAGATCCGGCGCGTGGGATGTTCTGATTGGTACCCAGGCGCTGTTTCGCCGGGAACCACTCCCCCGCTACGGCTTGGTGGGGATCCTTCAAGCAGATTCGGGGCTGCACATCTCTGAATTTCGTGCCGCGGAGCGCACCTATCACTTGCTGGTGGATGCCGCCAACCTGGCATATCCGGCGTCCACCGGAGGTCGTGTCATCGTACAGACGCGCCTTCCAACACATTATGTTGTCCAAGCCTTGGTCTCAGGAGATCCCAATAAATTCTACACTGAAGAATTCGACGCACGTCGGCTTCTACGGTATCCGCCCGTCTGCCACCTGGCTGAGCTTTCTGTAATCGGCAAAGACCTTAGCATTGTCGAAGAGGCTGCCAAGCGCTGGGCTGCGGACATCGAACAGAATGCCCGTGACCAGGAGCCTGTGATGGTTTTAGGTCCGGTGCCGGCAACACACCGGCGTCCAAAAGGCCGTCAGCAGTATCGCATCTTGGTAAAAGGAACTGCTGTCACCGCCCTCAGCCGACGAATCCATGATTCCGTCCAGAAAATGGAGCGAGAGTACCGCAAAGGACGGATCAAATTCATCGTCGACATTGACCCGATCGAGACTGGATGAAGTTAGACGCCCTTCCTCTTTGGCTTCGCCCGAGAAATCGGCTCTGTGGCAGTCTGCTCCGCATGTACAACCGTAGCCAGCTTACGTGCTCGTTTAAACAGGCCGTAAGAAAACGAAATCCAGAACACAGATGAGAAGAGACCCAGCACGACGGCCGAAAGGATCGTTCCCATCTCAGATTCGGGAAGTGATTCTGCCTGGCCTCTGAGTTGAATCATCAGCACCAACGGCCAGGCAAAGCTTTCCAGGCCGAGCAACAAGGTAGACCATGCCCATAGTTCCGTGATCGACTCTGTCATGAACCATAAGAACAGCCCCACGGTCAGAGCCCATCCGACCACGACGACCGGAGAGACGCTTCCTCCCCATAAGAGCCAGAATCCGACTGCGGCAACGAAGGTCCCTAAAAACAGATTCAGAAATATCATGAAGGGCATGATCCGGGCATGGAATGCCGGAGTCTGACGGGACCGTGTCGTGATGTCAATGCGAAGAACGTTGAGTGTGTGCGGCGAGTTGTTTAGACGGCCAGTTCGGCAGCAACCGTATCGAGCAGGACGTTCAGGTCGAACGGCTTTTGAAGCGTCCGTCTGGCTCCCAGCATTTTTGCGATGTCCAAGAAATTGAGGACGCCGATCGTATCACTTCCCCCGGTCATCGCAATAACACGAGCATCGGGAAACTCCCGGCGGAGCGTCATGATAGTCTCTAGTCCGTCTTGGTCCGGCATGAGAATATCCATGATGACAAGATCCGTCGATCTCGTCCGATACCGGTCAAGTCCCTCTTTCCCGTCGCGGGCCTCTTCGACCTCGTAGCCGGCCTGTTCCAATATTTCCCGGATGAGCTGACGAACTTGGTCCTGATCATCAACCACGAGGACCGACGGCATCCGACACCTCAATCGATATCCGCGATGGTTCTGGAACGCGGTTGGCCGCCGCACCCGTAGGTTCCGGGTAATCGGTAGCCTGATCCAATGCCTTGCGGATGGCATACGCCAGCTCATGCAACGTGAGCGGTTTTTGAAGGCATTCCGTCACGCCCTGTGACCAGGCATCGTCCAGACCAGGCACACTATGTGACCCGGTGCAGAGGATGACAGGGAGATCCGGTCGAAGTCGTCGACATTCTCGAGCCAGGCGATCCCAACTCATGCCGGGCATCGTCCGATCGGTAATCAGCAAGTCGAACCGCTTGGGTTCGGCTTGAAAGACTCCCCATGCTTCGGCAGCCGTTCTACACACCACCGGATGGTAGCCGAGGGATTCCAACAGCTCTCTTCCTAATCGAACAACGGAGTCTTCGTCATCGACAAATAGGATACTTTCGTGTCCATGGGGAACCGGATCGTCCTTCTGAGTCGTCGATGGCCCCCAAGCCGGCAGAGCGGGAAGGTAGGCCGATACGACCGTTCCGGCGCCAATTTGGCTTTCAATCACCAGGGTACCGCTATGCGCCGTGACAACGCCGTAGACCACCGCTAGTCCCACACCCGGCCCATCGCTGTCCGCCTCGGGCGCCAAGAACGAAGAGAACAATCGACTCACTCTCTCAGGGTCCATGCCCTCGCCTGTATCACGAACGCTCAGACAGACGTACCGTCCAGCGGGGAGTCGACCGGAAGGCAAGATCTGATCCGTTACAAACTCCCGGTTCCGAAGCTGAACGTCAAGGATTCCTCCCGTCTTCTGCATCGCACGGAGGGCGTTATCGACCAGGTTGAGCATCATCTCTTGCAGCTGCACGGCATTGGCTGAAATAGGGTTGGTCGCATGTGCAATCTGCGCTCTGAGTTCAATCCACAAGGGAATCGTCGGACGAAGGAGCCTAAGGGACTCTTTCGCCAAGGAATGGAGGAACACAGGGCACCGACCGTGATCGTTCTGCCCACTGAAGACCAACAACTGCTGGATCAGTTCTCGGGATTTTTTCGCCCCCTCTATGACCTGCCTGATATGGCGATGCGCCTTGTTCTCAGCCGGAATCACCGGAAGCGCCAACTCGCTGAAGCCGAGTACAGCCGTGAGACCGTTGTTCAACTCATGCGCGATACCGCCGGCAAAGGTGCCGATCGCTTCCCTCCTCGCTGCCTCTCGGCCCCTGACTTCGACGTTCTTACGATCGGTCACATCGACGACCGTCCCGAGTGTGCGGGTCGGTTGTCTCGACGAACCGTCGCCGTCAAACGCAGCCAGAGAACGAAGCCTGATATGCCGCATGACGCCGTCTGGTCTGACGAAACGGTACTCGACCTCAGACAGGCCATTGCCTATCACGGCACGGGCTGTTTGGACGGTGGACATCACCCCGTCCCGATCATCGGGATGAACGAGCTCGAGATGGCGCTGCCATGAAGCCGGCTCATCGGTACCCACGCCATAGATGTCCCGCAGGATCGGTGACCAAGAGAGCGAATCTGTCCGATGGTCCTGTTCAAAGAACCCGACCCTTCCTATCTCCGCGACAAGATCAAGTCGTGTCTCGCGATCCCTGAGCGCCTGTTCGACCTGCCGACGAGTGTAGAGATCTTCGTACTGGGTTCTATCAGGTGTTTCCGTGCCCTGCCCAAGTTGAGATACGTTACTCATGGTCCAAACGACCAACGTCACCCGGCCCTGGCGGTCTTTCACCGGTGACAGCGATACGTCATTCCAAAATGAGGTGCCATTCTTGCGGTAATGGCACAACCCCACACGACAGGCCCATCCATCTTGGAGGGCCATCGCAAGCTTTTCGAGCGAGGCCCGATCTGTATCCGGGCCGGTCAAGACCGACGTCGTTTGCCCGAGCACCTCTTCCTCAGCGTAGCCGGTCAGCAGCAGGAAGGCCGGATTGACGTAGACGATCGGATGCCGGGACAACGTCGCATCCGTCACCAGCACGCTACAATTGGTGGCCGCGATGATGGTTGAATTCAGGATGTCCACTTGGCGCTGTCGCATCAGTATCCCGAGAAACAACATGAGGGACAGGAGCAACCCTAGGAATAGACCAGTAGTCATGTGGGATAACCTCCCGGTCTGTGCACACGGAGTAGTTATGAATCCGAATCTCTTGAGGACAATCTACATGAAGGGCAAGGGAAGTGCCCAGATATGAAGGGTGGCTGCAAAACTAGCTTTTTGCACCTAAGAGGAGTAGAGCTGAATGAATCTCGCTTATCCCCGCCGTTTCGCAAAAAAGGCGGCCGCCTGCGCTCGCCGGGTGATGCGAAGCTTTTGAAATACGTTTGCCAAGTAGTTCTTGACGGTCTTGTCGCTGAGTCCGAGCGCGACGGCGATTTCCTTGTTGGTCTTTCCCTCGGCAACCAGTGCGACCACTCGTTCCTCCTGAGAGGACAGTGGATCCGTACCAGGCGTCGCAGGACAGTCGTGAAGCCCCCTCAACCACCCCAGAGCCCGTTCGGTCACACTGGAGTCCAAAATCGATTGACCGTTGGCAACCGAGCGGATGGCTTCAACCAATGCGGGTGAGTCAATTTCTTTGAGGACGTAGCCATGAGCGCCGGCAAGCACTGCGGCGAGAACGGAGTCGTCGTCGGCGTAGGACGTCAAGAAGATGATCCGTGTCCCCGGCAGCGTCCCTAGGATCTCCCGACAGGCATCCACACCGGAACCGTCCGGTAGTCGGACGTCCATCAAGATCACGTCGGGCTTCAACCTTAGCGCTTGCTGGATCGCGTCCGCCATGGTACCCGCTTCCCCCGCTACAATGACACCCTGGATTTGAGCGAGCACCGTCCGCAGTCCCACGCGAATGACCTCGTGATCGTCGACGAGCAGTACTCGAACGGCGTGATTTTTAGTGGTGACCATAATGAGTATCCTTTGGTAGGTCGACTGAGATCCGCGTCCCCTTGTCAGATTTCGACTGGATGGCGAACAAGCCGCGGACTTTTTGTGCCCGTGCCGCCATGTTGACTAACCCATGACCAACCCCCTGAACCGAGCTTGTATCAAACCCAATGCCGTCATCCGTCACGGCGAGACGATCTGAGCGGAGGAGATCCCGGAGCGAGACTGTGATCCGTTTGGCACGGCTGTGGCGCAGCGCATTACTCAACCCCTCGCGTACGAGGTTGATGATATGGATCGCTTGTTCTGTGGATAGCCGGCGTGCTGCTGCGTCGTCGATCCTCACGCGACATCTGGCGGAAGAGGAGAGGGACATCGTATCGACCATGGTCCGCAGAGCGGTCGAGAAGTCACCGCCCTGCATCACCTGGGACTCGAGTCCCGCAATGAAATTCCGGACCTCCGTCATGACATGTTTGAGCTGCCCAATGGCTTGATCCACTGTCACCCCAAATTGCTCCGTCACATGATCTTGTTGATTCTTGATCACTGCCTTACCCGCTTCCAACCCGAGCCCGACGGCGTACAAGGATTGGAGAATACCGTCATGGAGGTCTTGACTGATCCGTTCCCGTTCCTGAAGTGCCGCGCTTAAGTCTCGCTCGCGCTGCAGGAGGGTCTCTTCCATTCGTTTACGCTCGGTGATATCGGTCGCGGCTCCGAGCACCATGCGGACCTGGCCCCGGTCATCGAAGATCGGTCTCTTGACCATCTGTAACCAGCGCGTCCTCCCCCCTGCGTCGGTGATCCTCTCCTCCGGGATGAACCGATCCTGCGCGGAATTCATGACATCAAGATCGCTCTGCCGAAAGAATTCCGCTTCTTCGGGATTAGCATTGAAGTCCGCATCCGATTTCCCGACTAAGTCTTCCACAGCCGTGCCATACCAATTGGCCACAGCTTTGTTGGCCATGGTGAACCGTCCTTCACGATCCTTGGCAAAAATAAGATGGGGGTCTGCGTCGATGACCTGCCGCAAGAACGTATGGGAACGGTGAAGCTCGGCTTCCGCTCGCTTGCGTTCTCCAATATCCCTCAGGATCGCACAGCCATACTCCTTTTCATCATACCGCAGATAATTGAAGGTCACCTCCGTCTCCAAGACAGAGCCGTCGCATGCCCAGTAGGTCGCTTCGAACGCCAACGCCCCCTGCTTCTTTAAGTGATTCCAATGCTCTGCCCATCGTTCCACAGGAAAATTAGGATCGATGTCATGCACCGTCATGGTCGTCAGGTCTTGACGCGCGTACCCCAACATTCGGCAGGCCGTCTCGTTCACGTTGAATATGCGAGCGCTCGAATCCACCCACAAGATCGCTTCAACCGCCTGATCCACCGAGAACTGGGTGAGCCGCAGCGCTTTTTCCATGCGTTTGTACTCGGTGATGTCCTCGCACACGATGAGCGCAAATGATTCTCCATCTTGGCTCTGCAGCACACGCACGAGCTCCCGTACCCACAGCAGCGCGCCATCGCTTCGCACCTTGCGAAATTCCCATTGCGCGACTCCCTCCGGATGATGAAAGAACCCTTCTATCTCGGCACATACGCGCACTCGGTCTTCTTCGAAGAAGATCGCCGCCACCGGCTTCCCGACAAGATCCTCGACGCGATAGCCCAAGTACTGCGCACCGTACTGGTTGACGGACCTGATGATTCCTGTTCGATCCACGGTGAAATACATAGAGGGAGTTGCGTCATAGAGAGTCCGATATCGCTCCTCGCTCTGCCGCAGAGCGTCCAGCGCCGATTGGCGGTCCATTTCACCGCCGAGCCATTGCGCCATAAGTTGAATGAAATCCCTTTCGGACAAGGTAAACGGTTTCTGGCGGGGTTCGACGCTCGCAAAACACAGGGTCCCGTAGGTGCCCTCCAGTCCGTTGATCGCAGTCCCGATGTACGATTCCAACTTCAGTGCAGCGTAAGCTGGATGCCTCTGCCAATCCGGAGACACACCGGCATGCTCGAAACTCAGGGGTCTGCTCTGGCGAATGGTTTCGCTGCAGTATGCCTTAGACAGAGACACGCGCATGCCCTGATGGAACCCCGTGCCGGGCGCGGTCACTTGCCCCACCTCCAACTCGTCACCCCTGACAAAGGTCTGCATCCCGATCGGCAGATCGAAGAAGCGGCACCCGAGCTGAAGCAGTGCTTCGACCCGTTCCTTGAACGATTGGCCCTGCGCCGACGAGATATCGTGGAGCGCGCGGATTGCCTGCTGGCTCTTCCAGAGGGCCTGCTCCGCCTGCTTGCGCTCGGTGATATCGGAGAACAGAACGAGGATGGCCGGCGTACCGTTCCACGTAATCCGAGCTACCTCGACCTGAACCGGAATCGCCGTTCCATCCATCTTCAGATAAACTCGTTCCGCACTATTGATGGACGCGCCGCCGCTCAGCAGGCGTTTCACGTTCTCACCCACTTCTTGATGATAGTCCGGATGGATGAACTCAAATGTCGGCCGGTCGAGAATTTCCTGGGGATCCTTCGCTCCCATGATGAGGACGCCCGTTCGGTTGATGTAGGCTGTCCGCCCTTCACACAAGACGAAGGCACCGCATGGGGCCAGCTCGATCAACATCCGGTACCGCTCCTCGCTCTCGCGCAGCGCCTCCTCCATCCGTTTATGGTTCGTAATGTCGGTGTGCGAACCGAGGAGACGAATCCTTCGACCATCCCGTTCGGGCACAAACGAAGCCCGCGCTTCGATCCATCGATACCCCCCATCCCTGTGCTTCAGCCGAAATTCCTGTCGATAGTCTCCCTCGCGACGAGACACGTAGTCTCGCACATAGGCCATCGCCACTTCCCGATCCTCCGGGTGCAGAAGCACCGTCCAGGACTCAAAAGCATCTGAAATCTCTGCCGGCTCATATCCCAACTGACGTTTCCATTCCTGGGAAAGGACTACTTCGTCCGTTTCCGTGTTCCAGTCCCATAGTCCGGTCCCTGAGGCACGGAGGGCTTGTTGGAGCTTTTCTTGGGAAGTCCGTAGCATCTCCTCGGTGCGCTTCCGCTCGGTAATGTCGCGTGAATTCACGACCACAATGCATCGACCATGTGGATCCCAAGTCGCCCTGCCGATTCCTTCCAAACTGCGCCACGAACCGTCTTTGTGGCGAAAACGGAATTCGGCCGTTTGAGGCGTTCCGGGCCGCTGGATGAGCAACTGGAACCTCTCGATCACAGCAGGAAGATCCTCTTGATGAACGAACTCGAAGGCGATACATCCATCGAGCTCGCGTTGTGCATACCCGAGCAGTCGTTCGAATGAGGGGCTTTCGAACTGGATTCTCCCGTCCGAATCGAGAACCGTAATGATGTCCGAGGAATGCTCGATCAGCGTACGGAAGTGCGCTTCGCGTTGCTGTAGTGCCGACTCTGCTCGTTTGCGATCGGTCACGTCCAAAGCTGTCCCGGACATACGCACTGGCTGACCGCTACTATCACGCAAGAACTCTGCGCAGCAACGAATCGTCCGTACTTCGCCATTGGGGCGAACGATTCGGCATTCCATATCGTGTGGTGCGGCCCCTACCAACGCGCCGTCGATCAACGCCAGAATCCGGTCACGATCGTCCGGCACTACCGCCGACACAAAACTGTTGAATCTCATCTCACGTGATTGAGGCGCATAGCCGAAGATCCGGTAGAGTTCATCCGACCATTCTACCTCGCCGTTTGTGATGTCCCAACTCCAACTTCCCAGGTGAGCAAGAGCTTGTGCGACATGGAGATGGCGAGTCCGTTCCTGCAGTACTCGGTCTCGTTCGCCCACTTCACGTGCGAGATCGGCTACCTGTCTGCGCAGGAGATCCAATTCAAGAAGGTCGCTCGTAGCACTCATGATAAGGCTCCTTGCTGGGCGACATCGACGATGCATCAAGAGCCGGTTCGGCTCATGGAAGTAACCGGCTCACAGTACGATGGTCGAGTGTGCCGCTTTCCTCACGAACACTCTTCTGCCTGGACCAAAAGTTATTTGACCCGAAAGTTATTGGTTCCTAATGAAGTCCATGCGGACAGCAGTGTGCTATGAGAAATGGGGAAAAGTCTAGATCCAAATGGCCCAAGGTCTTTCGCTGGACGGCATCGGGTAGGATCAGTCAGATCGATGGTGCCGAAGGCGGGACTTGAACCCGCACGGCTTTCGCCACACGCCCCTCAAACGTGCGTGTCTGCCATTCCACCACTTCGGCACTCAGCAGGATGCTGAAACGAAGCCTGCCACACGTTTCGCATCGCTCGAACCCAGTACTCGGAAGTACGCCTCAGGCTTTCGCTCGTTGCGGCCTTATCGCAGGCTTGTTTGACCATCCTGCATCAAGGCCTCCTGTCAGCTATGAGGGGAAAGGAGTGGCATTATAGGAGGAGGGTAAAATTCTTGTCAATCAACCGGTCGTCCGGTAGAATCAGCATCTCATTGTCCTCGGCCGCTCGTCGTATGATACAAACAGACCAACGAGGTCTCTCCTCTTCCATTGCGGCATTTTTTGATGTCGATAATACCATTTTGCCAGGCGAAGCGAGCGAAGTGCGATTTTTTCGCTGGCTGTGGCAGCGCGGTATCGTCGGTTGGCCTGAAGCTCGAGAGAGTGTGTCTTGGCTCCTGCGACATTTCCCGACGTTGTCGCTGCACCCGCTCCGCGAGCGGAAGCTGTATCTGGCCGGCAAACCTGCGCAAGTGATCCAACCGTTGGGCGAGGAGTTCTGTCGCGAGGAACTCTGTCCTCGTGTCTCTCCCGCCGCCATGCGGATGCTCGACGAGCATCGCCGTGCGGGCCATGCCATCATTTTCGTGACAGGATCCATCGATTTCCTGATCGCCCCCGTCGCCGACGCGCTTCGAGCTGATCGATGCTTTGCGAGTCGGTTGGAGCAACAGAACGGCCTCTATACCGGTTTCCTCGCCCCCCCTCTTCCTTATGGGGAAGGGAAACGCCGGCTCATCGATCGATTGATCCATGAACTGACGCTGGATCTGTCCCAATGCTATGCGTACGGGGACAGTCCTGGCGATCTAGACCTGCTCCGGGCCGTAGGTCATCCGACAGTGGTGAATCCGATTCGCGGCATGGCCTCCATCGCCCGACGCAAAAACTGGCCGATCGTTAAATGGCGATGAGCTGCTGCCTGTGATCAGATCAACCGTCTCTGTGGCCAATCATTCAATCAACTACTCAGTAAGCCCACACACTGCCCATGCGCGTCACCGAAGTTTTTCATAGCGTTCAAGGTGAGTCGACCTTTGCCGGGCTGCCCTGCGTGTTCGTGCGTCTGACCGGTTGCCCGCTGCGATGCACCTGGTGTGACACGGACTATGCTTTCTTCGGCGGAACGGACCGGTCCATCGATGAGATTCTCGACACGGTCCGATCCTATGGTTGTCGGTTGGTTGAGGTGACGGGAGGTGAACCGTTAGCACAAGCGGGTACGGCTACGCTGCTGCACCGGTTGTGCGAAGAAGGCTTCACGGTCCTCCTTGAAACAAGCGGAGCGATCGATACCACCATCGTCCCCCCGTCGGTCCGTATTATCTTGGACGTGAAGTGCCCGGGAAGCGGCATGTCGGAACGGATGCACTGGCCCAATGTCGAACGTCTAAAACCGCAAGACGAGGCCAAATTTGTCATCCGGGACCGGGGTGATTACGAATGGGCCAAGGACATTCTGGCTCACTTCCACTTGACCGATCGCTGTCCGGTCCTCTTTAGTCCGGTATTTGATGCGCTGGATCCACGACAGTTGGCCGAATGGCTCCTGGCAGACCGACTACCTATTCGCCTTCAGTTGCAACTTCACAAGCACATCTGGGCACCCGATATGCGGGGAGTGTGAAGAGTTTCACCGTCGACCGGGATGGAGAAGCCCTGATGACCACCAACGATCGGCTGATGGTGTTCGCTAATTGGCGCATCACAAGGAGAATCGAATGAATAGTATGCGAGTTGAAGCGAAACAAGGACGAGTCGACACAGAGACCACAGATGCGCTCGTCCTCCTATTTTGTGAAGGGGAGGGACTGCCGAAGGAAGAGGGGGGCATTCTCGATCGAGCACTCGGAGGGGCACTTCGCGAACTTCTGCAGTCCAAGGAGTTTGACGGAAAAGCCGGTGAGGTGGTCGTCCTTCATACACACCGAAAAATTCAGGCGAAACGGTTGATTCTTGTCGGCCTCGGAAAGAAACATGAGCTGGGTTTGGATCAGATCCGACAGGCGATGGGGCATGCCGCCAAACGCGTTCGCCATACCAAATGCGGGGTCTTTACGGTTGCGTTGCCGAGTGTCGTGCCACATGGGGCCTCGCCGATGGATGTTGGCCAGACCATGACGGAAGGAGCGATCTTAGGGAGCTATCAATTCACAATCTATCGTAGCGACGCTCCGACAGGTAGGGAAGTGACGGCGATGACCATCCTGGCTCCGCAGAAAGATCAACTGCGTCAGTTGTCGGAAGGGATTCGTCGCGGTGTCGCGACTGCTGAAGCGACAGTCTTTGTTCGAGATCTCTGCAACCATCCGTCCAATGTGATGACACCGACCAGGATCGCCAGTGAAGCGAAGACCGTGGCGAAGGACGCTGGTGTTAATCTGAAAATCCTTGAACAAAAGGACATGGAAAAACTTGGTATGGGTGCCTTGCTGGGGGTTGCGAAAGGCAGCCACCAACCGCCGAAGTTCATTATTCTCCAGTACCAAGGAGCCAAGAAAAAAGACGACCGCCCGGTGGTGCTCGTCGGTAAGACGATCACCTTCGACACGGGTGGGATCTCGCTCAAACCGGCGGAGAATATGGAGCAGATGAAGGCCGACATGACCGGTGGAGCAGAGGTGCTAGCGGCGATACGGGCTGCGGCTCGTCTGAAGTTACCGCTTAATCTCATCAGCATCCTCCCGGCGGCGGAGAATATGCCGGGAGGCCGGGCGATGCGACCTGGCGACGTGGTCAAGACACTATCGGGGAAAACCGTGGAGGTGCAGAACACGGACGCCGAGGGCCGCCTGATCCTGTCCGACGGTCTTGCCTACGCAACTCGATTCAAGCCGGCCGCACTCATCGACATCGCGACCCTGACGGGAGCTTGCGTCGTCGCCCTGGGCCAGTTCGCAATCGGAATGTTCGGCACTGATGCAACATTGAAAGAAGCGATCCGCAAGGCCGGCCTTCGAGCGGGCGAGCGGGTATGGGAAATGCCGTTGTGGGAAGAATATTTTGAGCAACTGCGCAGCGATGTGGCCGACATGCGGAACATCGGGGGACGGGGGGGTGGCATGATCACGGCTGCACTCTTCTTGAGCAAGTTCGTCGGCGAGGCCCCTTGGGTGCATCTCGATATCGCCAGTACCGATTGGAGCGAGCGGGAGCGGGCATACATTCCCAAAGGTCCAACGGGCATCGGTACCAGATTGTTGATCCAGTTCCTCATCGATCGCTCACTGTAGGGCGAGAGCAAGGCGATTCGAAGATGTCTTACGACCAGATCGGCCAACTCTTCATGATAGGGTTCGATGGCACCACCGTTTCGGTCGAACTCGCCTCCTTCATCAGGGAATATAAGCCCGGCGGCGTCATCCTGTTCGCGCGAAATCTCGAATCGATCGCCCAGATCATCGAATTGACAAGCGCTCTTCAGCGCTGCAGCCCGCACTCCCCACTCCTCATCTCTATCGATCAAGAAGGCGGACGTGTCTCCCGGTTGCCGAAAGATTTTACGATTTTTCCACCCTGCGAAGTCCTCGGGCGATGCCGTTCTTCCGAATTGGCCTACGCTGCAGCAGCAACGACCGCGAAGGAGCTCAAGGCCGTCGGCATCAACATGAATATGTCCCCGGTGCTGGATGTGAACAGCAACCCCACCAATCCGGTGATTGGCGATCGAGCATTCGGCACGAGTCCTGATGTCGTGTCTGAATTGGGGTTGGCCACCGTAGGAGGTCTCCAGGACAATCGTATCGTGGCTTGTGGGAAACACTTTCCCGGCCATGGGGATACCAACTCGGACTCGCACAAGGAGTTACCCGTCGTGTCGGCGACACGCGAACGACTCGAGCGTATTGAGTTTCCTCCATTCCGGCACGCGATTGCGAACGGCGTGGCAACGATGATGACGGCCCACGTTGTGTATCGCGCTTTGGATGAGAACCGGCCTGCAACCCTGTCCCCGACGATCATTGGGAGATTTCTTCGTGAAGAGTTGCATTACGACGGCGTCGTGTTGACGGATGATCTTGAGATGCATGCCATCATTGATCATTATGGCATCGGCGACGCGACCATACAGGCCATCCAAGCCGGTTGCGATATGCCGTTGATCTGTAAAGACCGCAACCGAGTCGTAGCCGCGCTGAATGCCGCTGACAAGGCCGTTGCGGACGGGGATATCTCTGCCGGACGGTTGGCCCAGTCTCTCGCACGTATCCGCCGCTTAAAAGAACGTTTCCTTCTTCCCTATCGACCCGTGATGATTTCTGATGCGAAACTTGTGGTGGGCTGCCGAAGCCACAAGGCTCTCTTGCGCACCATCGACCAGACTCGGCAACGATTCGCGAAAGCCGACGTATGATCTTGCCTTCTTTCTTTTCAGAATACCAAGGGGGACGACTTTGAGCATTGTCTCCGGAGAGAACTGCCCGATTTCCACCACGATGAACAACCTCACTTCATGAAATGAGGAAGCGAAACCTCCGCGCTCCCCGCCGAATATCTTGCCCTCTTCTCATCTGTTGTGGCATCATAGCCCTCCCTTGGAGGGCCTGATGGCCTCATTGCTAGAGTACGTTGGATCCGTCCATATTTTTCTTGGGCCCTACCGGGGTAATCCGATCGCTTTGTATTTGCGGAGGACGGAATCGGGCTGCCAGATCGGACCGAAAGTCTATCCTTGGAACGATGTCATGGGTGTCGGGGAAACACCGAATAAAGCCGCTGCTGATTTCGAGGAGAAATGGAAGACAAAAGGCTTAACAGCGAACATGTATTCAGGCCCGGCCTGGGAAGGGGGTATTAAGCCGGAAAGGCCAGCACCGCCCAAACCGGCTCCTCCCTCGAAGCCTACGGTCGCTCCAGTAGGTACCGCCCCTGGATCGCCTGCCCCGACTGCTCCCGTCACCAACACAGCTCGAACTGCCACGGTTCCCGTTGAAGCGACTTCTACCACTGCACCTGCTTCCGCAACCCAGCCATCTGGGAAGTCGGATTAACCTCCGTCGAGTATTGCCTTCTAATTCATCGTGACAGCGAGCCACTGTTGACGGCCTGTGTGGCAAGCTTGCTATGTTTTATCCCATAAGCGGCATACACGAGAATGCCGATGATAGTCCATACCACAAAACGGATCCAAGTCGCCCAAGGCAAACCAGCCATCAGGTAAAGACATGCCGTTATGCTCAAAATAGGCACGAGAGGCATCAAGGGAAGACGAAAAGGACGAGGGCGGTCCGGCTTCGTGTACCGGAGCAGCATCACGCCCAGGCACACCAACACAAAGGCAAAGAAGGTCCCAATGTTGGTCATATCGGCTGCTTCCCCTATCTGAAAGAATGCTGAAAGAATTGCGACGGCGACTCCGGTTAGAATGGTCGCGCGATGCGGGGTCCCAAACGTCGGATGGACTTTGGACAGTCCGGGGCTTAGGAGTTGATCGCGCGACATGGCAAAGAAAACACGAATTTGTCCCAGCATCATCACGACCAATACGCTCGTAATACCCGCCACAGCCCCGATGGCGACAATGGTGGCGCCCCATTTGAATCCCACGAGGTTCAGCGCTTCGGCCACCGGGGCATAAATGTCGATTTGGGATACGGGGACCAGGCCGGTAATCACGGCTGCCACGGAAATATAGAGCACCATACAAATAGCCAGCGAGCTAATGATACCGATCGGAACATCTCGTTGAGGGTTACAGGCCTCTTCTGCAGCAGTCGAGACCGCATCAAACCCGATATAGGCAAAAAAGATGATGGCGGCGGCGGCCCGCACCCCCTCGAAGCCGTTGGGCATGAAAGGCATCCAATTATCGACGTTGACAGCGGGAGCCCCAACCGCGATGAAGAACAGAATCACCCCCAGTTTGAGGAGCACGATCAGACCGGCCACACGCGCACTTTCTTTGATCCCTATCACGAGGAGGGCCGTGATCAACAAGACGATGATCGCAGCCGGAAAATTGGCAATACTTCCCTCCGGGCCCCCCGCCCAATGCGGTGGATTGATTGCCCAATAGGGCAGTTCCAGGCCCGCAAGCTTCAGTAACTTATTAAAATACCCGGACCAGCCGATGGCAACCGCTACGCACGCCACACCGTATTCCAGAATCAGATTCCATCCCGTGAGCCAGGCAAGAAACTCACCCAGGGTGGCGTAAGAAAAAGTGTATGCTGACCCCGCGACCGGGATCATCGCTGCAAATTCGGCATAACACAGCGCCGCTAACGCACAGGTGACGCCGGAGAGAATGAAGGAGAGGATGATTCCCGGTCCGGCTCCCGGTCTATGCGCATCACCGACTATGGCGGTACCGATCAGGACGAAAATACCGGTTCCAATAATCGCGCCGATCCCAAGCGCCGTGAGATCCCACGCCGTCAATGTTTTCTTGAGCCGATGCTCCGGATGGTCGGCATCGGCCAGGATTTGATCTATTGGCTTCGTCCTGAAAAGTCGGCTGCTCACGGTTTCGCTCGATCCCACCCTGTCAGGATTCGCCGTGACGGGGTCAATGGGCTGCGGCTCCATCTGAGGTCAAAGTGTAGCAGGGAACCATAGGAACAAGGTGGTTGTGATTGTTGGAACGGTCCAGAGCGATCATGCACGCGTCCGGCGAGCCGCCCGTAACAGGGCTTCAAACAACCGACGATGGACCGCATGCCGTTCGAACAAGAATTCCGGGTGCCATTGGATCGCGAGTAGAAATCGATGCGGGACGGATTCGATCGCTTCTATAATCCCATCGGGTGCCACGGCACTCGCTTTCAGCGACGGCGCGACTATCTTGACCGATTGGTGATGGGAACTATTCACCATGAGCTTGCTCTTTGCGACCACCTTGTTCAAGAGGCTCTTGGGCGCCACAGTCACAGGGTGAGCGACATGGACCGCCTTCGCTTTTTGGCGATGATCCAACGCGCCGGGGACTTGTGCGGGAATGTCCTGATACAGACTCCCTCCACAGGCGACATTCACGGTCTGCATCCCTCCACAGATTCCCAGGAGCGGGAGATCCCGTTTCCTTGCTTGATGGACTAATTCCAACTCAAAGTCGGCGCGGCGCTCACTCACGAGCGGAAATTTGTAGCGCTGCTGCTCTCCGTAGAGATGCGGTGGAAGGTCCGGTCCGCTGCCAGTGATGAGCAGCCCATCGACACGGTCAAGAAGCCGTCGTCGGGCAGACGGTTCCGCTACTAACGGAAGGATCAGAGGAATACCGCCGAGTTCTTCAACGGCTCGGATGTACCGAGCCCGCAAGAAGTAGGTCGGCTCATGCCCGCCCATGTCCTTCCTGTCACCGGCATTAAAATCTGAGGTCACGCCAATGACAGGTTTCATGCTCGATGAGCAGACTAGTTTGTCGCCGCAGGCGCTGCAGGCTGAGTTGGCATCGCCTCACTTTCGGCCGCAACGCCCAGGAACCGTACCGGAACATCGCCGTTGAGATGCTCCGGAGTAATGACATAGGTGCCATACATACTGGGGATCCAAACACTCTTCGCCGTTGGTTCACTAAATCCCGAAAAAAGATAAGCGAGCCCACCGACTAGTCCACCTCCGATGGCAAATGCCGCTTTAAACGGGAAATACAGGATTGTAGAGACAGCTGCGGCAGCTCCCATGCCGGCCCCGTTAGCCGTCCCTTGTTGTGTGTCAGCGGACGACGACTGACTCCAAGCCGGTGCGACAAGCATCGAACAGTAGGTAATGACAACGAAGAGAATCACCATTGGGAGTCTCACGTGAAGCGCCTCCTTCCTTTTCAAAGGGACAACGATGGGATGCATGAACGATCATACACTAGCCACGGCATGCGTTATAACAAATTCGGTGCTGAATGCAACCCCGATGAACCTCGACATTAACAGGATGATGATACCGAACGTTCAGGGACCAGATCCAACTCTCCCAAGATGTAGGCGAGAACATAGTCTACGCGATTGCTGGCTTCCTGATCCAGCTCGATTATCAACTCATCGGCTTGGATTCGCTGATTTTCTTGGGCCAGACCCGCTTGCAGCCTGAGATCAAGTTTGCACCAACAAACCGCTTGTGCAAAGCACTCTGTTATGCGTTCTTGATAGTGAGGATGCTCACGGGGGTCGAGTGCCGTCAAACTTTTCGCGAGTCGATCAGCAAGGCACATTTTCCGTCGAAGAACCGACAGTTGGTCGGTCCTCATCTCGACAGAGACCTGAATACCCGCTTTCCAACTCCGTTTTTTCACGTTGAACACACAGGCCAGCATGTCGGGTTGTCCCTCAACCGACTCAGGCCCGAAGAAGAACGTGACTCGATAAGATGGGACATCTCGAGCTGATTCTGGAATCATGGGGCGCTATTGTACCATGAATCACACGGAAACTTGAGGGCTTGATGGACGCCCCTGTAAGATAGAAACCCATGAGCGACGTGGCCCACCAAACGCGGATCGCTGCGATCCAAGAAGCACTCCGGGACATGGACACGATAGATGGATGGCTTTTCTACGACTTTCGCGGCAGTGACCCGCTCGCTTATCGGGTCCTGCTCCTTGATCCGACCCGGCATGTCACTCGGCGCTGGTACTATTGGATCCCTACGTCGGGGGAACCGGTCAAACTCCTGCACAGGATCGAACCACATGTGCTGGATGAGTTACCGGGTCAGGTCCAGCAGTACGTCTCATGGCAACAGCAACGTCTGTTATTGGCCTCCCTGTTGCAAGGTCGACAGCGAATCGCCATGCAGTACTCACCGTTCAACGCTGTTCCATATCTGTCCAGAGTTGATGCAGGCACCGTCGAGCTGATTCGAAGTTTTGGGTTGGATGTGGTCTCATCGGCTGATCTCGTCCAACGATTCGAGGCAGTCTGGACGGATGAACAACTGGAATCGCATCGGTACGCCGTGACGACGCTCAGGAACATCGTCGACGAGGCCTTCGCCCATGTGGCGTCTTGTCTCACCAACGAACGTCCGTTATCTGAATATGACCTCCAACAGTTTATGCTCACACGTATTCGCGATGCGGGCATGATGACGTCCAGTGCTCCGATTGCAGCTGTTGATGGCCATAGTGCCGATCCACATTATGGACCGACTGAGTCAGGCTCTTCACTCATCACGCGCGACAATTTGGTTCTGATCGATTTATGGGCAAAACGAACGGCACCGGGCTCGGTCTATGGAGATATCACTTGGACAGGCTATACCGGTAGGGACGTCCCGGCAAAGCAGCGCATGATCTTTGAACATGTCCGGCGCGGACGCGATGCGGCCCTGTCGTTTGTCCAAGATCAGGTGGCTACAGGCCGATTTCCTTGCGGATGGGAAGTCGATGATATCTGCCGCAATACGATTCGAGCGGCCGGCTACGGTGACTTCTTCATTCATCGAACCGGCCACTCGATCGGTGAGGAAGTCCATGGTAATGGAGCCAATATCGACAACCTGGAAACTCAGGACGATCGTCGGCTCCTGCCGAGAACTTGCTTTTCTATCGAACCCGGAATCTACCTGCCGGGAGAGTTTGGGATTAGGAGTGAGCTTGATGTCTACATATCGGATCGAGAAGCCGTCGTGCATGGCTTACCGCTTCAAACCGAAATCATGGCTCTTCTCTGACTTTTCATATCTCACCGTTCTGCTCTGACCCTTTCTTGACACTATGTCTAAGAGGCGGCTAGATTCACTCATCGGGCAGGGATACCTTCCCTAATCACATGCGAGGCCGTACATGTTCGGCACCATGGGTTTCTCGGAACTCATTATCATTCTGGTCATCGTGCTGATCATCTTCGGAGCGGGCCGTCTGCCGCAAATCGGCGAGGGCGTCGGCAAGGCATTGAAAGGGTTTAGAAGAGAAGTCACTGAAGTGCCCCAGGCCTCCTCAAGTCAGGCCCCACAAGAAACCGAGCCGCCACAAGCACTTCAGACTCCGGCAAACATTGCAGCGACACGGCCTCAGACCGTAGGATCATTGCCGGCAATGGCTAGGCCAAATACTCCCCGTGCCCTTGGTCCGGAACAGACACCCGGCACCACTGCCTCGTTGTTGTACAATACAAACCCTCAGCCTCCGCAAATATCCGCTCTTCCCCCAAATCAAGCGTCGGCCTCTGCCTCAAACCAGGTGCTATCGATGGAGGAACGGGCTGCCGCTCCACCTCCGAGGACTCACGCTTCATACCCACCTTTGCCGGCTGGTTCTCAAGCAAAAGTGACCCCCAAACGTCCTTCAGCGATCATCAATAAGAATGCTGTCGCCCGCGTGCAAGCACAACAAGCTGCACTCAAAGCTAAACAGGCACAATCAGTGGCTGGAGTATCGCCCGATGATCTGCAGCATCTCGGTGAAGGTCTCGGAGAGGTCGTGCGAACGTACCGACAAGCCGTGACCGAAGTTCGAAATAGCGTCGATCCTCAGATATCTACGATTCAGGCCGAAATGGCCGCAGCCAAGAACGAAATCCAGCAATCCATCGAAGCGGCTAAAGAACTACCGCAGGTGCAAGAGGATCCCCAAAAATCTGCGTGATTTTCATCTCATCCGTCCCGGCGAAAGCAGTTTACTGGCTTCGGTTCTTGGGGGACGGATTGACGTCGGCCAAATGATCGGCATTGCCCGATAGAGCGACCGTCTGAACGTGACATGCTATCAGAATAGGCTGGCTTGTCTCACGAGGGGTTTCGGCTTCGATTCAAGGCCTCAACCAGTCCGACCAGTTGCTCCTGTACCTTCCTCTCCAATTCCACGAACTGAATGCCCATGCCTGGAAACAAAAGATATCGCTCCGGCTTATTGCGGACCCAGGCGACCTTCGCCTTCGCTTTCAGCCTGTCCCACGGCCGATCCGGGAGCGCAAATTCGACCGTCAGCTCGGTGCCCGGACTGAGAGGGGCGCCGCTTTCGATAAAGAGCCCACCGCCGCCGATTCCCCCGGTTAGACTGTCGAACTGCTTCCCTTCTGGCGTCGTATACCGGACCTTCAGGGCAAGAGGCGCGCGAGGCTGGGTACGACAATGGGCAAACCGGTCATCCTCACCGCTGACCAGTACGCGCTCGATAATTGCTCCCCATGACATGCTGCCCAAAAGCTGGCCCGAGGTATCGTGTATGTTGATCGTCTCTCGCCCAGAATCCACAACGAGTGATTTCCCCTGATGTCCGGCAGTGGAAACGACAGGAAACGTCATAGGTCCATTCCTTTTCCCTTTTCTGGGTAGTCTAAGTCAGGACTGGAATTAGGCTGCGTGACCCATGTTCTGGAGTGATTTCACTAACTCGTGGATTCGATCGCGGACATCCGCCGCTATCTCAGTGAACCGTACTCCCATTCCAGGACTGAACGTATATTGGTCGGCTTTCGGACAAACCCAGGCGACGGTTCCGGTCGCCGGCATCCATTCCTCGGATTTCTCCGGAAGCGAAAACTCCATAGCCAATCTAGTCCCTACAGGAAGTGGGGTCTGGCTTTCGATGAACAAGCCTCCTCCACCAATACCACCTGCTCGACTTTCGAATCTCGGTCCCTCTGGACTGTTGTAGCGCACCCGGAACGTGAGCGAAATGCGAGGCTCTGACCGGTCTTCCCTTTGAACTGATATCTTACGATAGGCAAGAATTTGATCAATGACAAAGTCCCAGGACAGGCTGCCGATGACATCCCCGTTGACTCCCAACAAGACGACCATTTCACGTGCCCCGTCAAGTTCGATGACTTTGCCTTTGTGCCTAAGGCTCGATGAAACAGGGTACTTCACAAGCCCTCCATCCGACACACGCACGAGGAAAGTATAGCTCGGGGTTTCTGATTGTCGAGGAAGATCACGGTGTTTAGACAAGAGAGAGAACAGCAGTCTGGCGGGGGAGAAACGATCGATTCGACCTCCTAACGAGCTATAGGTGAAGGCCGAGCGTGTATGGAACCTTCAGCTTTTACGCCGTCTTAGCGTCCTTTTCCTGTTCGAATATGCGGATCGGCTGGTTCTTCCCCAAGATCGCATCTTCCGTGATCACTACCTCGACAATCTCTTTCTGAGAGGGGGCATCGTACATGACGTCAAGCATCACTTCTTCAAGGATTGCCCGAAGGCCTCTGGCACCGGTTTTCTGCGCATAGGCTTTTCGTGCTACCGCCCCCAGCGCCCCTTCCGTGAATCGGAGCTTGACCTTTTCGAACGACAGCAACTTTTCGTACTGCTTGGTCAAGGCATTGCGTGGTTCGGTCAGGATACGGATCAAAGCTCGTTCATCCAACTCCTCTAACGTGGCCACGACCGGTAACCGTCCCACGAATTCGGGTATCAGGCCGTACTTCAAAAAATCCTCGGGCTGAACCTTAGCCAAAAGGTCACCCAAACGAACGTCGCTTCTTCCCCGGATTTCAGCTCCGAATCCCATGGCTTTTCGATTCAGACGCTGTTCGATGATTTGTTCTAAACCGACAAATGCTCCACCACAGATGAATAAAATATTGCTGGTGTTGACCTGAATAAATTCTTGATGCGGATGTTTTCTCCCTCCTTGTGGCGGGACATTTGCCACTGTGCCCTCGATCAGCTTCAGCAAGGCTTGTTGAACACCTTCGCCGGAGACATCCCGTGTAATAGACGGGCTGTCGCTTTTTCGACTGATCTTATCGATTTCATCGATATACACGATCCCGCGCTCAGCCCTTTCTACATCGTAGTCCGCAGCTTGCAAAAGCTTCAGAATGATATTCTCAACATCTTCACCAACGTAACCAGCTTCTGTCAGCGTCGTGGCATCAGCGAGGGTAAAAGGGACGTCAAGATACTTGGCCAAGGTCTGGGCCAAGAGGGTCTTCCCCGTGCCGGTTGGGCCCACCATTAGAATATTGCCCTTCTGGAGTTCGATATCATCGACCCCCTTTTCCCTTGACGAGATACGCTTGTAATGATTATGCACGGCCACAGACAGAATTCGTTTAGCCCGCTCTTGCCCGATGACGTACTGATCGAGGTGATGTTTGATTTCAGTCGGCTTCTTGAGTTTGGACGAAATTTCTTCTTTTGCTTCCTCCCAGTCCTCCGCAATGATGTCATTACAAAGATTGACGCATTCATCACAGATATACACCGTCGGTCCAGCGATCAGTTTTCGCACCTCATCACGGCTTTTCCCACAGAAAGAACATCGCAAGTGTCGATCCATTTTTTCTTGCTTGGCCATGTACCCTCCCGTGTTACTTGCCTTTGATCCCGTCTCTTGCCCCGTCGCCGGATTCTACGACTTTCATAAATTTGGGTGGTCGTGTGATCACCTCGTCAATGAGACCGTACCGCTTCGCTTCTTCGCCGGACATGAAATAGTCCCGTTCCGTGTCATGCGCGATCTTCTCAATCGGCTGCCCAGTGTGTCTAGCCATGATTTCATTGAGACGTTCGCGAATTTTGAGAATTTCTCGAGCATGGATGTCGATTTCCGTCGCCTGTCCTTGGAATCCACCCAACGGTTGGTGGATCATCACCCGGGCGTTGGGCAGGGCAAACCGCTTGCCTTTTGTCCCGGCGGTCAATAAGAGGGCTCCCATACTGGCGGCCTGACCGAGGCAGATGGTATTGATAGGGGGCTTCACATATTGCATGGTATCGTAGATGCCCAATCCGGCTGTCACACTACCTCCCGGCGAATTGACGTAGAGATTGATATCTTTCTCCGGATCCTCCGCTTCAAGAAAGAGAAGCTGCGCAATCACCAAGTTGGCAAAAACATCGTCGATTGGGGCTCCAAGGAAAATGATGCGATCTTTGAGAAGGCGTGAGTAGATATCGTAGGCTCGTTCGCCTCGATTAGTTTGCTCGACTACGATCGGAACCAACATATTGCTTAATTCCTTTCCTGGACAACTTCCGGCCGCCAGAATCCGCGTGAAACGATCACCGCGCCTATCCTTGAATGACCGCTTGACGATAGACAACATCCAGTGCCTTGTCGGCCAAGATCCTCGCGCGTAATTCCTCAATGGAGTCCTGACCGCCAGCCTGGATCATTTTCACGAGATCGTTCATCGGCACCCTGAGCTCCGTGGCTAGTCGAACCACTTCATTGTTCAGATCATCCTGGCTCACCGACAAGCCTTCTTTTTCAGCGATGGCCTCAAGAATCAAGCTGGCTTTCACACGACGATTTGCCTCCTCACGGTGTTCGTCGCGAATCCGCTTCAGTTCTTCCATCTCTGGCGCAGGGAGAGAATCGGTGACTTTGCCACGCTGCCGTGCTTGTAATTTCTGCCGCACAATCGTGCTGAGCTCCCGTTCTACGAGTGTGTCAGGAAGATCGAAATGATGGGTGTCGATGAGGCGTTTGAGAAGAGCGTCCTTATAGGACACCTCGATATCCTTCTTGAGCGCATTTTCCATTTCACCGCGTAGCTTTTCCCTTAACTCGTGAAGCGATGCGTACGGTCCGCAGTCCTTGGCAAATTCATCGTCAAGCGCGGGCAGTTTCTTCTGCTTGACTCCCTGTATGACTAGGCGAAAACTGACAGTTTTTCCCGCAACTCGTTGGTCCGGATGGCTTACCGGATAGGTCTGAGGAATCTCGACGACATCCCCTTCCTGTCTTCCGATAAGGTGAGCATCTATTTCAATCCCCAGCAACGCGGCCCTCGAACCCACCCTATGTAGCTGCCCCCCCTTCTTTGTCCCTTCAAGAGGAGCTCCGTCCAGGAATCCTTCGAGATCGACAATGGCATAGTTCCCTTCGGCTAAAACCGTGCCATGTGTGGCCGCATCCAGGCGGGCCTGTTGTTCGCGCAATACCTCCATGGCACGATCTACCTGTTCCTCCGCAACCGTGCGCTTGTCAGCCTGGAGCGAAATAGGATTGGGGGGCTTATAGTCACGAAGGTCGATCGTGGGTTTGATTTCGACTGTCGCCGTGAAAGTAAACGGAGAGTCTTTTTTGATTTTGACCCGATCCAAAGGGGGAATATCCACCACTACTGGACTGATCCCAGCCTGTTTGATGGCTCGACCATAGAAATCCGGCACGAGCTTGCGAATGACATCTTCTTCCACTGCCTTAGCATAGCGTTTTTCTAGAATGGTCAAAGGGGCTTTTCCTGGTCGAAACCCTGGAATCTGAACCTGACGGTTGAGTTCCGAATACGCTCGTGAAAATTGTTGTGTCACCTCATCGGCTGGCACCTCGATTTTCAAGGCGCGTTTCATCGGTCCTAACTCGGTCACTTCCATTTTCATCGTCGTGATTGGGCGCCCTGCAAAGGAGATCGTACGTATGGTGCGAGAGGGGGGACTTGAACCCCCACGGTTGCCCACGAGATCCTAAGTCTCGCGCGTCTGCCAGTTCCGCCACTCTCGCATGGTTGAGGATGTCGCGGAGCTGTCACTCTACCTAGATCCAGCAAAATAGTAGATGGCTCACACTGCAAAAACACGAGATGTCGTATAGCGTTGTACCGTTGGGCACCTGTAATGTCAACCCATACGACCGGGGGTGGCCTATTCTAGGATGTAGGTATGAATGGTCTACCAGCCTGTTTACTGATCTCGGCCATCTCCCATCGCTCATCGAAAACTTTAGCCATACGCTCGTCCTGGTACACCTCAGGACGACCTTCCTGAAACGGGAATTACCTCCCGCCAAACTTCATGGCAATGGCCCGGGCAGTTCACCCAACCTAATTTCCGCAACTGTTTGACCATCTTTTCTGGGCGAACGAGGTTGCCCATTAGCCGGCAGGTCAAGTCGGCACAGACGTTCCCGTGAAACGAATCTTCTTCTTTCCCCTTGTCAATCTTCTCGCCGCGGCGGTGATCGTTCGGCCACGCACCCCTGTTTTCGTTTTATACGATGTCGGACCGTTGGTTCGCACCAGTCACCCATCAGGATCACGGCATGGGGAGAAATCTTCCTCGAGAGTTCTTTCCGCCCCTGGCAACCTTACGTGCCCCAGAACACTGTCGGTACCACGCCCCCTCCAACGGGAGCAGATTCACAGATCCGCTGGCTCCCTTTCAGGTCCAACCTCGTTGTGGCTCGCGGCGTGGGCGACCCAACCGATCACAACCCGTGCGAGTGGTATGTGAGGGACGACACAGCGGCCATACGACGCTAAAGTTACCCACGCGACACAACCTCCCGATGTCGCCGGTCTCCAGCATGATGGTGAGCGCGAGAATCTCACCGATCGCTCCCACGGACTTCAGAAAACTGAACGGCGGACGACGCGTGACGCGTTCCAGGATGGTTCGCTCTAAGATCGCGGTCTGTTCATCGGCGCTCGACATCACCGGCAGGTCGGCCTTGATCGCCAGAGCGACATCCCTATTGGGCAACAGCTCATCGACCTGTTGGCCATTGAGTCCTTTGACCTGGTTGGCGCTGAGCGAACGGCCTGTGTTGCGGGTCAGCAAATTCTGAATGCTCAACGGCTGTCGTGGGCAACCGCAAGCTTCCGTCCGATACGCGTCGGGAATCGATGGATGAGGGAGATGCCACCGGAATGGGTCAACGGCTGGGCACCAAACATCACTCAGAGAGTTCCCGATCAGCTGAGCAGCGGACGGAATCCTACCACTGCGTCGTATTCCGTCCAACGCACCTGAACGGGCATGCTGGGGGGCCCTGGCGGGGCAGAATGATCAGACCTCTCTGTCTTACGCCCGATTCAGGACTAATTTTCTCATCGCGAAGCTCCCACCAAATCATGTACTGTCTGCGAATGAATCGCGTGATGACCCTATTCAGGTGCCTCTGTTCAGCCGGTGCCCTTATCGCTTTTAGCATGATAATGGGATGTGGCTCAACGTCTCCCAGCCGCCCCCCTCTGCCTCCCTCAGAGACCGATCTCGTCTTGCTCTCATCAACGGCACTCTGTGAGGGCAAGGCGGAGTTCCTCAAAGACCATCCACCAAGCACGCATATCGTCAAGCCGTGGGGGAGCGGCCAGGAGCTCATGATTCCTGAGGAGAAAGGCATCTTACACGCAGAAGAGGCCTATTTTTTTGACGAAGATGGTGTACTGGTTGGAGCTCTCTTTACATTTCCCAAAGGTCTTGATCTTGAGCCCTACTCGGTACTCCGAGACACGCTCTCACGGCTGAAGCCCTCAGTGGAATTCTACCTGAACGTGGCTCAACTTGAGGCGCGAGGGAACATGGAAAGCAGTGCTCTCTTCGAAACAGGTGATGAGAAAACCACGATGCAATACCTCGTCACGGGTCTGCGAGAACGCCCGATCCTGCTCCAAGCCTCATTTAGCATTGATCCCTATGTGCGACTCTTCTCTCCATACCGGCGGGAGTTCCTTGATCGTCTTCGCAATCCGGCAGGGGGAAATGGAGGGCAAAAAATGGAACGGCAGGGAATCGAAGATAAAGAACCGTTTTCGTCCTTGCAGCAATTTGCTCGGGGCCAAGCTGCCCAGCTCGCATACTGCGGTGAGAAGAACTATGATATCGCGGCCGATGCGTATCAAAAGGCGATCGCCAGTGGATTCACAAATACGGTGTGGCTTGCCGAAGCCCATCATAAATTGGGCCTCGCCCAGGAAGCCAAAGGTCAGCTCGACAAGGCAAAAACAGAGATGCTGCAGTCGCTCGCTCTCAGGCCAAATATCCCGGAAGTGCTGAACAATCTTGGCACGGTCGAGGTCAAACTCGGAAACAAAGCTGCTAGCCTAAGCTTGTTTGAAAAAGCGGTGATTCTTCGCCCCAATTATGCCTTGGCTAGGTACAACTTAGCCGAAGCCATTGAAGACACGAACCCTAAGCGCGCTATCTCTGAGTACGAAACCTACCTTGCACTCTCAGAAGGGATTCCGGAAGAGGAAGCGCGGATTGCGCACGCCAAAGAACGCGTCAAGGTTTTGAAGCAGTAGTGTCGCGCCCTACCGGGATTATTTTCTATTCTCGTGAAGAAAACGATTCAGCCTCGAGCTTGCTCTTCCTGTTCTTGAAGGGTTTTGCACTCGATACAGAGGGTGGTTACCGGGCGGGCTTTGAGCCGCTTGTAGGGAATGTCGCCGCTGCAGCGTTCGCAGATCCCATAGGTCCCGGCGTTCATCTGATCCAATGCTTCATTGATCTTCTTCAGCAACTTTCGCTCACGATCGCGAATTCGCATGGAAAAATTCTGGTCGACCTCAGCGGATGCTTGGTCGCTGACGTCCGGAAATGTCGCGAGGTCGCCTCGATGTGTCAGGACTTCCCCGACATCATTCAGGATGGCTGCGCGTTGGCGTTCGAGGTCACGGCGGATGTCGGGATACTTGGCGTTCTGGGCGCCTGATTTCGGCTTGTTCACGGAACGCCTGGCTCCCACCGAGCCCTGCGATTTTGTCGATGGAGTGCGTGTACCGGAACGGCGTATCTTCATGATTAGGGTTCTGCGTGTAAGGGAAACAGTGAACTATACCAATCTAGATGAGAGGGGGTCAACGAGGGTTGGAACCTGCTGTACAGGCTATACATCGCGCCGACCCTCGATCGATTTCAGCAACGTCACTTCGTCCGCATACTCAATGTCCATACCCACGGGAATTCCATAAGCAATTCGAGAAACGCGCACGCCGAAAGGCTTGAGCAATCGGGTCAGATAGATCGCTGTGGCTTCTCCCTCAATAGTGGGGTTCGTCGCGAGAATGATTTCTTCAACCCCGCCGAGTTTCACGCGCTCAATAAGTTCCTCAGCCTTGATGTCTCCCGGACCTACACCGTCGAGTGGAGAGAGCGCTCCCAACAGGACGTGATAGAGTCCTCGATAGGCGCCAGCCCGTTCGACGGCATACAGCGTGCTCGGTTCTTCAACGACGAAGATTTTAGTCCGATCGCGTTTCGGGTCGAGACAAAACTCGCACAAGTCTGCTTCGGCGATATTCCGACATTGTCTACAAAACGACAACCCATCCTTCACCGCACGAATGGCATCCGCCAGTCGCAAGGCATCCTCTCGCTCGGCCTTCATGAGGTGAAAGGCCAACCGCTGGGCGCTCTTGTGACCGATTCCCGGGAGACGGACCAGTTCCTTGATCAATCTCGCCAACAAGCTTTGTTGATCGACGGGCATCGCTAAAACAGACCCGGAATTTTCATTCCACCCGTCAGGGCTTTCATTTCACCTTCCATCAATTCCTTGGCCTTGCGGAGCGCCTCGTTCGTCGCAGCCACCACAAGATCCTGGAGCATATCGACATCGCCGCTCTTGACGACCTCGGGATCGATCGCCACGCCAACGACCTGCATCGCGCCGTTCGCCGTGACGGTGACGATCCCGCCGCCGGCCGTCCCGCTGGTGGTTTTTGAGGTCGCTTGCTCCTGGATCTTGGCCATCTGTTCCTGCATGGCCTGCGCTTGCTTCAGTATGTTGCTCATGTTGCCGAAAGGATTTTTCATTCGCTTGCCTCCTGCTGGGCTATAATATGAACGTCGGCCAATTCGACGCCGAATATCTCGAGGGCCTGCTTCACCGTCGGGTTCGACTTCGCACGTTCGAACAACACCAGCCGTTGTTCTTGCTCCTTGGCCGCTCGTACTTGGGCCATGGTTGGCCCCGGTGGATGTGTCTCCGTCAGCTCGATAATCCGGACAGGTATGGGATATCCCAACTGGCGCTCGCACAACCTTGACAACACCAAAAGATTTTCTGCTTTCTCCAATCTAGCTTTCGCTACGGTTGCTTGCTTGCCGAATCCGATAATGACAAAGCCACCCTCCATCCCAACAAACCTGCCGGATTCGAGAAAGGGTGCGATATTGGGAAATGAAGCCGCAACCTCTTCTTGGACTAACTCCCACTGCAACATCGGTTGTGGACAGACGGCTATGGGAGGTATGGTGGTGTGGGTGGCTGTTCCCTCATTGATCGGTGGAATGTGAAATAGTACAGATGAAGTCGATCGCCCTTCATCTGTTTCCGCCATGGACGTCTGAGCTGCTTTAGGGCTGGACCTTGGCGTAGCCGGTACGTCCTGACGCAAAGGCGGCGGAGGTGGCGGCCCACTCTTGCGTCCTTCCGACCCAGCCGGAGGTTTCTGGTTGGAAGACGGCGATGTCTGTACTGGACGCGCCTCTGTACCCTGCCGTCGACACAACAGCCGTGTGGCTTGAACAGCCGCGGTCTCCATCACAAAACGAGGGTGACTGCTGAATCGTAAGGAATCTTCCGCTTGAACGAAGATTGCGAGCAACTCCTGAAGCTGCTCAGGAGTCAGTTCCTTGGCATTCATCGACAGTTGGTTCAGATCGTCCTCCGAGGTCTCAATCAAGCTACGCAGTTCGGCCCTACCGGGAACGACTGCCGCCACGAGCAGATTGCGTATGCATTCCACCACCTCCGCGCAGAACGCCCGCAAGTCATGCCCTCGGTCCATTAGCCTGGCCAGGCTGACAAGGGCCGCATGGCTGTCTTGGGTGATAATCGCCTTAATGATCTCCTGCACCAGTTCTTGCGGGACTGCTCCCAACAGAAGTTCAAGATCTGCGTGGCAGATGGCCTTGCCACCATATGCAACGGCCTGATCAAGCAAGCTCAGGGCATCGCGCATACTCCCTTCACTGGCGCGAGCCAGTGCCACAAAACTCCGTTCTTCAAGCGTCAACCGATCTTGCAGTGCCACGTGCCGAAGTCGTTCAATGATTTCGGTTCTGGCAATACGGCGAAAATTGTAATGCTGGCATCGCGAAAGAATCGTTGCGGGGATTTTGTGAATCTCCGTGGTCGCAAAGATGAAAGCCACATGGGCCGGTGGTTCCTCGAGCGTTTTCAACAGGGCATTAAACGCTGAGTTTGAGAGCATGTGGACTTCATCGATGATATAGACACGAAACTGACCACGAAACGGCGTGAACTTGACGTTCTCACGAATCTCTCGCACATCGTCCACGCTGGTATTGGACGCACCATCGATTTCGATGACATCAACCGAGTTCCCTTGCGTAATCTCACTGCAATTCTCACAGCTGTCGCAAGGATGGCTGGTCGGTCCTCGTTCACAGTTGAGTGCTTTCGCGAGAATTCGTGCGACGGTCGTTTTCCCCACGCCTCGCGTGCCTGAAAAGAGATACGCATGCGCAATCCGTTTGGTCGAGACCGCGTTCATTAACGTTTGGACCACATGCGGCTGACCGATCACATCGTCAAACGTACTGGGTCGATATTTACGCGCGGAGACTTGATAGTCCATTTCTCGCTATGCCTACCCTACGCAGTTATGCGCAGTCGATGCTGGGTTAAACATTCCTGGTCGAACAACGCAAAACTCATAGCTCGATGCTCCGCTCTTCTTCTCCAAGAAAGTGGGGCCAGGTGATCCTGCGGCACACAGAACTGGCTGCTTACCGTTGCTTCCTTCCGGACCTGGCGGGGTTCACAGGGTTCTATTGCACAGGGCCCAGCCCCTATGTTCGATCTATCAGCCTGCTGAACAACTCGATTTGTGTGCTTCGACAGGCTGAGCACGAACGGAAAACCTCAGGATATTCAAGGACCGCTCCATTCATCCTTCGAGAGCCTTAGGGCGAACGGAGGGGTTTTCTGCAACCTGCTAGACCATCCAACACCGTCAACCCTTCAGGTATCTATCTGCCCGCAGAAATTACGATACACCGGTAAAAAGTGAGCGATACATACGAAGCGCGGTTTGGCGGAGAGGGTGGGATTCGAACCCACGGTCCCGTCGCCGGGACGCATGCTTTCCAAGCATGTCGATTCGTCCACTCTCGCACCTCTCCGCATCGAGAAGTAAAAAGGGGTGATATCTTAGCATGCGTGTTCATGACCGGCAAGCTGACGCATCGTCCCCTGTAGATGCAAGTTAAGTTGTCCGGTTTCTGTAGCACATGATCTGTCCGGTCTTTCTTCTCGAAGAATTACAGCCGCGCGCCGAAACTTTTTCGCGCACAATTGGCCTAGGATCAACGATCGGTCGGTTGTCCGATCCACGGGTCGGGCTGCGACGACCTGCGGGAGTCCCGTCCAGCTCGATCACCTGCCCATCCGACTGATACCGCGCCAAGCATCGGGGGCCATGGAACACCGCCAACGTGCCATCCGGATATGCATGGACCCGAACCGTGACCTTCACATCATGGAACCGATGCCGGTCGGGGGGAATCTGCACGCTCAGGCCCGGATAGCGCACGGTGTTGTCGTTGGCCACCACCCGTTCTTCTTGGACACAGAGCATATCGCCCAGGTTCGGGCCAATCCATGGGACGAAGGCCGTCCCCGCTTCAATGGCCGACCCCGCAAACCGCCGGGTGTAGGCCGGAAGAAACTGCTCGGCGAGATACCGGTTGGCCGCGGCCATCGTGGTGATCCCGACCAGGGCCAACTCTTTGGGCAGCCGATCTTGCAGGGGGCGGAAGACGCGTTCCGAGCGGCCCCGCGCTTCCGGCGAATAGGCCGGGATCAGAGTGATCCCCAATTGCCGCAAGGCACGATGCACCTGCGTGAGCCGCGTCTTATCGACCTTGCCTCCGGTCTCTTCCGTGTGCCAGTAATGCGTCCCACGATCCGTATAGAGGGAACTGAACAGGCCCTTCGCCTCAATGACCTCCCGCAGCCCCTGGAAGCTGCTCATCGTCCCTTCTTCCTCGACAAAGAAGGCGGAGTAGAGCTCGGTGGTCGCATCATCCAGGGTCGCAATGAGATCCCACTGACAGCCGGGCACCCACTCATGCCGGGAGCCGTCCTGGTGCAGCATCATCCCCGGCAAGGGGTTGCGCGGTCGCTTTTTGCGATGGGCCCCGCGTCGACGAGCACGGGTGACGTGGCCAGCCGCTTGTAACCGGTTCTTGGTCCACGTATAGGAGCGTGTGCCGCCGTGTTCCTGGTGCCAGCGCTCGTGGAAATGCTTCACCGTCCACCCCGTGTAGCGAGTCTCATACAAGGTCACCATCTGCACGACCTCATCCACCGGAGCTGCTCGAGCGGAGGCCCGATTCAGGCGCCGATCCGCTCACCCCGCCGCGCCTTCGGCTTCGTAGCGGGTAGTCCAGCGGCGAAACGTCCGTTTGACCCCGGTTGTCAATAGTGGACGCCATGAGTTGCAGTCTCACGCCGCCGGCAGCTGACGGGCCCACTGCTGGGCAAATGCCGCCGGGGAGCGATTCCCGAGCCGGGAGTGGCGCCGGTGCCGGTTAGAGAAGATCTCGATGTACTCCGTGATCTCACGCTGGGCCTGCTCTCGCGTGTCGTAGCGCCGGTGGTGCACCAGCTCATTCTTCAGCGTTCCCCAGAAACTCTCCATCGGTGCGTTGTCATAGCCGTGACCCTTCCGACTCATGGACGCAGTCATGCCCAACTGGCGCAATCGACCTTGCTACTTGTGGGCACAGTACTGTGAGCCGCGATCGGAGTGGTGGACGAGTCCCGGTCGCGGACGCTTCGCCCCTACGGCTTTGTCCAAGGCATGGCTCACCAAGTCCGTCGTCATCCGAGCGCCCATCGCATGCCCGACCACCTCACACGTGTACAGATCTTTGATCCCCGCTACATACACCCACCCTTCCCCCGTGGGGATATAGGTGATATCAGTGACCCAGGTCTCATTCGGACGCGTTGCGGTGAACGTTTGAGCCAGGAGATTGTCTGTGCTAGGCTCGAAAAAGTGGACGCCTTCAACCTATGATCTGAGGTCTGGAGGTGTGAGATGGAACGAGTTCCGCGACAGCAGTATACGAAGGAGTTCCGTGAGCAAGCGGTGCAGCTGGTCCTGGAACAGAAGTTGACGATTCCAGAGGTAGCAAGACGCCTGGCCATGTCGGGCAAGACGCTCGAGAACTGGGTGTGTCGAGCCCGGCGCGGTCAGCTCGCGACGCTGGGGGAGAGCCGACGGCCCGTGACAGAGCTGGAGGCCGAGGTCTCTCGGCTGAAGCGCGACCTGGCCGAGGCGCGGATGGAGCGCGACATCTTAAAAAAAGCCACCGCGTACTTTGCCAAGGCGCAGCTGCCCGGTACGCGCTCATGAGGACGCTGCGGCCCCAGTATCCCCTGAGTGTGTTGTGTCGGGTGCTGGAGGTGTCCCGAAGTGGGTACTATGCCTGGCGCACGCGCCGTCCCTCGAAGCGCGCTCAGGAGAACGCGCGCCTAGAAGTGGCGATCCAGGCCGCGCATGTGCGCACCCGGCAGACCTATGGGCCGGAACGTCTCCAAGCGGAATTGCGTGAGGATGGGTTCCCCGCTGGGGTCGGACGCATCAAACGGCTACGCAAGAAACTGAGACTACGTTGCAAACAGGTGCGCTGGTTCACGACCACGACGGATTCAAAGCACTCGCTGCCGGTGGCGGAGAATGTCTTGGCCCAAACGTTTGTCGCCACGCGCCCGAACGAGACCTGGGTCACCGACATCACGTATATCCCCACCGCAGAAGGGTGGTTGTATCTGGCGGGGATCAAAGATCTGTATACATGTGAGGTGGTTGGGCATGCGAGGGGGCGCGGATGACGACGGACTTGGTGCAGGGGGCGCTCAGGAACGCTCTCGACACCAAGCGCCCGGCCCCGGGGCTCATTCATCATTCTGATCGCGGCTCTCAATATTGTGCCCAGGACTATCAAGCGCAATTGCGGCAGTTCGGCCTGACCCCGTCTATGAGTCGGAAGGGCAACTGCTGCTATGATAACGCGCCGATGGAGAGTTTCTGGGGAACGCTCAAGAATGAGCTGGTGCACCACCGGCGGTATGAAACACGGGAGCAGGCTCGGCGAGAGATCACGGAGTACATCGGTTTCTTCTTCTATAACCGTCAGCGTCGGCATTCCAGGCTGGGAAATTGCTCGCCCGCGGTGTTTGCCCAGCAGTGGGCTCGTCAACAGCTGGCGGCGTGAGGCGGCAATTCATGGCGTCCACTATTGACAACCGGGGTCAGTCTGACCTCCTGTAGGACTGTCGCCCGTGTCATGGTGGCCCTCCCATGAATAGGGCCTCTGTCAACAGTCCACACGTAGCCCTGTTGAAATAGATTGACCGTTCACCTCCCCTGCGGGCTCGGTCGCCCAACCTTCCGGTTCAAAGACAGCCGCCCAATCTCCAGAACGAGGTGGAGACCTCAAGGCATATGCGGGCTCACGGTCTGTGCCTGTCCATCAGGGTGTACCAACCTGGCCCGACTGTCTCGTACACATGACACCTCATGCGGGCTGCAACCGGCGCGGGTCATAGGGCTGCTCGGATTTCAACACGCCGTACGCCGTGGTCAGCAGCTTGCGCGCCAAGGCCACGATCGCAATCTTCTTCCCCCGCCGCTTCGCAATCCGTGCATAGAACTGTTGGAGCGGCTTCACCCCCGCACTCTTCATGCGCACCACTGTATGGGCACACTGCAAGAGCATCCGCCGGACCTCACCCCCCATCCCGATTGATCCGTCCCACCTGCCGCACCGCGCCACTCTGATAAACCTAAAAACGGCAGTCAACGTGTCATGTCGGTGCAGCTTTGGAGGTCAAGAAGGTCGGAGGGCCCGCGGTTGAGAGCATGAAGGTGGCGAACGCGCGGGTGAGAATCGCCCGCAGGCGGTCGGCATCGGTCCATTGCTCCGCAGTGGCTTTGAGGGTCCTCAGAAAGCCCGCCACGTTGGGCAGCACAGCTTGGATGGCCGAGCGCTTGGCGTGCAAGCTGGTGATCGTGAGGCGCGTTTGTCCCGCGTGATGCGTGTGCGTAGCGACGCCATGCAGTAACAGCGGCCGGCTGGAGATCGCCTCGAAGTGCTTGTGTGGCTGGGCGAGCCGCACGAACAGCGTCCACCAGGTGTAGATCCGTGCCACCATCCGTGCCATGAGCCGGCAGCGCGCCAGGTCCTGCGTGGTCAAACCACCCCAGCCCCACTGATTCTTCAACTCATCGAAGTGATTTTCAGCATCGGCCCGCTCGCGATAGAGCTGGGCGAGGGCAAGGATCTCGTACCGGGTTGAGGTGACCAGCACGGCGTACTCGTACCGCTTGGTCGGCACGTCACTCTCAATGAAGGCAAGACGTTCCTGATCGTCATCCTTCTCGGTCATGAGCAGCTCGCCGGTGAGGGGTCGGCGCAACACCACCACGCGTCGTGCGCGACTCCACCCCGACAGCCTCAGCGTGTCCTCGACTCCTTCCCAGCTGTGTCCCGCCTCTTCCCACGCGGTGGAGCGGAAGAGTGTCTTGATGAGGGCCTTCACCTTGTTCGTGAGACGCAGCTTCGTGAGATACGGCTGGTCGCGGGTCTCGGCCTCACGCAGCACCCCCTCGTTGCCAAAAGCCACGTCCCCTCGCAGCACAGCGGGGCGCGCCGCCTTCGGCAAGGCATCCAGCCACGCCCAGATCCCGGGCATGTTGTGCAGCAGGGCTGACCCCGGTTGTCAATAGTGGACGCCATGAATTGCAGCCTCACGCCGCCAGCTGTTGACGGACCCATTGCTGGACAAACGCAGCGGGCGAGCGATTCCCGAGCCGAGAATGCCGCCGCTGACGGTTATAGAAGAGCTCGATGTACTCCGAGATCTCGCGCCGAGCCTGCTCACGGGTCTCGTAGCGACGATGATGCACCAGCTCATTCTTCAGCGTTCCCCAGAAACTCTCCATCGGCGCGTTGTCATAGCAATTCCCCTTCCGACTCATGGATGGGATCATGCCGAACTGCCTCAGCGTTGCTTGATACCCCTGGGCACAATATTGAGCCCCGCGATCGGAGTGATGAATGAGCCCCGGGGCTGGACGTTTGGTGTCGATGGCCTTCATCAGTGCATCCTGCACCAAGTCCGTCGTCATCCGGGCGTCCATCGCATGGCCGACCACCTCACAGGTGTAGAGATCCTTAACGCCAGCCAGATACAGCCATCCTTCCACGGTCGGCACATAGGTAATATCGGTGACCCAAGCCTCATTCGGTCGCCTGGTGGCAAAGGTCTGAGCCAACACGTTTTCCGCTACCGGCAGCGCATGCGTTGAATCCGTGGTTATTGTGAACCGGCGGACTTGTTGACAACGCAGTCCCAGTTTCTTGCGCAGTCGTTTGATACGCCCGACCCCAGCAGGGAACCCGTCGGCACGCAATTCTGCTTGGAGCCGCTCTGGGCCGTAGGTTTGCCGCGTGCGCACATGCGCGGCCTGGATCGCCACTTCCAGCCGCGCGTTCTCCTGGGCGCGCGTCGAGGGGCGGCGGGTGCACCAGGCATAGTACCCGCTTCGGGACACGTCGAGGACCCGGCACAACAGACGCAACGGATACTGGTGACGCAGCGTCCTCATGAGCGCGTACCGGGCAGCTGCGCCTTCGCAAAGTACGCGGTGGCTTTTTTTAGGATGTCACGCTCCATGCGTGCTTCAGCGAGATCGCGTTTGAGCCGAGACACCTCGGCCTCCAGCTCCGTCACGGGCCGTCGGCTCTCGCCCAGCGTCGCGAGCTGACCCTGCCGGGCTCGACACACCCAGCGCTCGAGGGTCTTGCCCGACATGGTGAGGCGTCTGGCTGCCTCCGGAATCGTCAACTTCTGTTCCAGGACCAGCTGCACCGCTTGCTCCCGAAACTCCTTCGTATACTGCTGTCGCGGAACTCGTTCCATCTCACACCTCCAGACCTCAGATCATAGGTTGAAGGCGTCCACTTTTTCGAGCCTAGCACAGGCCGTCTCATTCCCCGGTCGCACGTCCACCGCTCACGCGAGCCGCGTGGTGGCCATCACCGCGCTGTGATAGCTGTGCGAGGGGCGCCCTGGTTTCTTCGGGTTGTAGCCGACCACCGCCCCGTCCTGCTTGCCGTACAGGCACTTCACCGTTGTATCCAGGTCCAGAATCCACGGCGTAGTGAGTAACGGCTGCGTCGTCTTCGCCAGATGTCGGTTGAGCCAGACCACGCCCAACGACTCATCTATCCGGGCGAGTGCGCGTCGCACCGCATCCTCCGAAACCAGCTGCGCGACGCCCAGGAGCTCAGGGTGAATGCCGTCATGACGAATCGCTGTGATATGCGCATAGCGGTGGTGGCCACAGAGGATCGATAGCCGCAACGTCGCGAGCACGGCGCGCTTATCCGACGCATGGTTGCTCTGGTAGACCAGTGGGCAATCGGCCACCCACGCCTCAAATACGCCGCTCACCTTGAGAAATTCGATGAAGAAGGGCAACTGGCCAAGCGGCGTGACGGCCGCCGCTGGATCCCATTCGACGTGGATTCGCCCTCCGAAGGTATCAAGCGCGATCACCCCGTTCTGTCCTGCCAATGCCTTGCGTGTTGCCTCACCCATTCGGTGACTCCCTTTGCGCGAAGAACGATGCCCCCAATCCGCTTCCAGCAAGGCTATCCCGGAGCAGGCCGCTGCTTCAACTGCCGTTTCTAGGATAAATGGTGGGAGCCAAGGCCCCATAGTTGGCTACGGTCTTCTGGTCATCAAAGCGTCGCGCCTCATCCACCGCGCTCAGCACGACGCGGGACGCCAGCGGCCCGATGGCCGGCATGCTCTCCAGCAACGGACAGCGTCGATCCTCAATCGCCAGCAGCCGCTAGGTGAGTTGCTGCTCAGCGGTCACCAGCGTTGCGATGCTGGTCATGAAGGTCTCAAGGATCAGCCGCAACGGCGCACTCACCGGCAGCCGCACCAGCGCCCACAGGCCCCGCGTGGCCGGCTGCTCCCCCATCCACACCCGCTGCTTCCGCTCATTGACCGCATAACCCACCAGACTCTTGCCACTGACATCCAATCCGACGTACACCATACGCTGCCCCCGTTCGTTGGTGGTGATCGCTCACCGTGGACAGTTGGCCCATCAGGCCTCGACTGTCAACCGATTGAAAGGGGGCCCTATTCATGGAATCTCCTTGAGGGCGCACCCTAACCCAACTTCCGCAGTTGGGTCACCGCGGAGTCTTTTTTCGCCCGCTGCGTTCGGGCAACCCCGTGACAGCCCAATGGCCACCTACGTGAAACCACGATGTTGTGGCGGCCAACCCCATTGACCCCGGCCTGGCCTCTGGCGCATAAGGGCTCGCGATGTACCTGCGTCACATGACACGCCGCAAAGCTGGCCAGGTCCATACGTAGTGGCAACTGGTGCGGTCCGTGCGGATGGACTGCCGGGTTGTCCAGCAGACGGGGGCGCAGTTGGGTGAACGGGACGTGCAGGGCCGAGCGCGTGCGAAGGTGCTGGCTCAGGCGCTCATCGAGCGTGTCAGACAACCTAATCTGTTCACGCCGGCGGCCGCCTAGGACACAGGCATCCCGGTCCATTTGGATCGTGTGCGGCGGGAGTGGAGCCGCCGCTTCGGCGACGTGTGGTTGGGCTGGACACGGTGGCGCGCCGTGAGGCTCGAGACGATATTCTCGACGCTGCAGCCCGCAGGCCGTGAGGCGGCCCCCTGGGCGACCATGGCAGCCATCTTGGTCCTGGCCCGCCTGTGTGAACCGGCCGGTGAGTTGCACATTGCGGAGACCTGGTACCGGCAGACTGCGCTGGAGGATCTGCTGGGCGTGCCGGCGGACGTGGTCAATGACGACCGGCTCTATCGAGCCTTGGATCGCCTGCTGCCCCACAAGCGGGCGCTCGAGTCTCACCTGGTTGCCCGACTCCGGGAGCTCTGTTCGCGCTGGACTATGACCTGCTGCTCTCTGACGTGACGAGCACCTATTTCGAAGGGTACGCGGCCAATAATCCCCTCGCGCAACGAGGTGACAGCCGGGATCACCGACCGGACTGCAAGCAGGTGTGCCTCGCCTTGGTGGTCACGCGAGAAGGCGTGCCCCTGGGCTATGAGGTCTTCGCCGGTAACCGCCCCGACGTGACGACGGTCGAAGAGATCGTGGGGACGATGGAAGCCCGCTATGGGCTCGCGCAGCGGATCTGGTGATGGATCGGGGCATGACCAGTGAGGAGAATCTCGCATGGCTGCGGGCCAGTGGCCGCCGGTATCTGCTCGGCACGCCGAAGAGCGAATCACGCAAATGGACACGTGCGCTGAGCGACAAGCGAGACTGGACGACGGTGCGCGAGGGGATGACCGCGAACACCTGCCTTGGCCCCATGGGAACCGAGACGTTCCTGTTGGTCCGGTCGGTTGAACGGCGTGAGACGGAGCAGGCGATGCACAGGCGCTTCGGGCAGCGCATTGAGGGCGGGGTAGTACGCTTGGCCCGACGACTCAGCCAGGCGCGCCATCCCCTGGACCGAGGCCCTATCGAGCGGCAGATCGGCCGGCTCCTGGCGCACAATGCCCGCACCGCCGGACGGTACGTGATCGACGTGGTGGCAGACCCGACCACTGCGGCGGGCCTTCGGGTGACGTGGACCGTCCAGCCGGAGTGGGACGACTGGGCTCGCGTCAGCGAAGGCTGCGACGTGCGGCGCACCACCATGCCGGACTGGAGTCCGGAGGACTTGTGGCGCACCTATGTCCAACCCGCCGACGCCGAAGCCGCCTTCCGGATTTAGAAAAGCGACCCGGCCCTGCGCCCCATCTGGCATCAACGCGCTGACCGAGTCCAGGCTCACATCCTGGTCTGCTTCTTGGCCTATGTGCTGTGGAAGACTCTGGAACAGTGGCAGCAGCGGGCCAGCCTGGACCACAGCCCGCGGACCATCTTGGAGGAATTGCGGACCATTCAGAGCACCGATGTGGTGTTGCCAACGACCGATGAGCGGGAGGTCCGGCTGCGCTGCGTCGTGCGGCCGGATCGGGCTCAGGCCGCCTTGCTCGACCGGTTGGGCCTGGACTTGCTACACCGCTTGCGGATGACCTCGTCGGTCGCGGCAGCAGTCCCCGTGTAGTGCCGACTTTTGGCGAAACCCGTTGAAATCCCTGACTCTGACCTCACGAACTGCGGAAGGTGGGCTAACCCGGACAGATCATGTGCTAACTACACAAGGCAATTCTGTGACCTGGACAGAACGAAGGATTTCGTTTACACTTCTGAGTGTCATTGGGACGTATCTGGCTGGAGGAGCTTGTACAGGAGTTGAAACAAAAGAGGTCATCTATGAGAGCAACGGCGAAGGTTGTCGGATTCATGATGTTGGCTCTGGTCGCAACAGGTTGTAGCACGACACGCCAACAGAGCGCAGGCGCCGACGATAGGGAGTACACTCCCCCAACAAGCATTTACAACATTCTGGACAGCACCGCACTGGTCTACTCAGACCCGGCGGCTGGATCGCCCATCAACGATCACCCTCTTCGTTGGTTCACATTCGCCTCACATCCGATTGGCCAAGCGCTCGATTATGGGATCAATCGTCCGATCTATATGCTGGCTAGCGGATTCGCATATCTATCCGGCTACACGGCTGAAGACAATATGGTGAACGCACAACGCCGGTAGTACACCCAGTCCTTCTGCCTGATTGTCCACCAGGATCTCCTCCGGGATGCCACCGAACCATTCGAAGCTTCGGATCAGCCCGTCATAGGTGTGCTCCGCGTCCTCGCTGTCCGTGCACCAGAAGTGGAACCGCCGCGAGAAGCCCAGCGTATTGACGATGAAGTGGACGGTGGTCTCGACGCCGGCAATCAGCGTGCGGTGCTCGCCCCACTCGCTGTGCACCTGCCGGCCCGGGGCCGTTTCGAACCGCATCGTCGCCCGCCGAACGCGCCCGCTCGTTTGGGCCGGATATCGTCCCGCAGAATCGAGAGCCGGCCCGTCTACCCCTTGGCCTGCAGGTCCCGGAAAATCACCATCGGGTTCCAGACGTCCTCGGCCAGGAGTCGGTCGATGTCGGCTCGGTATGGATCCAACCGACTGCCTCGCCGACTCGGTCGCAGGGCTGGCGCCCCACCCCGGGTCAAGGCCCGGCGTACCGTCCGCAGGTGCACTCCGACCTGGTTGGTGATGTCACAGAGATAGAGCCCCCGTTGGGCCAATGCTTGAATCACCGTGAAGTCCTCCTTTCGCAGCATGCGTCCCTCCTCTGTCGTTGTGAGCAGTGAAGGGACATTGTCGTCGGTCTTCAGGGGACTTTCAGTTCGGTGATTTGGCGACTTATACCATCGGCGCTGACAGCGACGGCAGTGGGCATGACGCTGTCCCGGTCGCGGCGCCCGATCGAACCGGCGGCGGATCATCCCTGGCGCAAGCGATGGCGGTCGGAACGAGGACCACACCCGGCAGCAGCCGAAACATAAAACCTGACATTTCTATTTGGGCTTGACAGGGTACGGTCCTCTTCTCCGGCTACACGCGAGAGTGGAAGAGACCGAGATTGGTTCCGACCTCATGAAGAGCGGGGACTCGCATGGCATCGGCATTGCGTCAGTGTCACCCTGTGGGTGACACTGACGCCAAGGAGGAGCGCGATGCCTGAGCTGCTGCCATCTGAACAACTTCCCTTCGAGATTGATGACCGGTTTGATCCCCGCCTCGTCACCGCGCATACGGGCGTGCCGCTGGTGATCGAGCTGTTTCGCCAGGTCGGTGCCGCGCAGGTCGTCAATGCCCAGGTCCGCCTCAAACAGCGGCAGCGCGGCTTGACCTCCACGCAATTGGTGGAGACGCTGATCGCGTTGTGGACGGCGGGCGGGGACCGCTGCCAGGGCCTCAAGACGCTGCGAGTGGATGTCGCCTTGACGACGTTGCTGGGCTACGAGTTGCCCGCGGCCACGACGGTACGGGATCTCTTGGAGACCTTTCATGTGGAGGAGCCCCCGTTGTGGCGCATCGGCGAGAAGACGGCCATCCCTGAGGAGTCCGCGCCCTGGCGGGTGTCGGGACCGCGAACCGGCGCGTCCTGGCCGTTGTGCAGCTGGCGGCCCCGCAACGAACCGCCACACTGGACGTGGATGCGACGATCCTGGAAGCACACAAGCACACGGCGACCATGACGTACGAGAGCACACGAGGCTATCAACCCGTCATCGCGGTCTGGGCTGAGCAGGACGTCATTGTGCACGATGAATCCCGGGATGGGAATATGCCAGCCGGCTGTGGCAACGTGCGTGTCGTGGAGCGGGCCCTCGCCGCCTTGCCGCCCGGGATCACACAGACCTTCGTCCGGGGTGACAGCGCGTTGTATGAGCAGGATGTGCTCGCCTGGTGTGAGAAGCCGGCGCGGGGGATCTGCTATGCCATCAGTGCCGATATGAGTCCACAACTGCGAGCCGAGATCGGGCGGCTCCCGGAGCACGTCTGGCAGCCGGAGCGTGACGAGCCCGACGCGATCCACGAGTGGGCCGAGGTCCCGTATGTGCCCGAGGACGGCGACCATCGGAAGGATCGGCCTTGTGTCCGTCGTTATCTAGCCGTGCGGGTCCGCAAGCGGCAGGGTGAAACATTTCGCGATCGTGACGAACCGAGAGGGAGACGACCTGACGCTGATCCGCTGGCATCGGGAGAAAGCTGGCATCGTCGAACACGCCCATCATGTCCTGAAGAATGAGTTGGCGGCCGCGGCGCTCCCCAGCTAGAAGTTCGGCGTCTGGTTCCGGCTCAACATCCTGACCTACAACCTGCTCAGTGCGTTGAAGCGTCTGGCCTTACCCAGAGATTTGTCGGAGGCTCGGCCCAAGCGGCTACGGTTTCTGGTGTTCAACTGTCAAGGGGCACCCAAATGTGCCCAGTTATGGTCATCGAAAATTCCCCACACTGGGGTTACGTCGTCGTTGAAGCCTCCTCCATTCGCACGAGTCCGGCTTTGAGTTTGTCCTTGAGTCGGTACGAATGTCCGCGGATATTGATGGTGATGGCGTGGTGCAGGACCCGATCCAGGATCGCCGTCGCGAGCACGCGGTCGCCAAACACCTCCCCCCAGGCGCCGAAATTCTGATGACTGGTCAGAATCATCGGCCCCTTCTCGTAGCGGCGTGAGATGAGTTGGAAAAACACGTTCGCCCCCGTGCGGTCCATCGGCCAATAGCCAATCGCATCGATGATCAGGAGGCGCGGAATGGTGTAGAACTTCAGCTTGTCCTCCAGCCGATTCTCTAGCTGCGCGCGAGTCAGCAGGGCAATCATCGCGGCCGCCGTCGTAAATAACACGCGATAGCCCTGCGCAATGGCTTTGAGCCCGACCCCAATCGCCAGATGGCTTTTGCCCACGCCGGGTGGCCCGAGGATCACGACATTCTCGCCGTGCTCAATGCAGTGACACGTCGCCACCTGCTGGAGCTGCTTCTTATCCAGCGAGGGTTGATAGGCGAAATCGAAGGCCTCCAGGCTCTTCACGAACGGAACGCGGGCGAGACTGGTCCGCATCGTGATGTTCTTCTCCGCTTTTGCGGCGACTTCTTCGCCCAGGACCTGATCCAGGAAGTCGGCATACGAGAGCTCCTTCGTCGCCGCCTCCTGTAAGAGGGCGTCGAGCCGTTCGCGGCTCTGCAAGAGCCGCAGCGGCGTCAGCTGTTCACGGAGCCGGTCCAGTGGCGCGGCGTTCATGGCTGCACCTCGTGCGCCGCGGCGCTCCCACACAGCGCCTCGTAGCAGGCCAGATCCCGGCTCTCGACCTCGGGCAGCGACCCAGCACGTGGGCCCGGCTCGTGTATGGTCGAGCGCCGCTGGCGCGGGAGCCGCGCGATGGCGCCGGGGCCATGCTCCGGCAGGATGCCAAATTGGTGGTGGCCTGAGAGTACGGGATGCGTCGCCACCTCGCGATCGCGAGAGAAGATAGGCACCCGCTCGCCCCGTCGCTGCACCTCCACCCGCTGCCCGATGAAGCGGAACGGGACGGAATAGCGGTTCGTGTCCAGACTCACCAGATAGTCGTCGGCCACGATCCGGGAGACACGGGCTTCCTGCTGAAAACTCTGCTGACCCGCCAGGGGGACGAGCTGCTCGCGTTCTCGTTCGAACCGCACGATCGGTTGCTCATGCGTCGTGCCATGCAGGCGCTGATCGGCGCTCGTCGCGGTCCATTCATCGAGTTGGGTCTGGAAGTCCACCACATCGATGAACGTCCGTCCCGGTAGGAAATTCCGCTTCAGATACTTCACGCCCGATTCGACCTGGCCCTTCGTCTGTGCCCGATAGGGCCGACACACACGGGGTTCGAAGCCCCAGTCGTCGGCAAAGGCGTTGAATGTGGGGTTCCAGATCCGTCGTCCCGTCTCATCCGCGTAGCACACGGTCCGCGGCCGGTCATACAGATGTTCCCGCGTGTGGCCGCCGAAATGCGCAAAGGCCCGTTCATGGGCTTCCAGAAATTGCGCCAGTCGCTCATCGGCACAGGCGTGATAGACCCCACGGCGGCTGAAGCCCAATGTGAGCACGAACACGTGGATCACGACGGGGCCCGCACGAAAGGGCACGGTGGCTTGGCCCCAATCAATCTGACTCTGCTGGCCGGGCGGCGTCTCAAACCGGAGCAACGCCCGGTCCGCTTGCAGCTGGACTTCGCGCAGCGGCGCGACGAACCGCTTCACCGTCTCATAACTGCCAGGGGAGCCGTGATGCGCCCGCAGTGCCTGATAGAGAATCCGCGCCGAGTACCCGACCTGCGGCGCCCGGGCCCGCACACAGTCGGCATGAGCCGTCAGCAAGATCGCTGCCACCACGGCCCGCTGGTAGGGCTGCCATGTCGGCTGCCGCAGACTGCGGCGGACCGTCTTGCGATCCAAGTCCACGCGCCGCCCGATCTCCGAAATAGAGACTCGTGCTTCGTCAAACAACCGTCGGATCTCTGCCCACCGTGCCTCATCCACCATGCATGCCTCCCCAGCGGGATCCACCTGGGGCCGCATGATCGTTGTCTCGTTGGTCTCGTCAAGCTCCATCTCCCTCCTCCTTCTTAATAAGGGTGGGGAGAATTCACTGACCGCATCTGGGGATTATTGCATGACCGCTGACAGTCAACACGGTCGGGAAGGTCATTCAGCATGCGCGGCGCACACTCTTACGTCTCACGACGGCTGCGCAGCAGGCCATCTTGGCCCTGGCACGTAGCAACATCCTGGCGCTCCGCCCTACTTAGTCGGAGAATAGGGGGACGATGCGTCAGTGTGCTAGGCTCGAAAAAGTGGACGCCTTCAACCTATGATCTGAGGTCTGGAGGTGTGAGATGGAACGAGTTCCGCGACAGCAGTATACGAAGGAGTTCCGTGAGCAAGCGGTGCAGCTGGTCCTGGAACAGAAGTTGACGATTCCAGAGGTAGCAAGACGCCTGGCCATGTCGGGCAAGACGCTCGAGAACTGGGTGTGTCGAGCCCGGCGCGGTCAGCTCGCGACGCTGGGGGAGAGCCGACGGCCCGTGACAGAGCTGGAGGCCGAGGTCTCTCGGCTGAAGCGCGACCTGGCCGAGGCGCGGATGGAGCGCGACATCTTAAAAAAAGCCACCGCGTACTTTGCCAAGGCGCAGCTGCCCGGTACGCGCTCATGAGGACGCTGCGGCCCCAGTATCCCCTGAGTGTGTTGTGTCGGGTGCTGGAGGTGTCCCGAAGTGGGTACTATGCCTGGCGCACGCGCCGTCCCTCGAAGCGCGCTCAGGAGAACGCGCGCCTAGAAGTGGCGATCCAGGCCGCGCATGTGCGCACCCGGCAGACCTATGGGCCGGAACGTCTCCAAGCGGAATTGCGTGAGGATGGGTTCCCCGCTGGGGTCGGACGCATCAAACGGCTACGCAAGAAACTGAGACTACGTTGCAAACAGGTGCGCTGGTTCACGACCACGACGGATTCAAAGCACTCGCTGCCGGTGGCGGAGAATGTCTTGGCCCAAACGTTTGTCGCCACGCGCCCGAACGAGACCTGGGTCACCGACATCACGTATATCCCCACCGCAGAAGGGTGGTTGTATCTGGCGGGGATCAAAGATCTGTATACATGTGAGGTGGTTGGGCATGCGATGGGGGCGCGGATGACGACGGACTTGGTGCAGGGGGCGCTCAGGAACGCTCTCGACACCAAGCGCCCGGCCCCGGGGCTCATTCATCATTCTGATCGCGGCTCTCAATATTGTGCCCAGGACTATCAAGCGCAATTGCGGCAGTTCGGCCTGACCCCGTCTATGAGTCGGAAGGGCAACTGCTATGATAACGCGCCGATGGAGAGTTTCTGGGAACGCTCAAGAATGAGCTGGTGCACCACCGGCGGTATGAAACACGGGAGCAGGCTCGGCGAGAGATCACGGAGTACATCGAGCTCTTCTATAACTCTTGGTCCACGTATAGGAGCGTGTGCCGCCGTGTTCCTGGTGCCAGCGCTCGTGGAAATGCTTCACCGTCCACCCCGTGTAGCGAGTCTCATACAAGGTCACCATCTGCACGACCTCATCCACCGGAGCTGCTCGAGCGGAGGCCCGATTCAGGCGCCGATCCGCTCACCCCGCCGCGCCTTCGGCTTCGTAGCGGGTAGTCCAGCGGCGAAACGTCCGTTTGACCCCGGTTGTCAATAGTGGACGCCATGAGTTGCAGTCTCACGCCGCCGGCAGCTGACGGGCCCACTGCTGGGCAAATGCCGCCGGGGAGCGATTCCCGAGCCGGGAGTGGCGCCGGTGCCGGTTAGAGAAGATCTCGATGTACTCCGTGATCTCACGCTGGGCCTGCTCTCGCGTGTCGTAGCGCCGGTGGTGCACCAGCTCATTCTTCAGCGTTCCCCAGAAACTCTCCATCGGTGCGTTGTCATAGCCGTGACCCTTCCGACTCATGGACGCAGTCATGCCCAACTGGCGCAATCGACCTTGCTACTTGTGGGCACAGTACTGTGAGCCGCGATCGGAGTGGTGGACGAGTCCCGGTCGCGGACGCTTCGCCCCTACGGCTTTGTCCAAGGCATGGCTCACCAAGTCCGTCGTCATCCGAGCGCCCATCGCATGCCCGACCACCTCACACGTGTACAGATCTTTGATCCCCGCTACATACACCCACCCTTCCCCCGTGGGGATATAGGTGATATCAGTGACCCAGGTCTCATTCGGACGCGTTGCGGTGAACGTTTGAGCCAGGAGATTGTCTGTGCTAGGCTCGAAAAAGTGGACGCCTTCAACCTATGATCTGAGGTCTGGAGGTGTGAGATGGAACGAGTTCCGCGACAGCAGTATACGAAGGAGTTCCGTGAGCAAGCGGTGCAGCTGGTCCTGGAACAGAAGTTGACGATTCCAGAGGTAGCAAGACGCCTGGCCATGTCGGGCAAGACGCTCGAGAACTGGGTGTGTCGAGCCCGGCGCGGTCAGCTCGCGACGCTGGGGGAGAGCCGACGGCCCGTGACAGAGCTGGAGGCCGAGGTCTCTCGGCTGAAGCGCGACCTGGCCGAGGCGCGGATGGAGCGCGACATCTTAAAAAAAGCCACCGCGTACTTTGCCAAGGCGCAGCTGCCCGGTACGCGCTCATGAGGACGCTGCGGCCCCAGTATCCCCTGAGTGTGTTGTGTCGGGTGCTGGAGGTGTCCCGAAGTGGGTACTATGCCTGGCGCACGCGCCGTCCCTCGAAGCGCGCTCAGGAGAACGCGCGCCTAGAAGTGGCGATCCAGGCCGCGCATGTGCGCACCCGGCAGACCTATGGGCCGGAACGTCTCCAAGCGGAATTGCGTGAGGATGGGTTCCCCGCTGGGGTCGGACGCATCAAACGGCTACGCAAGAAACTGAGACTACGTTGCAAACAGGTGCGCTGGTTCACGACCACGACGGATTCAAAGCACTCGCTGCCGGTGGCGGAGAATGTCTTGGCCCAAACGTTTGTCGCCACGCGCCCGAACGAGACCTGGGTCACCGACATCACGTATATCCCCACCGCAGAAGGGTGGTTGTATCTGGCGGGGATCAAAGATCTGTATACATGTGAGGTGGTTGGGCATGCGAGGGGGCGCGGATGACGACGGACTTGGTGCAGGGGGCGCTCAGGAACGCTCTCGACACCAAGCGCCCGGCCCCGGGGCTCATTCATCATTCTGATCGCGGCTCTCAATATTGTGCCCAGGACTATCAAGCGCAATTGCGGCAGTTCGGCCTGACCCCGTCTATGAGTCGGAAGGGCAACTGCTATGATAACGCGCCGATGGAGAGTTTCTGGGGAACGCTCAAGAATGAGCTGGTGCACCACCGGCGGTATGAAACACGGGAGCAGGCTCGGCGAGAGATCACGGAGTACATCGGTTTTCTATAACCGTCAGCGTCGGCATTCCAGGCTGGGAAATTGCTCGCCCGCGGTGTTTGCCCAGCAGTGGGCTCGTCAACAGCTGGCGGCGTGAGGCGGCAATTCATGGCGTCCACTATTGACAACCGGGGTCAGTCTGACCTCCTGTAGGACTGTCGCCCGTGTCATGGTGGCCCTCCCATGAATAGGGCCTCTGTCAACAGTCCACACGTAGCCCTGTTGAAATAGATTGACCGTTCACCTCCCCTGCGGGCTCGGTCGCCCAACCTTCCGGTTCAAAGACAGCCGCCCAATCTCCAGAACGAGGTGGAGACCTCAAGGCATATGCGGGCTCACGGTCTGTGCCTGTCCATCAGGGTGTACCAACCTGGCCCGACTGTCTCGTACACATGACACCTCATGCGGGCTGCAACCGGCGCGGGTCATAGGGCTGCTCGGATTTCAACACGCCGTACGCCGTGGTCAGCAGCTTGCGCGCCAAGGCCACGATCGCAATCTTCTTCCCCCGCCGCTTCGCAATCCGTGCATAGAACTGTTGGAGCGGCTTCACCCCCGCACTCTTCATGCGCACCACTGTATGGGCACACTGCAAGAGCATCCGCCGGACCTCACCCCCCATCCCGATTGATCCGTCCCACCTGCCGCACCGCGCCACTCTGATAAACCTAAAAACGGCAGTCAACGTGTCATGTCGGTGCAGCTTTGGAGGTCAAGAAGGTCGGAGGGCCCGCGGTTGAGAGCATGAAGGTGGCGAACGCGCGGGTGAGAATCGCCCGCAGGCGGTCGGCATCGGTCCATTGCTCCGCAGTGGCTTTGAGGGTCCTCAGAAAGCCCGCCACGTTGGGCAGCACAGCTTGGATGGCCGAGCGCTTGGCGTGCAAGCTGGTGATCGTGAGGCGCGTTTGTCCCGCGTGATGCGTGTGCGTAGCGACGCCATGCAGTAACAGCGGCCGGCTGGAGATCGCCTCGAAGTGCTTGTGTGGCTGGGCGAGCCGCACGAACAGCGTCCACCAGGTGTAGATCCGTGCCACCATCCGTGCCATGAGCCGGCAGCGCGCCAGGTCCTGCGTGGTCAAACCACCCCAGCCCCACTGATTCTTCAACTCATCGAAGTGATTTTCAGCATCGGCCCGCTCGCGATAGAGCTGGGCGAGGGCAAGGATCTCGTACCGGGTTGAGGTGACCAGCACGGCGTACTCGTACCGCTTGGTCGGCACGTCACTCTCAATGAAGGCAAGACGTTCCTGATCGTCATCCTTCTCGGTCATGAGCAGCTCGCCGGTGAGGGGTCGGCGCAACACCACCACGCGTCGTGCGCGACTCCACCCCGACAGCCTCAGCGTGTCCTCGACTCCTTCCCAGCTGTGTCCCGCCTCTTCCCACGCGGTGGAGCGGAAGAGTGTCTTGATGAGGGCCTTCACCTTGTTCGTGAGACGCAGCTTCGTGAGATACGGCTGGTCGCGGGTCTCGGCCTCACGCAGCACCCCCTCGTTGCCAAAAGCCACGTCCCCTCGCAGCACAGCGGGGCGCGCCGCCTTCGGCAAGGCATCCAGCCACGCCCAGATCCCGGGCATGTTGTGCAGCAGGGCTGACCCCGGTTGTCAATAGTGGACGCCATGAATTGCAGCCTCACGCCGCCAGCTGTTGACGGACCCATTGCTGGACAAACGCAGCGGGCGAGCGATTCCCGAGCCGAGAATGCCGCCGCTGACGGTTATAGAAGAGCTCGATGTACTCCGAGATCTCGCGCCGAGCCTGCTCACGGGTCTCGTAGCGACGATGATGCACCAGCTCATTCTTCAGCGTTCCCCAGAAACTCTCCATCGGCGCGTTGTCATAGCAATTCCCCTTCCGACTCATGGATGGGATCATGCCGAACTGCCTCAGCGTTGCTTGATACCCCTGGGCACAATATTGAGCCCCGCGATCGGAGTGATGAATGAGCCCCGGGGCTGGACGTTTGGTGTCGATGGCCTTCATCAGTGCATCCTGCACCAAGTCCGTCGTCATCCGGGCGTCCATCGCATGGCCGACCACCTCACAGGTGTAGAGATCCTTAACGCCAGCCAGATACAGCCATCCTTCCACGGTCGGCACATAGGTAATATCGGTGACCCAAGCCTCATTCGGTCGCCTGGTGGCAAAGGTCTGAGCCAACACGTTTTCCGCTACCGGCAGCGCATGCGTTGAATCCGTGGTTATTGTGAACCGGCGGACTTGTTGACAACGCAGTCCCAGTTTCTTGCGCAGTCGTTTGATACGCCCGACCCCAGCAGGGAACCCGTCGGCACGCAATTCTGCTTGGAGCCGCTCTGGGCCGTAGGTTTGCCGCGTGCGCACATGCGCGGCCTGGATCGCCACTTCCAGCCGCGCGTTCTCCTGGGCGCGCGTCGAGGGGCGGCGGGTGCACCAGGCATAGTACCCGCTTCGGGACACGTCGAGGACCCGGCACAACAGACGCAACGGATACTGGTGACGCAGCGTCCTCATGAGCGCGTACCGGGCAGCTGCGCCTTCGCAAAGTACGCGGTGGCTTTTTTTAGGATGTCACGCTCCATGCGTGCTTCAGCGAGATCGCGTTTGAGCCGAGACACCTCGGCCTCCAGCTCCGTCACGGGCCGTCGGCTCTCGCCCAGCGTCGCGAGCTGACCCTGCCGGGCTCGACACACCCAGCGCTCGAGGGTCTTGCCCGACATGGTGAGGCGTCTGGCTGCCTCCGGAATCGTCAACTTCTGTTCCAGGACCAGCTGCACCGCTTGCTCCCGAAACTCCTTCGTATACTGCTGTCGCGGAACTCGTTCCATCTCACACCTCCAGACCTCAGATCATAGGTTGAAGGCGTCCACTTTTTCGAGCCTAGCACAGGCCGTCTCATTCCCCGGTCGCACGTCCACCGCTCACGCGAGCCGCGTGGTGGCCATCACCGCGCTGTGATAGCTGTGCGAGGGGCGCCCTGGTTTCTTCGGGTTGTAGCCGACCACCGCCCCGTCCTGCTTGCCGTACAGGCACTTCACCGTTGTATCCAGGTCCAGAATCCACGGCGTAGTGAGTAACGGCTGCGTCGTCTTCGCCAGATGTCGGTTGAGCCAGACCACGCCCAACGACTCATCTATCCGGGCGAGTGCGCGTCGCACCGCATCCTCCGAAACCAGCTGCGCGACGCCCAGGAGCTCAGGGTGAATGCCGTCATGACGAATCGCTGTGATATGCGCATAGCGGTGGTGGCCACAGAGGATCGATAGCCGCAACGTCGCGAGCACGGCGCGCTTATCCGACGCATGGTTGCTCTGGTAGACCAGTGGGCAATCGGCCACCCACGCCTCAAATACGCCGCTCACCTTGAGAAATTCGATGAAGAAGGGCAACTGGCCAAGCGGCGTGACGGCCGCCGCTGGATCCCATTCGACGTGGATTCGCCCTCCGAAGGTATCAAGCGCGATCACCCCGTTCTGTCCTGCCAATGCCTTGCGTGTTGCCTCACCCATTCGGTGACTCCCTTTGCGCGAAGAACGATGCCCCCAATCCGCTTCCAGCAAGGCTATCCCGGAGCAGGCCGCTGCTTCAACTGCCGTTTCTAGGATAAATGGTGGGAGCCAAGGCCCCATAGTTGGCTACGGTCTTCTGGTCATCAAAGCGTCGCGCCTCATCCACCGCGCTCAGCACGACGCGGGACGCCAGCGGCCCGATGGCCGGCATGCTCTCCAGCAACGGACAGCGTCGATCCTCAATCGCCAGCAGCCGCTAGGTGAGTTGCTGCTCAGCGGTCACCAGCGTTGCGATGCTGGTCATGAAGGTCTCAAGGATCAGCCGCAACGGCGCACTCACCGGCAGCCGCACCAGCGCCCACAGGCCCCGCGTGGCCGGCTGCTCCCCCATCCACACCCGCTGCTTCCGCTCATTGACCGCATAACCCACCAGACTCTTGCCACTGACATCCAATCCGACGTACACCATACGCTGCCCCCGTTCGTTGGTGGTGATCGCTCACCGTGGACAGTTGGCCCATCAGGCCTCGACTGTCAACCGATTGAAAGGGGGCCCTATTCATGGAATCTCCTTGAGGGCGCACCCTAACCCAACTTCCGCAGTTGGGTCACCGCGGAGTCTTTTTTCGCCCGCTGCGTTCGGGCAACCCCGTGACAGCCCAATGGCCACCTACGTGAAACCACGATGTTGTGGCGGCCAACCCCATTGACCCCGGCCTGGCCTCTGGCGCATAAGGGCTCGCGATGTACCTGCGTCACATGACACGCCGCAAAGCTGGCCAGGTCCATACGTAGTGGCAACTGGTGCGGTCCGTGCGGATGGACTGCCGGGTTGTCCAGCAGACGGGGGCGCAGTTGGGTGAACGGGACGTGCAGGGCCGAGCGCGTGCGAAGGTGCTGGCTCAGGCGCTCATCGAGCGTGTCAGACAACCTAATCTGTTCACGCCGGCGGCCGCCTAGGACACAGGCATCCCGGTCCATTTGGATCGTGTGCGGCGGGAGTGGAGCCGCCGCTTCGGCGACGTGTGGTTGGGCTGGACACGGTGGCGCGCCGTGAGGCTCGAGACGATATTCTCGACGCTGCAGCCCGCAGGCCGTGAGGCGGCCCCCTGGGCGACCATGGCAGCCATCTTGGTCCTGGCCCGCCTGTGTGAACCGGCCGGTGAGTTGCACATTGCGGAGACCTGGTACCGGCAGACTGCGCTGGAGGATCTGCTGGGCGTGCCGGCGGACGTGGTCAATGACGACCGGCTCTATCGAGCCTTGGATCGCCTGCTGCCCCACAAGCGGGCGCTCGAGTCTCACCTGGTTGCCCGACTCCGGGAGCTCTGTTCGCGCTGGACTATGACCTGCTGCTCTCTGACGTGACGAGCACCTATTTCGAAGGGTACGCGGCCAATAATCCCCTCGCGCAACGAGGTGACAGCCGGGATCACCGACCGGACTGCAAGCAGGTGTGCCTCGCCTTGGTGGTCACGCGAGAAGGCGTGCCCCTGGGCTATGAGGTCTTCGCCGGTAACCGCCCCGACGTGACGACGGTCGAAGAGATCGTGGGGACGATGGAAGCCCGCTATGGGCTCGCGCAGCGGATCTGGTGATGGATCGGGGCATGACCAGTGAGGAGAATCTCGCATGGCTGCGGGCCAGTGGCCGCCGGTATCTGCTCGGCACGCCGAAGAGCGAATCACGCAAATGGACACGTGCGCTGAGCGACAAGCGAGACTGGACGACGGTGCGCGAGGGGATGACCGCGAACACCTGCCTTGGCCCCATGGGAACCGAGACGTTCCTGTTGGTCCGGTCGGTTGAACGGCGTGAGACGGAGCAGGCGATGCACAGGCGCTTCGGGCAGCGCATTGAGGGCGGGGTAGTACGCTTGGCCCGACGACTCAGCCAGGCGCGCCATCCCCTGGACCGAGGCCCTATCGAGCGGCAGATCGGCCGGCTCCTGGCGCACAATGCCCGCACCGCCGGACGGTACGTGATCGACGTGGTGGCAGACCCGACCACTGCGGCGGGCCTTCGGGTGACGTGGACCGTCCAGCCGGAGTGGGACGACTGGGCTCGCGTCAGCGAAGGCTGCGACGTGCGGCGCACCACCATGCCGGACTGGAGTCCGGAGGACTTGTGGCGCACCTATGTCCAACCCGCCGACGCCGAAGCCGCCTTCCGGATTTAGAAAAGCGACCCGGCCCTGCGCCCCATCTGGCATCAACGCGCTGACCGAGTCCAGGCTCACATCCTGGTCTGCTTCTTGGCCTATGTGCTGTGGAAGACTCTGGAACAGTGGCAGCAGCGGGCCAGCCTGGACCACAGCCCGCGGACCATCTTGGAGGAATTGCGGACCATTCAGAGCACCGATGTGGTGTTGCCAACGACCGATGAGCGGGAGGTCCGGCTGCGCTGCGTCGTGCGGCCGGATCGGGCTCAGGCCGCCTTGCTCGACCGGTTGGGCCTGGACTTGCTACACCGCTTGCGGATGACCTCGTCGGTCGCGGCAGCAGTCCCCGTGTAGTGCCGACTTTTGGCGAAACCCGTTGAAATCCCTGACTCTGACCTCACGAACTGCGGAAGGTGGGCTAACCCGGACAGATCATGTGCTAACTACACAAGGCAATTCTGTGACCTGGACAGAACGAAGGATTTCGTTTACACTTCTGAGTGTCATTGGGACGTATCTGGCTGGAGGAGCTTGTACAGGAGTTGAAACAAAAGAGGTCATCTATGAGAGCAACGGCGAAGGTTGTCGGATTCATGATGTTGGCTCTGGTCGCAACAGGTTGTAGCACGACACGCCAACAGAGCGCAGGCGCCGACGATAGGGAGTACACTCCCCCAACAAGCATTTACAACATTCTGGACAGCACCGCACTGGTCTACTCAGACCCGGCGGCTGGATCGCCCATCAACGATCACCCTCTTCGTTGGTTCACATTCGCCTCACATCCGATTGGCCAAGCGCTCGATTATGGGATCAATCGTCCGATCTATATGCTGGCTAGCGGATTCGCATATCTATCCGGCTACACGGCTGAAGACAATATGGTGAACGCACAACGCCGGTAGTACACCCAGTCCTTCTGCCTGATTGTCCACCAGGATCTCCTCCGGGATGCCACCGAACCATTCGAAGCTTCGGATCAGCCCGTCATAGGTGTGCTCCGCGTCCTCGCTGTCCGTGCACCAGAAGTGGAACCGCCGCGAGAAGCCCAGCGTATTGACGATGAAGTGGACGGTGGTCTCGACGCCGGCAATCAGCGTGCGGTGCTCGCCCCACTCGCTGTGCACCTGCCGGCCCGGGGCCGTTTCGAACCGCATCGTCGCCCGCCGAACGCGCCCGCTCGTTTGGGCCGGATATCGTCCCGCAGAATCGAGAGCCGGCCCGTCTACCCCTTGGCCTGCAGGTCCCGGAAAATCACCATCGGGTTCCAGACGTCCTCGGCCAGGAGTCGGTCGATGTCGGCTCGGTATGGATCCAACCGACTGCCTCGCCGACTCGGTCGCAGGGCTGGCGCCCCACCCCGGGTCAAGGCCCGGCGTACCGTCCGCAGGTGCACTCCGACCTGGTTGGTGATGTCACAGAGATAGAGCCCCCGTTGGGCCAATGCTTGAATCACCGTGAAGTCCTCCTTTCGCAGCATGCGTCCCTCCTCTGTCGTTGTGAGCAGTGAAGGGACATTGTCGTCGGTCTTCAGGGGACTTTCAGTTCGGTGATTTGGCGACTTATACCATCGGCGCTGACAGCGACGGCAGTGGGCATGACGCTGTCCCGGTCGCGGCGCCCGATCGAACCGGCGGCGGATCATCCCTGGCGCAAGCGATGGCGGTCGGAACGAGGACCACACCCGGCAGCAGCCGAAACATAAAACCTGACATTTCTATTTGGGCTTGACAGGGTACGGTCCTCTTCTCCGGCTACACGCGAGAGTGGAAGAGACCGAGATTGGTTCCGACCTCATGAAGAGCGGGGACTCGCATGGCATCGGCATTGCGTCAGTGTCACCCTGTGGGTGACACTGACGCCAAGGAGGAGCGCGATGCCTGAGCTGCTGCCATCTGAACAACTTCCCTTCGAGATTGATGACCGGTTTGATCCCCGCCTCGTCACCGCGCATACGGGCGTGCCGCTGGTGATCGAGCTGTTTCGCCAGGTCGGTGCCGCGCAGGTCGTCAATGCCCAGGTCCGCCTCAAACAGCGGCAGCGCGGCTTGACCTCCACGCAATTGGTGGAGACGCTGATCGCGTTGTGGACGGCGGGCGGGGACCGCTGCCAGGGCCTCAAGACGCTGCGAGTGGATGTCGCCTTGACGACGTTGCTGGGCTACGAGTTGCCCGCGGCCACGACGGTACGGGATCTCTTGGAGACCTTTCATGTGGAGGAGCCCCCGTTGTGGCGCATCGGCGAGAAGACGGCCATCCCTGAGGAGTCCGCGCCCTGGCGGGTGTCGGGACCGCGAACCGGCGCGTCCTGGCCGTTGTGCAGCTGGCGGCCCCGCAACGAACCGCCACACTGGACGTGGATGCGACGATCCTGGAAGCACACAAGCACACGGCGACCATGACGTACGAGAGCACACGAGGCTATCAACCCGTCATCGCGGTCTGGGCTGAGCAGGACGTCATTGTGCACGATGAATCCCGGGATGGGAATATGCCAGCCGGCTGTGGCAACGTGCGTGTCGTGGAGCGGGCCCTCGCCGCCTTGCCGCCCGGGATCACACAGACCTTCGTCCGGGGTGACAGCGCGTTGTATGAGCAGGATGTGCTCGCCTGGTGTGAGAAGCCGGCGCGGGGGATCTGCTATGCCATCAGTGCCGATATGAGTCCACAACTGCGAGCCGAGATCGGGCGGCTCCCGGAGCACGTCTGGCAGCCGGAGCGTGACGAGCCCGACGCGATCCACGAGTGGGCCGAGGTCCCGTATGTGCCCGAGGACGGCGACCATCGGAAGGATCGGCCTTGTGTCCGTCGTTATCTAGCCGTGCGGGTCCGCAAGCGGCAGGGTGAAACATTTCGCGATCGTGACGAACCGAGAGGGAGACGACCTGACGCTGATCCGCTGGCATCGGGAGAAAGCTGGCATCGTCGAACACGCCCATCATGTCCTGAAGAATGAGTTGGCGGCCGCGGCGCTCCCCAGCTAGAAGTTCGGCGTCTGGTTCCGGCTCAACATCCTGACCTACAACCTGCTCAGTGCGTTGAAGCGTCTGGCCTTACCCAGAGATTTGTCGGAGGCTCGGCCCAAGCGGCTACGGTTTCTGGTGTTCAACTGTCAAGGGGCACCCAAATGTGCCCAGTTATGGTCATCGAAAATTCCCCACACTGGGGTTACGTCGTCGTTGAAGCCTCCTCCATTCGCACGAGTCCGGCTTTGAGTTTGTCCTTGAGTCGGTACGAATGTCCGCGGATATTGATGGTGATGGCGTGGTGCAGGACCCGATCCAGGATCGCCGTCGCGAGCACGCGGTCGCCAAACACCTCCCCCCAGGCGCCGAAATTCTGATGACTGGTCAGAATCATCGGCCCCTTCTCGTAGCGGCGTGAGATGAGTTGGAAAAACACGTTCGCCCCCGTGCGGTCCATCGGCCAATAGCCAATCGCATCGATGATCAGGAGGCGCGGAATGGTGTAGAACTTCAGCTTGTCCTCCAGCCGATTCTCTAGCTGCGCGCGAGTCAGCAGGGCAATCATCGCGGCCGCCGTCGTAAATAACACGCGATAGCCCTGCGCAATGGCTTTGAGCCCGACCCCAATCGCCAGATGGCTTTTGCCCACGCCGGGTGGCCCGAGGATCACGACATTCTCGCCGTGCTCAATGCAGTGACACGTCGCCACCTGCTGGAGCTGCTTCTTATCCAGCGAGGGTTGATAGGCGAAATCGAAGGCCTCCAGGCTCTTCACGAACGGAACGCGGGCGAGACTGGTCCGCATCGTGATGTTCTTCTCCGCTTTTGCGGCGACTTCTTCGCCCAGGACCTGATCCAGGAAGTCGGCATACGAGAGCTCCTTCGTCGCCGCCTCCTGTAAGAGGGCGTCGAGCCGTTCGCGGCTCTGCAAGAGCCGCAGCGGCGTCAGCTGTTCACGGAGCCGGTCCAGTGGCGCGGCGTTCATGGCTGCACCTCGTGCGCCGCGGCGCTCCCACACAGCGCCTCGTAGCAGGCCAGATCCCGGCTCTCGACCTCGGGCAGCGACCCAGCACGTGGGCCCGGCTCGTGTATGGTCGAGCGCCGCTGGCGCGGGAGCCGCGCGATGGCGCCGGGGCCATGCTCCGGCAGGATGCCAAATTGGTGGTGGCCTGAGAGTACGGGATGCGTCGCCACCTCGCGATCGCGAGAGAAGATAGGCACCCGCTCGCCCCGTCGCTGCACCTCCACCCGCTGCCCGATGAAGCGGAACGGGACGGAATAGCGGTTCGTGTCCAGACTCACCAGATAGTCGTCGGCCACGATCCGGGAGACACGGGCTTCCTGCTGAAAACTCTGCTGACCCGCCAGGGGGACGAGCTGCTCGCGTTCTCGTTCGAACCGCACGATCGGTTGCTCATGCGTCGTGCCATGCAGGCGCTGATCGGCGCTCGTCGCGGTCCATTCATCGAGTTGGGTCTGGAAGTCCACCACATCGATGAACGTCCGTCCCGGTAGGAAATTCCGCTTCAGATACTTCACGCCCGATTCGACCTGGCCCTTCGTCTGTGCCCGATAGGGCCGACACACACGGGGTTCGAAGCCCCAGTCGTCGGCAAAGGCGTTGAATGTGGGGTTCCAGATCCGTCGTCCCGTCTCATCCGCGTAGCACACGGTCCGCGGCCGGTCATACAGATGTTCCCGCGTGTGGCCGCCGAAATGCGCAAAGGCCCGTTCATGGGCTTCCAGAAATTGCGCCAGTCGCTCATCGGCACAGGCGTGATAGACCCCACGGCGGCTGAAGCCCAATGTGAGCACGAACACGTGGATCACGACGGGGCCCGCACGAAAGGGCACGGTGGCTTGGCCCCAATCAATCTGACTCTGCTGGCCGGGCGGCGTCTCAAACCGGAGCAACGCCCGGTCCGCTTGCAGCTGGACTTCGCGCAGCGGCGCGACGAACCGCTTCACCGTCTCATAACTGCCAGGGGAGCCGTGATGCGCCCGCAGTGCCTGATAGAGAATCCGCGCCGAGTACCCGACCTGCGGCGCCCGGGCCCGCACACAGTCGGCATGAGCCGTCAGCAAGATCGCTGCCACCACGGCCCGCTGGTAGGGCTGCCATGTCGGCTGCCGCAGACTGCGGCGGACCGTCTTGCGATCCAAGTCCACGCGCCGCCCGATCTCCGAAATAGAGACTCGTGCTTCGTCAAACAACCGTCGGATCTCTGCCCACCGTGCCTCATCCACCATGCATGCCTCCCCAGCGGGATCCACCTGGGGCCGCATGATCGTTGTCTCGTTGGTCTCGTCAAGCTCCATCTCCCTCCTCCTTCTTAATAAGGGTGGGGAGAATTCACTGACCGCATCTGGGGATTATTGCATGACCGCTGACAGTCAACACGGTCGGGAAGGTCATTCAGCATGCGCGGCGCACACTCTTACGTCTCACGACGGCTGCGCAGCAGGCCATCTTGGCCCTGGCACGTAGCAACATCCTGGCGCTCCGCCCTACTTAGTCGGAGAATAGGGGGACGATGCGTCAGTGTGCTAGGCTCGAAAAAGTGGACGCCTTCAACCTATGATCTGAGGTCTGGAGGTGTGAGATGGAACGAGTTCCGCGACAGCAGTATACGAAGGAGTTCCGTGAGCAAGCGGTGCAGCTGGTCCTGGAACAGAAGTTGACGATTCCAGAGGTAGCAAGACGCCTGGCCATGTCGGGCAAGACGCTCGAGAACTGGGTGTGTCGAGCCCGGCGCGGTCAGCTCGCGACGCTGGGGGAGAGCCGACGGCCCGTGACAGAGCTGGAGGCCGAGGTCTCTCGGCTGAAGCGCGACCTGGCCGAGGCGCGGATGGAGCGCGACATCTTAAAAAAAGCCACCGCGTACTTTGCCAAGGCGCAGCTGCCCGGTACGCGCTCATGAGGACGCTGCGGCCCCAGTATCCCCTGAGTGTGTTGTGTCGGGTGCTGGAGGTGTCCCGAAGTGGGTACTATGCCTGGCGCACGCGCCGTCCCTCGAAGCGCGCTCAGGAGAACGCGCGCCTAGAAGTGGCGATCCAGGCCGCGCATGTGCGCACCCGGCAGACCTATGGGCCGGAACGTCTCCAAGCGGAATTGCGTGAGGATGGGTTCCCCGCTGGGGTCGGACGCATCAAACGGCTACGCAAGAAACTGAGACTACGTTGCAAACAGGTGCGCTGGTTCACGACCACGACGGATTCAAAGCACTCGCTGCCGGTGGCGGAGAATGTCTTGGCCCAAACGTTTGTCGCCACGCGCCCGAACGAGACCTGGGTCACCGACATCACGTATATCCCCACCGCAGAAGGGTGGTTGTATCTGGCGGGGATCAAAGATCTGTATACATGTGAGGTGGTTGGGCATGCGATGGGGGCGCGGATGACGACGGACTTGGTGCAGGGGGCGCTCAGGAACGCTCTCGACACCAAGCGCCCGGCCCCGGGGCTCATTCATCATTCTGATCGCGGCTCTCAATATTGTGCCCAGGACTATCAAGCGCAATTGCGGCAGTTCGGCCTGACCCCGTCTATGAGTCGGAAGGGCAACTGCTATGATAACGCGCCGATGGAGAGTTTCTGGGGAACGCTCAAGAATGAGCTGGTGCACCACCGGCGGTATGAAACACGGGAGCAGGCTCGGCGAGAGATCACGGAGTACATCGAGCTCTTCTATAACCGTCAGCGTCGGCATTCCAGGCTGGGAAATTGCTCGCCCGCGGTGTTTGCCCAGCAGTGGGCTCGTCAACAGCTGGCGGCGTGAGGCGGCAATTCATGGCGTCCACTATTGACAACCCAGGTCATCAGCTGTAGCTAGCCCATCACCTGTCCGGCTTAGGGTGGGCCCTCAAGGAGGGCCACCATGACACGGGCGACAGTCCTACAGGAGGTCAGACAGATGCGATTTGAAGAGCTGGATACACGGCGACAACGCCGGGAACTCACGATGGCCGAGGCGGCGGAGATGCTGGGGATCACGGAACGGACGTTTCGCCGCTGGACTACCCGCTACGAAGCCGAAGGCGCGGCGGGGTGAGCGGATCGGCGCCTGAATCGGGCCTCCGCTCGAGCAGCCCCGGTGGATGAGGTCGTGCAGATGGTGACCTTGTATGAGACTCGCTACACGGGGTGGACGGTGAAGCATTTCCACGAGCGCTGGCACCAGGAACACGGCGGCACACGCTCCTATACGTGGACCAAGAACCGGTTACAAGCGGCTGGCCACGTCACCCGTGCTCGTCGACGCGGGGCCCATCGCAAAAAGCGACCGCGCAACCCCTTGCCGGGGATGATGCTGCACCAGGACGGCTCCCGGCATGAGTGGGTGCCCGGCTGTCAGTGGGATCTCATTGCGACCCTGGATGATGCGACCACCGAGCTCTACTCCGCCTTCTTTGTCGAGGAAGAAGGGACGATGAGCAGCTTCCAGGGGCTGCGGGAGGTCATTGAGGCGAAGGGCCTGTTCAGTTCCCTCTATACGGATCGTGGGACGCATTACTGGCACACGGAAGAGACCGGAGGCAAGGTCGATAAGACGCGGCTCACGCAGGTGCATCGTGCCTTGCGGCAATTGGGGATCACTCTGATCCCGGCCTATTCGCCGGAAGCGCGGGGCCGCTCGGAACGCGTCTTCCGCCCCCTGCAAGATCGGCTGCCCAAAGAGTTGGCCCTGGTCGGGATCACCACGATGGCCGCGGCCAACCGGTATCTCGCCGAGCAGTTTCTTCCGGCCTACACCCGGCGGTTTGCGGGGTCGGCCATTGAAGCGGGGACGGCCTTCGTCCCATGGATTGGCCCGAACCTGGGCGATATGCTCTGTGTCCAAGAAGAACGGGTGGTGGCCAACGACAACACCGTGCGCTATCCGGGCCTGAGCGTGCAGATTCCCCCCGACCGGCATCGGTTCCATGATGTGAAGGTCACGGTTCGGGTCCATGCATATCCGGATGGCACGTTGGCGGTGTTCCATGGCCCCCGATGCTTGGCGCGGTATCAGTCGGATGGGCAGGTGATCGAGCTGGACGGGACTCCCGCAGGTCGTCGCAGCCCGACCCGTGGATCGGACAACCGACCGATCGTTGATCCTAGGCCAATTGTGCGCGAAAAAGTTTCGGCGCGCGGCTGTAATTCTTCGAGAAGAAAGACCGGACAGATCATGTGCTACAGAAACCGGACAACTTAACTTGCTATCTACACGTCGGCGATTGGTCGGTTGACTGACTCTAAGCTGCGTGTTAGCATCCCCAGAGTCGATTCAATGCTGCATTTTCCATGTTAATTTTGAGCTCTGATTCTTCTAGAGTGGGGCTGTGGCGCAGTTGGGAGCGCGCGTGAATGGCATTCACGAGGTCGCCGGTTCAATCCCGGCCAGCTCCACCAAACCGCACTTCGTGCGTACCGTCGGCTATTTGGGGTTTTTCATAATTGAGCCGACGGATAAGACCCACAAGTGCTGTGCAGTTTGCTGATATGTCGGTTGAACCGTTCGCTGGTTTTTGTAGTATCGTCATTGGCGCGATCGGCAAGAGCCCTTCAACCCACGTCGATATTTTTTGATTCACTGCTTGCGCGTGCCGGCCGCTCCTTTGAGGTTTATCGTAATCGTCGTGCCCGGATAGACGCCTCAAGTGTCTTAAATTCGGATTCTAGAATGTTCGTTGTGTTTATTTTCCTCACGTTGCCTCGCCTCCCAACCCGCTAATTGTCTAGTTCCGTCGACCTCATTTCGGATGATCCAAGCAATTCATTTCACACGGAAGGTTTGTGCCGATGCTCCAAATTGAATCCATCAGCAAGCAATATTCCACGAAACTGCTACTTACTGAGGCCTCCGCGCATCTTCGCCCGAATTCTCGAGTCGGTTTGGTCGGGCCGAACGGCGCCGGCAAAACTACCCTCTTTCGCATGGTCCTTGGTGAAGAATCGCCGGACAAAGGCTCGATTCGCAAGCGGCCTCGGCTTCGGATCGGCTACCTCCCACAGGAACTCGAAACGATTACCGGCAAAACCGTCCTCGATGCCGCGCATCGCGATGAGTATCCTGAGCACGAAGCGAAGCGCATTTTGATGGGATTGGGGTTTACGGAGGTCGATTTCGATCGTCTTGTCGAGAAACTGTCCGGAGGCTACCGGATGCGGGTTGCGCTGGCGCATTTGCTCTTATCCAACCCCGATGTATTGATGCTCGACGAGCCGACCAACCATTTGGATAAACCGACACAGCGCTGGTTCGAGCAGTTTCTGCTCCAATCCGGCATGACGCTTCTGATCATCAGCCACGACACCGCCTTTTTGGATCGGGTCGTCACACACATCTGGGAACTACGGCATCATAAGATCGAGGAATATCGAGGTAACTACACTCTCTTCCGCAAACTAAAGATGGAACGGGATACGCAGCTGCACGCCTCTGCAGCTCGCCAATCCAAAGAAATCGCCCGAGTCCAAAAGTTCGTCGATCGCTTTCGGTACCAGGCTAACAAGGCCAGTCAGGTTCAATCGCGACTGAAGCAGCTGGAAAAGATCAAGCGGATTGAAATCCAACGAGATCCAAAACGAGTCAAGTTCCGGTTTCCCCTTCCGTCAGCCAGCGGCCGCCAGGTATTGGACCTCGCCGGAGCGAGCAAACGTTATGGTGAAAAGGTGGTCTATAAGACACTCGATTTTTCCGTGGAGCGTAGCCAACGTATCGCACTGGTCGGTGAAAATGGGGCGGGGAAAAGCACTCTCTTGAAGATGCTTGCAGGTGTGCTTCCTCTCGATACGGGCACCAGAACCGTGGGGCACGGCGTGAGCTTGCACTACTTCGCCCAACATCAGGCGGAAACCCTGAACCCCGAGCATTCGATTCTCGAATCTCTCGAAGAAGTCACCAAACATGCGGAGATGAATTTTCTGCGTGGGATCGCGGGCGCCTTCTTGTTTTCCGGCCAGGATCAGAAAAAACCGATCAAGGCTTTGAGCGGTGGTGAGCGGAACCGGGTGGCCTTAGCCCGCATGCTGGTCGAACCCGCCAATACCTTACTGCTCGACGAGCCGACGAACCATTTGGATCCGGCCTCGGTGGATGTGCTCACAGATGCATTGGCTGAATTCCCTGGGACCATCATCTTCATTTCCCATGACCCGACGTTTCTGGCGCGCATCGCCACCCGGGTCGTTGAGATCGAAGAGGGACAGGCCCGAAACTACATCGGCGATTATGAGTACTACCTGTGGAAGAAGGCTCAGGAGTTCGAATCGATCAAGGAAACGAGCGAGGAACTCAAGGGAGCCGCGCAGCCAGCCGCTTCAGGCCCTACCCGCGCGATGGAGCAGCAAGTACTGCCAAAAGGACGAGGAGGAGAGCGGCGCGACCTGACCAAGACTCAAGCACGATTGGAAAAGCAAGTGTCTCGAGCGGAAGCAGAAATTACCGAGGCTGAGACCAAGATCAAGACGCGTGAAGCGGAGCTGGCCGATCCTCAACTCTACGCCGAGTTCGACCGTTGGAATCTCCTGCATCAAGAACAGGAGAATTGGAAGCGCGATCTCGAACGACTGACCTCACGCTGGGAATCGCTGTCGGCAGAATTGGACAATGTAAAACAACAGCTCATATCTCTGGGTTAGCGCTGCCTCCATATAGGTCGGCACGCTGGTGGTCGTCAATGGCGCGATGCGGTTGTGAAAGAGAACCTTAAACAGAGGCCTTGAGGGTTTCCTCGAGGTAGTAATACAGCCAACGGTTCTTCTCTTTCGTCACCAATTCGTCCCACACCACTCCGATCAAGAAACCTTTCTTGTCCCAAGGCTTGACCCAGGCGACGGTTCCGTCGAGCTTTTCCTGTTGCTCGACTCGATCGGAATCGAGGAAGGCAAGCGAAACAGTGACCTTTTCATTCGGAGGGAAGCGATCTTTGGTGTGAAGACCGGCCCCGATCTTGTTTACATTATCCAGGACCGCGGTACTCGCGCGTCCGCCGCTTTTCGGCGACACCAAGGCGGAGCCGACCAAGGTGGCCCGGACAAATTTCCTCCGTTCGCTCAGTGCAGCCACGCCACCTGACGATTTTCCTTCTGTTCGCTTCATCACTCTAAGTATAACCGATTAGACAAGAATGTAAAAGAGGATAATTGGCCCTATTCTGGCGGCTTGGGGCGGTAATACCGTCGATCCTTGAGCGGTCCTGGCAGGTGGGATTGTTCCGTTTGGGCGAGGGGGTCGTCATGGACATAACGATACTCATTCCCATAGCCTAATCCCTTCATCAGCGAGGTCACGGCATTTCGAAGATGGAGGGGAACTCCAAGGTTTCCATGGGCTTTGACGTCCCGGAGGGCCTCTAACAGACCGACATAAGACGCGTTGTCTTTGGGGCCCGAAGCGAGATACGTCGTGCCTTGAGCCAGATTGATCTGTGCTTCAGGCAGCCCCACGAATTGAACGGCCTGCGCGACAGACATGGCGACCATCAGAGCCAAGGGGTCGGCATTGCCGATATCCTCGGAGGCAAAGATCACCATACGCCTTGCGATGAATTTCGGATCCTCGCCGGCATCCAGCATACGGGCGAGCCAATAGAGCGCCCCGTTCGGATCGGAATCGCGAAGGCTTTTGATGTAAGCCGAGATGACGTTGTAGTGTTCTTCGCCCGTCTTGTCGTACCGCAGCGCCTTCCTCCCCAGCGCGGCTTCCAACATCGCTTTATCGATCACACGCGTGCCATCTGGTCCAGTCGGCGCTTGCGTCACCACGAAGTCCAACGATGTGAGCACCGCCCGCGCATCACCGTTGCTGAACGAGATCAGCCGCTGCCGGGCCTCCGGTGAGAACTGCGCTTTGTACTTGCCTAGACCCCGTTCGACGTCGGCTAGCGCACGATCATGAATCAGACCTAACGCCTCCTCAGTAAGCGGTTTGAGGACAACAACCAAAGACCGCGACAGTAGCGGGCTGATAACCTCGAAGGAAGGATTCTCCGTGGTCGCCCCGACTAGAATGATAGTGCCACGTTCGACATGAGGAAGAAAGGCATCCTGCTGCGCCTTGTTGAAGCGGTGGATCTCGTCGACAAACAAGATGGTCCGCTGTCCAGTCAGCGCCTGGCGTTGTTCGGCTGCTTTGATGAGTGTGCGCAACTCGGGCACGCCGCTGGTCACGGCCGAGAACGGGACAAACTGGGCCTTCGTATGCCGGGCAATGAGATGAGCCAACGTCGTCTTCCCTGAACCGGGTGGCCCCCAGAAGATCACGGACGAGAGCTGATCGGCTTCGATCGCCCGTCGCAGCGGCCGATCCGGCGCCGTGATATCGTCTTGCCCTACAAAATCCGCAAACTGCCGCGGCCGCATCCGCTCAGCGAGAGGGGCCTGGACCGTGTCTTCGCGGCGAGGAGAAGTGAACAGATCAGCAGCTTGATCGCGAGAACGGGTCATCTCACTCCTTGAGAATAGCGGGAATTGTATACGCCGTGCCGTATGATCGCAAACAGCCTCTTGACCGTGCAGGCAGCCGATGGTACGAACACCGCAGAATAGGGAAAGGGCCGTGCAAGCCAAAATCAACGGCATCACCTTGGCGTTCACCGATCAAGGGACAGGGCTTCCCATCATCTTTCTCCATGCCTTCCCGCTCAACCGCACCATGTGGAAGGAACAGGAAGAGACACTGTCGTCCCAGTTCCGAGTCATCACCATCGATTTGCGCGGACATGGCGAATCCGATGCGCCGCTCTGGCGCTATACCCTGGACCAAGCGGCCGATGATGTGCGCGGTCTGCTTGACCGCTTGTCGATCCAGCAGGCCGTCTTCGTCGGGCTTTCCATGGGAGGCTACCTCCTGTTCGCGTTCTATCGAAAGTATCCCGACCGTGTGAAAGGTATGGTCCTAGCCGATACGAGAGCCCAGGCAGATACCGACGGAGGGAAGCAGGCGCGGTTTGAAATGGCTCAGGTCGCGTATAAACAGGGGCCGAGTGCCGTTGCCGACATCATGATTCCGAAATTGCTGAGCCCCGAAACGGTCCAGACAAGACCAGAGCTGGTTCAACGAGTGCGCAGGATGATCGAGGGCAATCAAGTCAGCGGCATAGCGGGCGACTTAATGGCAATGGCAGAAAGGCCCGATTCCATCCCCCTCCTTGAAAGGATGACCTGTCCTGTCCAAATTATCGTCGGTGAACTGGATCTTCCCACCCCACCCCCTGACGCCAAGCTTCTGGCAGACCGGATTCCCAACGCTCGCCTGGCCATTATTCCGGGAGCCGCCCATCTTTCGAACCTGGAACAGCCTCGCCCATTCACCGAAGCCGTCCGCTCTTTTGTTTTGAGCACAACGAGGTAACAGGAGAGCGAGAGGGAAACCGCCGAAAACTCAGTCTGGATCACCGACGCTGCCGTGACGAATCAGCTTTAAAAACTCCTCCCGAGTCTGCGATTGATTGCGGAATGCTCCCAACATGGAGCTGGTGACGGCTATGGTGTTTTGTTTTTCCACCCCGCGCATCATCATGCAGAGATGTCGAGCCTCGACGACGACCCCGACGCCGTGCGCGTTCAACTTGGTGCTCAAGGTTTCGGCGATCTGGACGGTCAGCCGTTCCTGTACTTGTAGTCGCCTCGAAAATGTATCGACAATCCGAGGAATCTTACTGAGGCCGACGACCTTCTTGTTGGGTAAGTAGCCGACATGCGCTCTCCCGAAAAACGGCAACAGGTGGTGCTCACACATGCTGAAAAAATCGATGTCTTTGACGATGACCATCTCGTCGTATTCGATCGGAAACAGCGCACCGTTCAACAGATGGTCGATATCGCGTTGATAGCCCTGCGTCATGAAAGCCAGCGCTTTGGCCACTCGCTCGGGAGTTTTGAGCAGACCGTTTCGACTCGGCTTTTCCCCCAAGGCGAACAGCAGCTCGGTAACCAGAGATTGGAGCACCGGTAAGTCCACGGGCTTCCCACTCCCGCTGATGTCCTCAACTGGTTCTCGTTTGTTCTTTCTCTTCTGTTGATTCCTCACTCCGTCCCCTCACCGTTTCAAGCGACGCCCGCATATTCGAAGTAGTTGTCTCTCGTCTCGATGACTCCGACCTTTTGTAGACAGCCGTTAGCCAATAACGGCTCCAGGATGTCCCAAATTAGTTTGACGATGTTCTCCCCAGTTGTGGTTAGTTCGGCAAACGCAGGGTCACGATTGAGGTCCAAATGATCGAAGCGATCGATGATCCTCTCGTTAACCAGCCGGTCGAGTCGATCAAGGTCACGCGATTCATGCTCCGCTCCGCTCTTGATTGTGACCAGCACAACATAGTTATGCCCATGACCATTTGGATTATTACATTTTCCGAAGGCAGCCCAATTCTCTTCGGCCGAGAGGAGGTCAGTGTGAAGCCTGTGTGCGGCGCAAAAACGATACCGCCTTGTCACATGTACCTGTGACATTCGATTGTGTGTCTCTTGGAGTGGAATAAACGGTGAGGACCGCTCAGGGTATGAGCGATCCTCACCTGGAGGTTCATTGCCGGCATTCTACGGCGATCCCGTGGCGACGATTCCTCGGGCAAGCTTACGCGCTGAACGAGCTGCCGCAGCCGCATGTCGTTTTGGCCTGAGGATTCTTGATCGAAAAGCCGGAGCCCTGCACGCTGTCGACGTAGTCGACTTCCGCACCTTGCAGCAACGGCGCGCTCTGAGAATCCATAATGAGCTTCACTTCACCCTTTTCGATAACGGTATCGTCTTCGGCCATTTTGGATTCAAAGGCCATCCCATACTGGTAGCCATGACACCCGCCGCCGCGGACGTACACCCGCAATCCGACGACGTCTTTTTCCTCGGCCATCAACTCCTTGATCTTCTGTTCCGCCACCGACGTAATTGTAACCATCGTCTTCCTCCTCTATGGGTCAGTCCAACCCGCCCCAACGGGTTAGAAGGTTAGTCTAACACCTCTCCCTCCAATATCAACCCCACGCTTCCGTCGCCGCTGCTGCTGGATTCTCCCATTTAGCTTCCGGCACGCGCACGACAACATCTCCCAAGACACGTGCCTGGCACGCAAGGCGATGCCACGGCTCTGTCAATGCTTCTCGATCCAGCAAGTCTTGCTCATCGAAATCGATCTCCGAGAGGTGCTCATGCCCCATCTGAACTTCCACTCGGCAAGTCGTGCAGGAGGCATTTCCTCCACAGTCATGATTCAACCGGAACCCCACTTCTTTTGCAGCATCGAGGAGAGAAATGTTCTCTTCCACTTCCCCGCTTCGCCCGTCCGAATGAAGAAAAGTCACCCGCGGCATGACTCCTCCTAAGAATGAGCACCAATCCCCGCCGGCGCTTCCTGATAGGGACACTTCTGCAGCCGAATATGATCCTCATATTCGTGACGGAACAGCTTCAAACTGCTTTGCACCAATACTGAGGCTCCGGTTACGAGGGTGCAGTACCCAGTCCCTTTGACGAATCCACACAGTTGGAGCAGACTGTCCAGGTCTTTTTGAGTACCCTGCCCCGATTCAATCTTGGTCATCAGCGCGGCTAAATTGATGGTCCCCATTCGGCACGGGGGACATTGCCCGCAACTCTCGTTCTTGAAAAAATTTGAAAAGTGCAGCGTCTTGGCCACCATACAGGTCGCATCATCGACGACGATCACACCGGCCGATCCTAGCCCCGTCCCGGCCTTCTTCAACGAATCGAAATCCATGGGAAGATCGAGCTGATCAGCCGTTACCATGGAAAACGCCGGACCACCGGGAAAGACAGCCTTGATCTTGCGACCATTGGGAACCCCGCCGCCGCATTGCTCGATCAGATCACGGATCGTTATACCCATCGGCATCTCGTACACACCGGGACGATTGATCGCGCCGCTCAATGAAAACATCATTGTTCCTGGACACTTCTCCGTTCCAACTTGCGTAAACCACGCGGCGCCTTTGTGAAGAATCCTAGGAATATTGCACAAGGTCTCCACATTGTTGACGAGAGTCGGCTTGCCATAGAGGCCGAAGTCCGTCGGATAGAACGGAGGTTTCTGCCGTGGCATCGCCGGACGGCCCTGCATCGACTCAAGCATGGCCGTCTCTTCACCGGCCACGTAGCTGCCATGGCCTTCAAAAACCTCTAGCTCAATATCGGTCTCACTGCCCAACACATTCTTCCCTATAAGTCCTCGTTCTCTCGCTTGGGCTAACGCTTTCTTCAGGTTCTGCTGCTCTTCATGGTACTCATGATTCACGTAAATGAAGGACGCTTTCGCCTGCACCGTATGGGACGCGATCAGACAGCCTTCGATCAATTGGTGCGGCAATGTTTTCAATAGATGCCGGTCTTTGAACGTGCCTGGCTCGTGCTCACCGGCATTACAGACAAAATATCGCTCTGGGACTCGATGGTTCAGAACCTTGTCCCATTTGATGCCCGTCGGAAACCCTGCTCCACCTCGCCCTCTCAGTCCGGCTTTCTTCAGTTCATCAATAACTTGAGCCGCCTTCAATTCTTTGACACAACGCTTCCAGGCTTCATACCCACCAACTTTGAGATACCCCTCGATCTCCCAAGGGGCACCCTCCGTCTGTTGTACAAGGCGTGGTTCTTTACTCGTAGACATACTTGTGCCGATCTACGTCCTCAATGTGGAAATCGTACTATACGGCTCCACCTCTTCGTCCGTCAAGGCAATGGGCAAGGCAACAGGCTTAAATAGGCCAGAATCTCAAGAAGTTAAGGCTGGGGACCTACTCCGAGGCTGGGTCTTGAGGGCAGGAGAAATAAAGTCGAGATGTAAACCTGGCCGGTAGAGTTTACCCCCACCGGCCAAGAAAGGTACAGATTCTATCTAAAGTGGCTGCCGGCACCCATGAAAAGCAACATGGGAATCGACAGCATGAAATTCACGCGTGAGGCCAGCAATGCGCTCCGTCCCCACTGAGCCATCTCAGGGGGGGCCGGAGTCCCCTGAGCCGCGGCCGTGACGGCAGCAATGATCTTCTTCTGGTTCGGCCAGATAATCCCATGGACATTGCCCATCATGATAATGCCGAGCAGCCCACCGATCGCCAAGGCGACCGCTCCCGTTCCGCCTTTATGATACATGTGGCCATACAACAACACACCGGCAAGCACAGTCACCGTCGCTCCGTGCCGGAACCAATTGAGTGCCATCGGCATGAGCTTTGGGATCACGATATTTTTGGTGGGACCATCCAAGCTTTTCAGGAAGGCGGCGTTGATCAAGTTGAAGAAATACAAGAGCCCGATCCACGTGATCCCGGCCAGGAAGTGAATCCAGCGAAGGATCAGAGAAGCCCACTCGGCTTCACCCGCGCCAATTCCTGTTAAGCCCAAATATATGACTATCAATACGATGGACAGCGCAAATCCCGCCCCCATCGTCTGCATCGGATCTTCAAGAAATTTCATTGCTCCCTCTCCTCTGAACGGTTGATTGCCTAGTCCGATGTCTGTACTGTAGCTTTTCTCCGCTTGTCAAGCCACCAGGTTGGACTGATCGTCGCTCACTTGTCAGTGGTCACTCGTCAATGATGAGGGACTCGTCTTCTTTCCACTGACCCATCCCTATGTCATCAACCGATCGACTGCGGCGCAGAGTTCTCGCACCGCGCTGGCCGACGTTTCCAACGCCGCCCGTTCATCGCTGGTCAATTCATACTCCAGAATCTGTTCGGCCCCGCCCCGTCCGAGCTTCACCGGAACCCCGACGACCACGTTTTTGAGTCCGTACTCCCCTTCACACAGCACCGCACAGGGCATCACCTGCTTCTCATCCTTATGGATCGATTCAACCATCGCCACCGCCGAGGCGGACGGCGCATAGAAGGCACTGCCCGCTTTCAAAAGGCCCACGATTTCAGCGCCCCCGTGTCGCGTTCGTTTGACGATCGCGTCGAGTTTCTCCTTCGACATGAGTTCCGACACCGGCCTACCTCGTACGGTTGTATACCGCGGCAGCGGCACCATCGTATCGCCATGTCCTCCCAACACCATCGCCTGCACCTCCGTGGCAGGCACCTTCAGTTCAGCGGCAATGAACGTCCGCATTCTTGCCGAGTCCAACACTCCGGCCATCCCGATGATTCTCGATCTAGGGAGACCGCTGACAGAACGCGCTACGTGGACCATGGCGTCCAATGGATTGGTGACGAGGATCAGGATAATGTCCGCAGAGTGGGAGACTAATTCCCTGACGACGGATTGCACGATTTTGGCATTCGTCGCCAGCAACTCATCTCGACTCATGCCGGGCTTTCTCGGCTTGCCGGATGTGATCACGGCGATCGATGATCCAGCTGTTTCGGCGTAATCGTTGGTGCCGACCACCTGCGTGCTGTACCCACAGACCGGCCCCGCCTGTGAAATATCGAGTGCCTTGCCCTGTGGAATCCCTTGGGCAATATCGACCAGCACCACGTCGTAGAGATTCTTCTCGGCCAACCGCTGCGCCGTCGTCCCTCCGACGTTTCCCGCACCGACTACCGTGACTTTCGGTCGCTTCATCATGACCACCTCACTCTTCACGCATGTTCGTGCTCCGTCCAGCCTGCAACTTTGAAGTTGATCGTACAGACAAAATTATCTCCGTCGTAGAAATTGACCTTGATCTTCTTCTTGCCGAATGTGTTTGCCAGAAACTCCTCCGGATGGTCGACGAGTTCTTGAAAGCCGCCCGGAGAATACTCACTCAGGTCATGAAAGACCACGATCATCCCTTCTTTGACCTCCTGCAATACTTTTATTCGGCAACGAGGATAGACTTCCCAGAACTTTGCTTCAATCATCTCTTTCGTCGGCTCCGGACGATCTTCACCCGGCTTCACGGCCTGTCCGAACTTGGCCAGTCGACGGACATAGGGATACTGATGCCCTGTGAAGAGCTTATACAACCATGCAGGGATCGCCGGCTTTCCGATCGAATTCGTCATGTTCTTGACTTCTACGCCGTCAATCGTCTGTAAATTCCAGGCAACTTCGCCGGAAGGGCCTCGACGCGGTCTATGACGCAGTATCCTGCATCGGCGTACATGCTGCGTAGATAATTTTCAGCCTCCCGATCGATGGTGATACAAAAAGGTTCGATTCCCTGTTGTCTTGCCTCGCGAAGTGCCACCTTCGTATCTTCCAACGAGTAGTCGTCCTTGTACTCGTCGTCCAAGGGTCTTCCATCGCTCAACAGCACGAGGATTCGGCTCTTGGCTTCCCGTGTCAGCAGCCTCGCTGTTGCGTGCCGAATCGCCGCGCCGTCGCGATTCTGATGACGAGGAGCCAGGCCACCAAGACGACGAGCTGTCGCCGCCCCAAGTCGATCGTCAAAGTCTTTGATCGTGAGAAACTCTATCTTCGCTCGTCCTTGGCCCGAGTAAGCATAGAGTCCATACTGATCGCCGACGGCATCCAGTGCTTCACAGAGCAATACTAGGCCCTCCTTCTCAACATCGATCACCCGCCGACCCGTTCCGAGATCTCGGCTTGTGGATCCACTGACATCAACGAGGAAAGCCACCGCCACGTCGCGCTCTCGTTTTTCCCGCCGGATGTACAGCCGATCGTCGCCTTCCATGCCTGCCCGCTGTTCCGCTGTTCGCCGGACAGCGGCATCGAGATCCACCTCTTCACCGTCGGGTTGCCCCGCGACGCGGCGGAAGGCTGGTGGACGCAAACCTTCAAAAACCCTGCGCAGTGACTTGACGGTGCTCTGGTGGGAGATCAACGTCTCCGTGACGAAGCCGTCGGATCCCAGATCCGCTGGTTGTTCAACCACACGACACCAGTTGATCCGAAAGTCTCCAATCCGATAATCCCATTCAGGGTAGACGATGGCTCGTCCTCCATGAGCCGTTGGCTCCTGTTGCCATTGGGTGTCAGCTTCAAGCATTAGGCATCCTTCAACGGCTGATAGCAATGAACGCCCTTCGCTCAACAGATCTCTGCTTCCGGGAGCTTGCTCACCGCTCCGGACCTTCTCCTTCGTTCGACCGTCCGATTGTGCCCCAGACTCATATTGCTGGTCGAATTGTTCCTCAGTCCACGTGATGAACTCCGGATTCATCGAGCCACGATAGGCCACATCGGTCACGGCGCGATATTGGTCGCTCGGTTGCTCCGGTTTCGTCCGTCCCGTTTCCGTATCCTTCGGCTCCTCACGTTTCTCTGTGCGTATCATCTCGCCGCGAGCCGCCAGCAGTTCTTCCAACCGCACGTAGACACCATCGACCACACGAACCGCTTCTTCTGCCGTGGCCGTAGTCTTGAGAACCGAACGGCACATGCTCCAGAGGATAGAGACTTCTTCCCTGACAGCCTTGGGCACTGCGGTATCTACCGTTTCACCGGTGGAGAGTCTCAGGAGACCATCGACGATCAGTTCCTTGGCCGTCACTCCATGAGCCGGATCGCGCGGAGCGATGGCTTCAGCAGCGTATCGCGCAAGGTCGCACCGGAGTCCCGGATACTCGATTTGCAGCAGGAATTCGATACGCGCATCTTCCAGCACCGTCCAGAGGTCCCGCACCAGCTCGAGGTTCGGATACATCTGAAAGAAGGCGGCCAATGTCTCTGGTCTCGCTTCATTGGATCGACCATACCGGCGTCGTACGGTTTCAACCAAATCGGCGAGAGATTCAAGGCGGAGGTCATAGGTACCAAACTCCAAATGTCCAGCTTCATGCGCCGCCATCACCAGATAGAGACGTTCGTTTTCCGCGGCCGTCGGATATCGACGGAGCAGCGCCGGCAAGGAAATGCTCCGACCGTCGGGACTGACCGTCGCCCGAGCTGGAGAAGTCACAGAATCTGGCAGGGCCATCACGGCGACGTCGGTTCCACAGAGTCCCTGGACGAACAGTTTCACTCGTCGCGCGACCTGCCGAAACGGCACCCCGCTCAAAGCTTGTTCGACCGAAGCCAGCGCTTTTCTTGACTCCACTGCAAAATAAGCACGCGCTCCCTCTAGGCTGTAGGCCGCTACTTCCATCCCCGCCTTGAACCAATTCTCGAATCGCGCGAGGGCTTCAGGTCCATTTCCGATGAGTCCGACGAGTTCAGAGGCACGACGCAGGTAATCGAGAGTCACTTCACCGTGCTGCTCGGCAAGCAGGGCGCCGTACTGCAACAGCCGGATCCGCCAATCCATCGACGGCAACGTTCTTAAGAGGGTGGGTGACTCTGCGAGCCATGTTAGGCTGGACTCTGGTGAATGTTCAGCCAACAGGCGGCACAGGGATACCACCTTTTCCCGAACGGGAGGGTCTTCGACATTTCCAAGGATCGATGGGCTGGTCCTGAGAAACTCCATGGTGGCCACATAGTCCGGCTTCCCAAGGCTATTCGGCACGATCAATTTCATGCCCACCGTGGCCCAACTACGCACACTCTCCCAAGACAGCACGGGAGCCAGCTTGGAGATTTGTCGGATAAACTCAAGACCGACGACGACATTGACCTCAGTCAGTTCGATGCCGATCTCGAGCCAGGGTCGCAACTGTGTGGCAGGAACCTCTGCCAGAATCTGCGGGGCATGTCGGATGTATTCGAGCGCCACGTTGGCATCTTGCTCAGCGATTTCCAGACCGATTGTTAAGACTTCTGTGCGCGCATCACCTTCTTCGATCAGCCCAAGGACCAAGGGGCTATCTTTGAAATATTTGAGCGCGGATGCCCCTGATGACTGAGCCAGCGCCGCTCCGAGATCGAGCCACAAAATGATATGCGCGAGGCCGGCCCGTCGGTTAAGCTCAGGCAATGCCGCCACCGCTGAGCCTGCTGCCTTTTCGGACAACTCTTGGAGCTCATCCAGCAGGGTCAGTACCCGTGCCTCAGCATCCGGTTTACCGGTGGCCGGTTGCAAAGCAGCCACCACGGTCTCCGCGACCGCCGGACTCAACTCGGGAACCAGCCGCTGTAGCAAGATCTGTCGACTTGACATGTCCTTCACGACTTATTACGAGAATCAGCTGAGAGCACGGATTGTAAAGCAGCGAATTATCCTTGTAAACTAGCGACACTGCCCGTCACCGCTGGAGGAAGAAGTCCATGGCCGAACCGACGCAGGAAAGCCTCGATAAGATCAGGAAGTTCGTACAGGGTTTTGCTGAAAAAAGCGGAACCGCGATGCACCCCAATACTGCCGTGACGGAGGCGGTGGTCAAGGGATTAGCGTCCCATATCGACGAACTCGGGAAACCGCTCTGCCCTTGCAACTTTTACAAGGACAAAGAAGCCGAAGCCAAGCTCCGACGCTGGATCTGCGCCTGCGACGAAATGCAGATCTACAAGTACTGTCATTGTCTCCTGTTTGTTCGTGAAGATGGGATGCCGATTACGGAATATTTGCCGGATGGCCACGAAGGTCGCGAAGTGTATGGTCTTGTCACCGATCCGACCCCGGACAAAGGCCGCGCCCTCAAACACAAATCCCTCCCGCCTTCAACCGTGCCCGACGAGCCCGCCGCAGCGTCGGCTTCCTCGACATGACGTGGCGTGACAGGCAACTCAGGTTCTGGCTTGCAGGGTTGTTGCTGATCAGCGGCTTCCCTGTCACACCGGCACAGGCGGTGGCGTCGGGCTCATCGAGCCCACCGTCCTTCAACGAGAAAGAATTCTTCGCCTACAGAGCGAAAGGTCGGGGAAGTGCGGCCGGACAGGTGTTCTTGCGCACACCCTCTGGAAGAGCCGTGACGCAGGCGGGAGCCTCGATCTACTTGATTCCAATGGTTCCATATACTCGCTATTGGTTTGATAAGAATGTGCGGGATTACTCCTGCCCTCTCAAAGGTGGGGCCTCGTCTTCAGAACCCCTCATGACTCAGGGGTCGCCTGTGGAATGCCTTCGGGAGATCATGGCCCAACTGCTGACCGATAAACGTCTGATTCCCTATCTCCGTACGACGAGAGCCAATCCAACCGGTCATTTTTGGTTCACGAAAGTTCCCGGCGGCCGGTATTATGTCGTCAGTCTCCTTGAGGGGAGTGGTGGAGCCCATCAGGATGAGCGGGCGATGGGAATCGCCTGGCTGACCATGGACCTCGAAGCCGACGAAAAAGCAACCAACCTGGTGGTCACGGATTGCAAGAGCAGCCTCTGCTGAGCAACCGCTTCCATTGCTGCCGGTCTGCGTGGTCCTATCATGAGGTAGACCATGAGAATTCTGCTCGTTGAAGACGATGCGGATCTTGCTCAATTCATAAGAAAAGGATTGAAAGAAGAGTACTACGCGGTGGACGTTGCAGCCGACGGCGAAGCAGGCTTGGCGTTGGCGCTGAACAACCCCTACGATCTCGTGATTCTCGACGTTATGCTGCCGAAGCTTGACGGTTTGACCCTCTGCCGCCGAGTTCGTGACAAAGGAATCATGACTCCGGTGCTCCTATTGACGGCGCGCAACACGCTGGAGACCAAAGTCTCCGGATTTGATACCGGAGCGGATCAATTTTTGCCCAAGCCATTCGCGTTCGTGGAACTGCTGGCTCAAATCAGGGCCCTGCTGCGCCGAGGCAGTTCCCAGCAGCTCGCTCACCTGCAGGCGGCCGACTTGAGATTGGACCCTGCTGCTCACCGCGTCTGGCGGGGAGGACAGGAAATCTCGTTGACGAATAAAGAGTATGCCCTGCTTGAGTTCTTGCTGCGGAACAAGAATCGGGTGCTCACTCGAACGGCGATCATCGAACATGTGTGGGATATCAGCTATGACCCCATGACGAACATCGTCGACACTCATATTCGGGCCCTGCGCTCCAAGATCGACCGTGACTTTTCGCCGCCTTTGATCGCCACCGTCCGCGGCGCGGGATATATGCTCGAAGAGCCGAAAACGCCTCCGTGAAATCGCTCCGCAGCTTGATCAGCTGGTCCGCCTTCGTCTTGCTGGCGGGGCTCCTCGTGTTTTCGGCGCTGGTGTACGCCGTCAGCGAGGTATTGTTGCATCGTTTTGTGGACGGACGGCTCTTCGCGTTGGCAGAGACGCTTGCCGATATTGTGAAGCGGCATCCTGATCTTATCGATCAGGGCAGCCAGGATGGCCTGCGGGCAGACGTGCGGCGGTCATATGAGCTGCCTGAAGTTCCTCATTCGCTTCGCGTCTTCTCCATAGATGGTCGGCTCCTCTGGAAAAGTTCCCATGCCGAGACGCAGTCGTCGATTTCTGCCGACGTCCTGCAGCGACTCCAGCGTGACCACGCAGTGTTCGAAACTGTCGACTCGACCAGCGTCCCCGCTCGACAACTGTTTCTGTCCGTCGCACAAGGCGGTCAACGGCGGTACGTATTGCAAGCCGAAGCCTCATTGCTCCACTATCGTGAAACTCTGAACGGTCTGGTGTTTCTGCTGGCTCTGGGATCCGGGGCCACTCTTTTTGTCGCCTGGGTCGGAAGCCTCTGGCTGTCAAAGAAGGTGCTGGCCCCGATCGAGGCCTTATGCGCGGGCGCCGAAACGATGTCGGAAGCCGATCTCGGAAAACGGCTGGCGGTGGATTCACCTCACCGCGAATTTCGTCGACTGACCCAGGCGGTCAACTCCGTCTTGGATCGGTTCCAGCGAGGCAGCGAAGTTCAACGGAACTTCTGCGAAATCGCCGCACACGAGATGAAAACCCCCTTGACCATCTTGCGGGGCAACCTGGAGGTCGCGCTCATGAAAGCGAGGACCGTCGAAGAATATCACGAGGTGCTGCTCAACAACCTCCAGCAAGTGGATCGGCTCATCGCCTTGACTCGCCCATTGTTGACTTTGGCGAAATTTACCAGTAGCAAACCGCCGGTCAATCTTGTCCCGCTAGCCTTGGAGCCGCTGATTCAAGAGATCGTGGATGAACTGATGCTCTTGGCGGATGACCACCGGATTGCCCTGACATTCGAGTCCCAACCGGTCCCGTCCGTCCTCGGCGATGTACAGTGGCTCAAACAGGCGCTGATCAATCTGCTCGACAATGCGCTGCGGTACACCCCATCCGGCGGTTCCGTCACGGTTCGCCTACAAACAATCAGTTCCAAGGTCACCGTGGCCGTCGAGGACACGGGGCATGGCATCGAACCGGAGCATATTCCCCATCTGTTCGAGCGATTCTACCGCACTGATTGGGCCCGAGCGAAAGATTCCGCCGGTACCGGCCTTGGATTGCCCATCGTGAAAGAAATCATGGATGCTCATGGAGGTAGTATTTCCGTCACCAGCGAAGTCAACAAAGGCTCTGTCTTCACCCTGCGTTTACCAGCCCTCGCCCAGCAGACGGTTCCTGCTTAGAGTTCTCAAGGCATTTTGGCCTCGTCCCACCTACGTTCGGACTCCATTTTAACTCGTCTCCTACCCGGCATTTTGTCTTGCCAAGTGAATGCTTCTCTTCCAGAACGACTTTCCCCTGCAAACTTTGCCGTAGCACTCCACTCATTATGATCATCGCACCATCCTTCGCACACAATTCACATGACAGAAACCAACGCGAAACGTTCTCTCCATAAGCTGCACCGGGTCACTCGGTAATGGCCTCTCGCCGCAACTGCTGAACTGCTTTCCCATTGAAGAGAGATGGGAAGCGATGCGACGTGACACAACGAGACAACATCGGCAGCATGATTCCCCACGAGCGGGATGAAGAGCTCTTCACATAAAAAGCTCTTCACCTTGACTTCATCCTGTCTTGCTGTTAATTGGTTATTTTCTTTTTAAGGAGGATTCCAAAGTAATGGCAAATATCATCGCTGCTTCAATGGTTTGTTTTCCGTATATCATTGTGGGACTCGGACAAGCGATCATCGTGGGAACGCATTTGGCCGGAAGAGCAGTTCGTGACACCGGCGAGACCGCAGGTCGGGTGATCTCTCTCACGACATTTGACGAGAGCGTTATGGCATCACGCAAAGAAGATACACGCTGCACGGTTTGCTTCATACCCGGGTGTCCCATATTTACACCGCGTTGAGAACCTTCAACGGACCGGACGAGGGATGTGGCTGGAATATCCGATGGGAAAATCCGACTGTTCGCTTCACCTTCTTTTAAGATGCCTACATATTGGGGGTCTTATTCTCCTTAACGAGAATATCGAATTTCCTGAGAATCGCCAATAATGAAGAAGTCTTCATGATCTCATCATGGAGTTTTCATCTTGAAAGCGTACCTAATGAGGAAAGTAAAAGGAGGTGAGCTTCTAGCATGATTTCCCTCATCGAAGTCTTCATAGTGGCCGGAATATTCGGAGTACTGTACACAATGTTGCAGCTCGCCCGAAGGTGACAGAACCTGGCTATGGGCGATGCCGTAGAACGACGGGTTGTAGGGTGTAACTGGAAGTCGGCATAGAAGATCCTGTCGAAAACCACGCGTTGGTGATCGGGATCGCCCACTGCAGAGAAAGCGTCTTCCGCTTGGTTCTTGATGTTGTGGTGCAGTGTAAATTGGTCATAAGTGCAACATCGTGAGATCTGGTCGGTATTGGATTGGGGCTTCTTACTTCCAATCCGGAGGTTCGTGAAGCCTGAGGCTGCTCCACACCATCTTCCAAGTCCTTCCAAAACATAAGAAGCGCGCTCATTGGACTCTCCCATTTGTACCGACCAATTCTTCCTTGAAGGTTTCCAGACATCGACCACCTGTTTCATACGGACCAATTCAATCGGGTAGAGTAGTCAGGATCGTTGAATGATGAAGATTTCTTCACGATCTCATCATCAATCATTCATCTTTGAGCGGTATACTCCCCATTGAGTGAAGGGAGGTGACGTACCGTGACGACTATATTTTTTGCCTTGCTCGCGCTGACCGCTGTTTTTGGATTTATGTATAAGGCGGTGTTCCTTGACGGTGAAAAGTAAATAGAACGGTTCTCCTCTCACGGCTAGAGCAGGGACGTCATCATTCCATCGGTAGCCCGAGGGTACGCACTTCGATGCGCGCCGTGTCCCGCAGCGTCGTCCACGAACGGCGACACGGCGCAGCTTCCTTGTTGTCAGTCGAGTTCGTAGAGATACATGAGGAGGAAGCTTCTCGATCGTCACTGCGGTGTGAACGAATATGAACTTCGGTCCTACTTCCGTTCTTTGATCGCCCGTTCCACTTCTCTGCTGGCTTCCCGAGTTTTGATCGATTCTCGGCGATCATGCTGTTTCTTCCCTTTGGCTAATCCAAGCTCCACCTTAGCCTGACCTCGGTCAGAAAAATAGATTCGGAGCGGGATCAGGGTGAGCCCCTTCTGCTGGGTTTTACCGAGGAGCTTGTTGATCTCCTTTCGATGAAGGAGCAATTTGCGGGTCCTGATCGGATCATGGTTCATAATGTTGCCGTGACTATAGGGACTGATGTGGCAGTGATGGAGAAAGACCTCCCCATCTTTGACGTCCGCATAACTGTCTTGTAAGTTTACTCGTCTGTCCCGAAGGGATTTCACCTCGGTGCCCTTGAGGACAATCCCGGCCTCGAACTTTTCTTCGATAAAATAATCGTGGTAGGCTTTCCGATTGGTGGCCACGACTTTCCGATGATCTTCCGTCTCTTTAGCCATGACCCGACACCCCGCCTTGATCTATTTCTCCCCTACCGCCTATGATGCCACATGACCGGCCCAGGTACACTCGATCCCTTCGGCAGCATCCTCTCAGGGCTTTCCAAGCGACTCGGCCTTGAATCGAGACTAGTGGAACTTCGTTTGCAGCGTCGCTGGTGGGACATCGTGGGCGAACCCATGGCTTCCCACACCTGGCCGGCCCAGATTCGATTCAAGAAGCTTTACCTCATCGTTAGGAATTCCGTCTGGCTACAGCAGTTGACGTTCCTCAAACCAGCACTCTTAGCTAAGCTGCAGGCAGAGTCAGGAACGGGGTCTGTCACGGACATTGCCTTTCGCGTCGGAGAGATTCCCGGTGAAAGGGAGGTTTCCCCCGCAAGCCTCGCCACCGACCTCGGGTCCGCTCAGTCAGAGAAATCTTGGGCTGAGCTGGTATCGCAGACCGCCATGATTCAAGATCCGACTATCCGCGAGCGGCTTAGAGAGGTGATATCGAGATACCCTGCTCAGCTTCCGCCTCAACCGGCAAAGGGGCCGTCACAAGTCCCTTGAAGAGGATCCGTGTGTCGCTGGTGACCTGCCCATTCTTGAGGATAGGGCCTATTCCTCCTTCTTCATCCTGATCCTGGAGTCGATAGTATCCGCGCATCGATCTTTCATAGTCGTTAACGACTGTCGCGTCTCCGGCCAGATATTTCGCCAGGACTTCTGGATCAGTCCGCCTGTGATCATCAAACACGTAAATCACGATATGTCTGTACCGGCCTTCCGGATCGCCTGGAGTTGTCGGATAGATCTTCATGGGACCGAAATCGCGCGTCTGATGGCCGATCTTTCGAAACCGCTTAACCAGTTTTTCGACCTGGTCATCTTGCGTCCCTGAAGGAACATCCGTCGCCACGAGATAGCTGGACTGAGCACCGACAGTATAGGGAGGAATCGAGCGATCGGGGCGACTGAGATACATCCCTCCCCAGATCAAGGCGAAGGATCCCACGAAGACACTGAGCGCAAACTTGACGACAACATCGAGCGGCTTCTCGGTCTTGGGACCAGTGGGAGGAATGGGAGTCGAAATCCGATGGTACATTGAACAACTGCGCGGCTCGGTCGGGTTAGGCTTCGGGGATCTCTCCCGGACCAGCGTCCTCTCGTTCGACCGCTTCCGCCAGTCTCGCGACACCTACGACTCGATCCCCCTCGCCATCGAGGTCGAGAATGCGAACCCCTTGGGTATTCCGACCGATTTCGCGAATGTCGTCCACCTTGCAACGAAGCACTTTGCCCTGCGCGGCGATCAACATGATTTCGTCGCCATCTCGTACTTGCAGGAATCCGACGGCCGGTCCGTTTCGCTCGGTCGTCTTGACACTGATGATGCCTTTGCCTCCACGACCCTGTACCCGATATTCGCCCACCGGCGTTCGCTTGCCGTAGCCACCTTCCGTGACGGTCAGAATCGATGTGGTGGAATCGGGGGTGATGGTTTCCATCCCAATCACCTCATTTCCCTCTTCAAGCGTGATCCCTTTCACGCCATAAGCCGCCCGACCTACCGGTCGCACGTCATCCTCTTTGAATCGAATGGTAATGCCCTGTTTGGTTCCAAGAAGAATCTCCCGCTGTCCGTCGGTCAGTTGGACTTCGATGAGCCTATCGCCCGGTTCCAATCCGAGCGCAATGATCCCCCCTTGCCTCGGGTTGCCGAAGGCAGACAGTTCCGTCTTCTTGATGATGCCGTTCTTCGTGGCCATCATGACATACCGGTCAGCCCGGAACTCTTTGACCGGCAAGATGGCCGTAACCTTTTCACTGCCGGACAGAGCGAGCAGATTGACAAGAGCTTTGCCTTTCGCGGCGCGGCTGGCTTCCGGAATTTCATGCACCTTCAGCCAATACACCTTTCCGGCGTCCGTGAAAAAGAGGAGTGAATCATGGGTCGAGGCGGTAAAGAGATGTTCGACGAAATCTTCCTCTTTGATACCCATCCCGATCTTACCCTTACCGCCTCGTCGCTGCGCGCGATACAGCGATACGGCATTTCGCTTGATATATCCGGCATGAGATATCGTGACGACCACCTCTTCTTCTGCGATAAGATCTTCGAGGCTGATCTCCGCCTCTTCCTTGACGATCTGGGTGCGCCGCTCGTCCTGATAGGCCTCACGAATTTCGGCCAGCTCGTCTTTGATGATGGTCCGGACCAGCGCCTCGCTCGCGAGCACCGACTTGAGATATTCGATCTGCTTCAGCACCTCCTGGTATTCGTCGACGAGTTTGGTTCGCTCGAGCTGTGTCAGACGCTGGAGCCGCATATCGAGGATCGCGGTGGCTTGGATTTCGGTGAGGTCGAACTGCCGTATCAGCCCAGCCCGCGCTTCGTCGGGCGATTGGGACCGTCTGATGAGCCCGATGACGGCATCGAGATGGTCGAGTGCGATCTTAAGCCCTTCCAGAATATGGGCCCGCTCTTCGGCTTTTCGTAGCTCGAAAGCCGTCCGCCTCACCACGACTTCGCGACGATGCTCGAGGAAGTGACCCAAGATCTGCTTCAAGTTCAGGATTTCCGGGCGATTGTTGACCAACGCGAGCATGATGACGCCGAACGTGGCTTCAAGCTGGGTGTGCTTATACAGGTTGTTCAACACCACCAAGGGGATTTCACCCCGCTTCAGCTCGATCACCACCCGCACCCCTTCGCGGTCTGATGACTCATCCCGCAGATCGGAGATACCCTTGATTCGATCCTCTTGAACCAATTCGGCTATCTTCTCGATCAACTTCGCCTTGTTAACTTGATACGGAACCTCCGTGACGATCAGGCGCTCGCGCTCGGTACGCTGGTCGGTTTCCACGACCACTTTCGCCCGCAGCGTCAGGAGACCCCGGCCAGTCTCGTAAGCCTCCTTAATGCCGCTCATGCCGTAGATGAACCCGGCCGTGGGGAAATCAGGGCCGGGGATCTTCTTCATCAGTTGGGCGATCGTGACTTCTGGGCTCTCCAACAACAGAAGCAAGCCATCGATGATCTCAGCGATGTTGTGCGTCGGGATGTTCGTGGCATAGCCCACCGCGATGCCGCCCGCTCCATTGATCAGGAGATTCGGCACCTTGGTCGGTAGAACCAGAGGTTCTTGCCTCGATTCGTCGTAATTCGGCCCGAAATCCACGGTTTCCCTGTCGATGTCGGCCAACATCTCTTCAGCCAGCTTCGTCATGCGAGCTTCGGTATACCGTTCTGCGGCCGGAGGATCGCCATCCATCGAACCATAATTCCCCTGACCGTCGATGAGCGGGTAGCGCATGTTGAAGTCTTGCGCCATCCGGACGAGCGCGTCGTAGATGGGCATGTTCCCGTGTGGATGATAGTTCCCCATGACTTCGCCGACGATCTTGGCCGATTTGCGGTAGGCCCGGTTGGAGGCGAGGCCCATTTCATTCATACCGAACAAGATGCGGCGATGAACCGGTTTGAGCCCGTCGCGGACGTCGGGCAGTGCGCGTCCCACGATCACGCTCATCGCGTAGCTCAAGTACGACGAGCGCATTTCGTCTTCGATATCGATATGTTCTAGTCGTTCATCGGGAGGCATTCTTCCCTCGGATGCTGAAAATGATCACCGGCTTCGTTCTCGGCTCGAAACGACCCTCAACGTACCCCAGAGGGTACCGCCTCCGGTCCTTTTTTTTTGCGGCCTTGCCGGATGACCATTTTGAGCATCCGACAAGACTAATGCAGAGTGCTTCATGTTTCTAACGGGTCTCGCCGACCAGCTACACGTCTAAATTCCGTACTTCGAGCGCATGTTCCTGGATGAAATTTCTCCGCGGCTCGACTTCGTCCCCCATCAAAATGGTGAAGATTTCATCGACGCCGGTCACGTCCTCCAGCTGGACCTTCAAGAGCGTGCGTTTCTCCGGGTCCATCGTCGTTTCCCACAATTGCCCCGGATTCATCTCGCCCAGTCCTTTGTACCGTTGAAGACCGAGGCCTTGCTTCCCGAGTTCAAGAATGGTCCTCACCGTCTCAGCGGTAGAAACCAGCTGCCGTTCCTGGCCCTTTGTTTTCAGCCTATAGGGAGGCCGTCCGAGACCGACGACGGACGGCGCAAGCTTTTGAAGCTCTCGGAAGTCGGCCGATCCCACCAAGTCGTGGTTGACTTCGATGCTGTGCGTCATGCCGTTGACAAGAAGCCGGCACGTGGCTTTGTTGGACTGATGTTCTTCATCCGCAAAGATCTCGAACGTCGGTTCCAACTTCGGGAACGCCAGGAGGAGCGCCTTCTTTACATCGACCACTACGCGATTGAGGGCCTCTCGATCCTTGAGGAGCTCGCGATCGAGCCCTGGTTCATCCACAAAAGCCCTCAGCATCGCGGCTTCATACGGCTTCTTATTCAACCGTCCGAGCAATGTTTCGAACGCGATCAGTTTCTTCAAGATCGGCAACAGCCGGCGCCCGGTCACATACCCTTGGGCCCCTTCCGTGTACAGTTCGACGTCTTCGACCGCCAAATCGGCCAAGTACTCGTTCAGCGCCCCCTCATCCTTGAGGTACCGTTCGATCTTGCCCTTTTTGACTTTGAACAGCGGAGGCTGAGCGATGTAGATATAGCCTCGCTCAATCAACTCAGGCATTTGCCGGAAGAAGAACGTCAAGAGCAAGGTCCGGATGTGGCTCCCGTCGACGTCGGCATCGGTCATGAGGATGATCTTGTGATAGCGCGCCTTCGCAATGTCGAAGGTATCTTTCTCCGACTTGTCGCTCTCTTCCCGCTTGCGACCGATACCGGTCCCCAGCGCCATGATGAGCGTTCTAATCTCGTCGCTCGAGAGCATCTTGTCGAACCGTGCCTTCTCGACGTTCAAGATCTTTCCTTTTAGGGGCAGGATCGCTTGGAACTTGCGGTCGCGTCCTTGCTTCGCAGACCCGCCCGCCGAGTCACCCTCGACGATGTAGAGTTCGCTCAAGGCCGGATCCTTCTCGGAACAATCCGCCAATTTCCCGGGAAGCGAGCCGCCGTCGAGGGCGCTCTTGCGCCGGATCAGATCCTTGGCCTTTCGGGCCGCCTCGCGCGCACGCGCCGCGTCGACGGCCTTGCCGATGATCTTTCGCGCGACCGGAGGATTTTCCTCGAAATAATTGCCCAAGGCCTCGTTGACCGCAGCCTCGACAACGCCTTTCACTTCGCTGTTCCCGAGCTTGGCTTTTGTCTGACCCTCAAACTGCGGATTGCGGACCTTGACGCTGACCACCGCCGTGAGACCTTCCCGCACATCATCTCCGGTCAGCGATTCGGTTTCTTTCTTAAGCAAATCGTTCGCGTTCGCGTAATTGTTGATCGTCCTGGTGAGGGCGGCCTTGAACCCTACCAAGTGTGTCCCACCTTCCTTGGTGTTGATGTTGTTCGCGAACGAAAACAGGTTCTCGGCGTAGCTGTCGTTGTACTGGAGGGCCACCTCCAGAATCATTTCCAGCTTCTCGACCTTGACGTAGATCGGCTTGTGCAGCGGCGTTTTGGCTTCGTTGAGATGCTCGACGAAGGATACGATGCCGCCCTTGTACACAAAGACTTGCTCTTTCGCCGGCTCTTTCCGCTCGTCCCTGAGCGTGATGGCCAGACCCTTGTTCAAAAAAGCGAGCTCGCGTAGGCGCTGAGCCAATACGTCAAAGCTGAACTCCAGCGTCTCAAAGATTTGGCCGTCCGGCCTGAAGCGAACCTTGGTGCCGCGTCGTTTGGTCTTGCCCGTGGCATTGAGCGGCGCGTTTGGCTTGCCGCGTTCATACCGTTGTTCGAATACCTGACCGTCCTGCCAGATCTCGAGCTCAAGCCACTCTGATAAGGCATTCACAACGGAGATCCCGACCCCGTGTAAGCCACCGGAAACCGTGTAGGCGCCCTGCTCGAACTTGCCTCCCGCATGAAGCACCGTCAGCGCCACCTCGGCGGCGGATTTCTTTTGCGTGGGGTGCATGCCGGTGGGAATGCCTCTCCCGTTGTCGATGACCGTCAGACTGCCGTCGATGTGGATCGTGACCTCGATCGCTTCGCCGAAGCCCGCCATATGTTCGTCGACACTGTTGTCGACGACCTCATACACGAGGTGGTGAAGTCCGTCGACGCTGGTGCTCCCGATATACATCGCAGGCCGCTTGCGCACCGCATCGAGCCCCTCAAGGACCTTGATCTGATCCGCGCTGTAGCTGTCCGATTTCGGTTGAAGCGAGTCTTCTGTGGTCATTCGTTTCCTGACTCAATCGTCATACGGTCATATGATTCGTCGGCTGTGAGGCGAAAACAGAATTCTCGGTGTGCATGTTGGACGCCCTGCTATCGGAGCCATTCAGATCTTGATCGGCATCACCACACACTTGAACCCCGGGTTCTCCGGTTCCTGGATCAGACAGGGACTCAAAGGGGTTTCCATCTGCATAGAGATGCTTTCTCCGTCCATCACACTGAAGACATCCAAAAGATAGCGGGCATTAAAGCCGGTGCTGAGTGAATCCCCCTCGTATCGAACAGGCACATCTTCCGAGGCTTCCCCGTAGTCCGGACTGCTGGTAAACAGAGTCATCGTGCCGGACGCGAACGAAACTTTCACCGCGCTGGCTTTATCCTTCGATAAGACCGAGACTCGCCGTAGCGCGCTTTCCAGTTCAGCCCGGTTCACGCTGATCTTCTTGCCGTTCTCTTTAGGGATGACCTGTTGGTAGTTGGGATAGTTGCCTTCCATCAATCGCGATGTGAGTAGGAGGCCGCTTTTTCGAAAAATCATGAGGTTCTTCGTAAAACCGATCAGTGGTTCGCTGTCTCCTCCCTCTTCCAAGAGATGCCGGATTTCGTGTGCGGCCTTCTTCGGAATAATCGCCTTGATTTCCTGCGGGACGCCTTTCGTGCCGGCCTTTCCGATTTCCTGTTCCGACACGGCGAGACGGTGGCCGTCCGTGCCCACTAAGCGAAGCGACGTTTTTCTATCGGTGGCGAGAAGGGTGACGAGGAGCCCATTCAAGATATACCGAGCATCATTATCTCCTGCGGCGAAGAGAGTCTTTCGGATCAATTCAAGCAGGCCTTCTCCAGAAAGCGGCGTCAATCCCTCGCGCTCGATCGTCGGCAACGCCGGGTACTCCGTATTGGGCAACCCCACGACTTTGAATTGGCTCTTCCCGGCCTGAATGGTGGTCCAGTTGTTGTCGGCAGACGTGAGCTCAACTTCACCGGGTGGCACTTCCTTGATGATTTCGAACAGCTTTCTGGCCGAAATGGTGACCCCTCCCGTCTCGACGACGGTCGCCTTATAGAGGCCTCGCACCCCGATCTCGAGGTCGGTCGCGACGATTTCTACCCCATCCTGTTTTGCCTCAAAGAGGATGTTCGATAGAATCGGCATCGTGTTCCGTTTCTCAACGACGCCTTGAACCCGTTGAAGCCCGGTCAGCAATTCATCTCTCCCCATCCGTACCTTCATGGAAACATTCTCCCCGATGTCTTAGCTCCGAAGAATTTGCTCTTTCAGTGTTTCAATCGTCGCTTGCAAGGTCGTGTCGCTCTCCTTAGACTTCGCAACCTGACGGCAAGCATGAATGATCGTCGTATGGTCCTTGCCGCCGAATTGCCGCCCGATTTCAGGATACGATGCGTCGGTCAGCTCTCGACATAGGTACATCGCGATTTGCCGAGGATGAACGAGGGTCTTACTCCGCCGGCGCGATTTCAGTTCGGTCAGTTTTACATGGAACTGGGTACACACCGCCTCTTGAATATCGTCCATCGTCACGATCTTCTTCTTGTCTCCGATCAAATCACGGAGGACGCTCTTGGCCAGATCGAGGGTAATGACTTGCCCCGTCAACGACGCATAGGCGCCCAATCGGACAAGACTGCCTTCCAGCTCGCGGACATTGCTCTTCATCGTCGTGGAGAGGAACTGGATCACGTCTTCCGGCAGCTTGACTCCCTCATCCTCCGACTTCTTTCTCAAAATCGCGATCCGGGTCTCGACGTCCGGAGGTTGCAGATCGGCGATCAATCCCCACTCGAAACGGGAACGTAGACGTTCTTCGATGTCAGGCATGTCCTTCGGAAACCGGTCACTCGAGAGCACGATCTGTTTATGGCCTTCGTACAGGGCATTGAAGGTGTGAAAGAACTCTTCCTGTGTCCGTTCTTTTCCGACCAAGAACTGAATGTCGTCGATCATCAGCATATCGATATGGCGATAGCGCTTCCGCAGATCCATCATCTTGTCATAGCGGATGGAGTTGATCACCTCGTTGGTAAATTGTTCCGTGGTCAAGTAGGCAATGCGCAAATCGCTCTTTTCAGCCACATGATTCCCTATCGCGTTTAAAAGATGCGTCTTTCCAAGTCCCACACCACCGTAAATAAAGAGCGGGTTATAGGTCTGTCCAGGTTGTTCCGCCACTGCCATACATGCTGCATGAGCAAATTGATTCCCCGCACCAACGACAAAGTTTTTGAATGTATATTTTGGGTTCAGCTGGATTCCCCGTCGAGGCTTGGCCTGAGTTGGGCTCCGAGGCGCGTTCCTGATGGCTTGGGATTCGCTCTGCAGCTGAGCTCCATTCTCACGGACGGTAAATGCAACGGTCATCACCTCTCCCTCACGAGCCGTGGTCATGGCTTCCGCCAGCAGGGATCCATAATGAGTATTCAACCATTCTCCAAAAAATTTATTCGGAACTCCAATATGCGCCGTCGAGTTCTCAATCCGATCTAGACGAACTGGTAGGAACCATGTGTCATACACCTGCTTCGGGACCTTCTCTTGGATATACTGCAGCACCTCCTGCCACACGGTATCAAAACTCATAACCTGTCAAAATCCTTATGCACAGGATTATTCACACCTGTGAATAACCATCTTCTCATCCGTTACATGGTTGATAAAAAGCGACGGTGAATACCATGCCACACTGGGTGATGTCGAGACTTATGAAGACACCTCTCTCAGCACTCTGCTCCCCTTCACAAACTCTTCACAGGTTCCACCTCTTCCATAAAGACATAATCCACAGGGTTATCCTTCCTTACGCGTCTATATTTCATTAATAAAATCAATACCGTTATACTTCTACTCCTTATTCACTTTTCTACTCTTACTCCCACGACTACGAATTTTCTTTACGGAAAGACTTCGGAGTCATAGAGTCACAACCTTGCTCTCAAGGACTATTGTCAACACCTGTTCATAGGACAACCGCTCCCCCTCTGTTAATCGGGGGATAGTCGCCGCACGCAATACTTTTCCTGGAAGAAGGGGATCTTCTAGCGAGAGCACCACTGCAGAACCGTCCTCAGGGAGGAGTGCATGGGACAGACTATGAAGCGGAGAACGAACAACATAGACGAGCGACGACATAGAAGAAACTCCCGAATCAAAAAACGAGGGTGCAGTCCATGGATCGTACAAAGGAGCTGATCGTTTCATCATTTTCCCGTCTGGTAGAGAATTCGTCCCGAACCTGTATCTGGTCTGATGTGTCTTGCAGAACAATCGGGATTTCGAGCTGCTCGATCGAGGGAAGATACTTTTCGAGGATGTCGGCGTCGATGATGTCGTCAGCCTCCTCCGAGAGAAGACGAGCAGCCTCCCCAAGAAGAACAACCGTTGTCGTATGAGATCCCGCCGCAAGACCGAGCGCAATACGCAAGGCTTCGACTGGCCTATGCGTCTTTCGAGGATCTTCCTGAATAACAACGGCTATATTTTTTGCCATAGTGAAGTTAATCAGGTAAACGACAAAAACGGATCACAGGCATCAATAATTCCAGACAGCACGACGAGGCCGCAGAGTGACATCTTCGGATCAATAGTCGCCGTTGGAACATGATGTTGTTGACACCCATAGGCACATGCAAAAACGCGGGCCCCTGCTTGGGCGAGCTCTCGGTAGTGTTCGGTGTGGATGTTCTTCACGCCTTCATCAATAAGATAGAGATAGACATCATGGCCGGCATCGAGGGCCGCGCGCGCAAGCCCGTGAACAGTCTCAGCACTACTGTGTGATGGGGGAAGAGCCAGGAGGAAACCTATCTTCTTTGAATTCACAGGAATTTACGATTAATTTTATATAGTTATAGTTTTCAATGTCATTGGAGAATAAGTGGTTTTTGGCAGAAAGTCAACCTGAAAGATGGGCGCTTCAGGAGCCGGTAACGAGAGAGTGAATCTGAGGACTTAGGGTGGAGAGACTCACATCATGCTGTACCTTGGTCTCCATATCGCGAAGAATACCCGACCGTTTCGCGACTTCGTCATCGCCGATGATGAGAGTGAACCGACACCCCAGGCGATCTGCTTGCCGTAAGTGAGCCTTCAAGGTTATGGATCGAAAATCGGAGACAGCGTGTAGCCCGGCAAGACGAAGTTCTTCGAGAGCTGTGAGACCAGCCACAGCACCGTAACCGCCGAAGCCGGCGACATAGACAGTCACATCATGTGGAATTTTCTTGACCGCGGACTCAGGCAACAACATCGTCACTCTTTCAAGACCGACGGCAAAACCCACAGCCGGGGTAGACGGTCCTCCGAGCGTTTCAACCAATCCATCGTACCGTCCACCTGCCCCTACAGCATTCTGAGCACCCAAGTTGGTCGTGGTAACCTCGAAGGTGGTGAGGTTGTAGTAATCAAGGCCTCGAACGAGCCGATGATTCAACGAGTAGGGAATCTTAACAACATCAAGACCAGATAAGACTCGCGTGAAGTACGAACGAGCTGCCTCGGAAAGCGAGTCGGTTAACCGCGGAGCGATCTCCGTAATCGCCCGACACTCAGGAACTTTGCAGTCGAGGACGCGCAGAGGATTCGCTTCGATGCGATGTCGACAATTTGCACAAAGGCCGGATTCATGCTGTTTGAGGTAACTCACGAGGTGGGGCCGATAGGTGTCTCGATCAGCGGTATAGCCGAGGTTGTTAATCTCCAAGGTGAGACCGGGTAGATCGAGGTCAGACAGGATTCGCCAGAGGAGGGCAATGACCTCGACATCGGCCTGAGGATCAGCCATACCAAGCGATTCGACGCCAAATTGATGAAATTGCCGCAGGCGGCCTGCCTGAGGTCTCTCGTGACGAAACATAGGTCCGAAATAAAAATACTTCTGAGGAACAGGGATAGAGGCCCGATTGTGTTCGATATAGGCTCGGACTGTCCCGGCGGTTCCTTCTGGTCGAAGGGTTAGTGAGGTACCGTCCCGATCCTGGAACGTGTACATTTCCTTCTCGACAATATCGGTCGACGCACCGATGCTCCGTGCAAACAAGGTCGTTACTTCAAAGATCGGAATGCGAATTTCATGAAAACCATAGCGGTCGGCCCACCGCCTGGCAGCCTCTTCGATGAGGCGCCAACGGGGCGTCTCTTCCGGCAACAGATCTTTGACACCTTTGATGCCCTTGATCAGGGACATCCAGTCACCTCCATACGAGGATATGTGTTACATAACAGAGTTTGTGCGGACTATAGCGACGGCTTTCGAGGCAAGTCAACGGACCGGCAACTTGCGCCATGCTGGCGTGATAGGTATAGTGCGCGGCCTATGGTTCAGTACGACGTGAAAGCCTTTCTATGAGTCAGGATCAATCAGGTCGCCGGGTCGTGGCCATCGCTCCCATGCCCCCGGAGAAATCTGCTTATGCGCTGGCCCGCTACAGCCGGTCGCCGGACTCCATCGAACAAAGCATCCGGTGGGTTCATGGACATTCCTCGGAAAAGTTCTGGGAACAGTTTTACTTCGATTACGGTCATGCGTCGATCGCCGACCTCGGCCACGTCATCATCTGTTTTGAAGACATCTCGGAACTCGCCGCCATTCGCTTGGAGGACGAGGCGCTCTGGGACGGCCAGGCGAAATCGAGCCGCTATCAGAATTTTGCCTCGAGCCGGTGGTTTGTGCCGGGCCAGATCCGAGGCAGCGAAACCGAAGCCCTCTATGAAGGCATTCTCCGCAGTCTGTCAGAGATTTATCGATTGCTGCACGATCCCTTGATCGCATACCTCTCTGAACGGGAGCCTCGTCCGGAGTCCATGAAACAGGCCGATTACCAGAGGACAATCGGGGCACGCGCCTTTGATGTCACTCGTTACCTGCTTCCTCTTGCAGCAAAGACCAACGTAGGGCAAGTCGTCAGCATCCGGACCTTGGAAAAACAGATGACGCGCCTGTTGTCGTCGCAATTGCCGGAACTGCGGGCGATCGGTGAGGATTTGAAAGAGGCCTGCCAACGGCCGCCGGTGAATCTGTGGAGCGAACTCTGTGGTCAGACCTCAGGATTGAACGATCCTCTGGCTCCAACATTGGCACGGCATGCGAAGGCGAATGCCTATCAAGAATCGGTCTACTCCGATTTAGCCCGCCATGCCAAAGCCGCATTACGCGGCACAGGGTTGGATCAGCCCGGTACGTGGGGTGCCGTGGAGTCGGTCGAGCTTATTGACCCACATCATCCGCTCGACGAAATCGTCACGACGCTCCTCTATCGCGTGTCGCAGGCCCCGTACCGGAAGATACTCGAGGTCGTGAAAGAGTGGTCTGAGAAGGACAAACAAGAGACCATCGAAGTGGCCACAAGACAGCGCGGGCCATACGATGAACTCATCAAAGAGTTCCGCAGCGGCTATGCATTCAACTTCGATATCCTGATGGACATCGGGGCCTGGCGGGATATGCACCGCCATCGGCGGTGCCAGCAAGTCCAGCAAAACTTCACGACTCTTCACGGCTATGACGTTCCGCCGCCGCTTATTGAGGCAGGGCTGGATCAAGAGTATCGGCAGGCGATGGATGCCGTGCGTCAGGATATCGAGTCGCTCAAGAATAAGGATCAGGAAGCATCACTCTACGCCATTCCGTTCGGGTTCAAGGTGCGCTGTTTGTTCAAGATGGACTATGCCGAGGCGGAGTATATCGCCAAACTCCGGTCCGGTGTGAAAGGCCATTGGTCGTACAGAACGGTCGCCTGGCAGATGAAGCAGCAGCTGGCCAGGAAATTTCCCTTCCTCGGCGAAGGTATCCAGGCAACACCGCCGGATGTCGAAGACGCACTGACTCGATAAGATCCTCGCATCGGACATGAGCACCCATCAGCAACAATGCGAAGCCGCCATCGTGGCGGGAGCCTGGGACACGCTGTTCGGCGAGTCGTTGGATTGGAGCCGAGATCCGGACGGGGCAAAGGATCCACGTCCTCTCTTCGCACGAAACGTCGTGTATCTCTTGCAGGGTCGGTTTGCGGATGCCTGGAAAGCCCATGCGCTCTGCCTCGAAGCTGAGAAGGACATCGCGGCCGTAGGAACCTGGGTGAAGGATCTGCTCGATCGGCAGACGGACAATGGCTACTGCTATTTGGTCATGGGAATATTTCTGGCGCAATCGGGTCAATCGGAGCAATCCATGAGGCCATACGCAGAAGCCGCTCGGTTACTCCCGCAATCTGCCCATCCGCATTACTTTTTAGCACAGATTCACGAACGTGCCGGCCATCTTGAAATGGCGATCAAGGGGTATCGTGAAGCCGTCCGTCTCGCCCCGGACTACGCGCCGGCACGGATGAATCTAGGAGTCGCGTATCAAGATCAAGGGCGCCTGGAAATGGCGATCAAAGAATACCGGGAGGTGGTGAAGCTTACGCCCAACGATTCGGCAGCACATTCCAATCTCGCCTGTGCTCTCGCAGAGCAGGGGAAGATGGAGCCGGCGGTGCAATCCTACAAGACTGCCTTGAAACTGAACCCACAGGATGCCGAAGTCCACTTCGCGCTGGGCGGACTCTACGAAGTGCGGGGACGCATGGACCTAGCGCACAAGAGTTATCAAGAGGCGCTCAACGCCGATCCTGACTGTGGCCCCGCCCATTCCGCGCTCGGGTGGCTGGCATTAGGCAAGCGTAGACTTCAGGAAGCGACGGACATGTTCAACCGGGCGCTCAAGTGCAATGAGGAAGATGCGCGAGCCTATCACGGCATCGCTGAAATCTATGCTCTGCGCGGCAAGCGCCAGAGCGCGATGGAAAACTACACCAAGGCGCTGAAGTACTATCGCGATCCCGAAAAAAAGAATCAGATCATGAACCAGCTGTTCCAGGAAGGGCAGGTAGGGGATTGAAGGAATAGGGCCGGGGCTCGCCGAGTGCGCTTCACGAACGGCGAAGCCATACCTTACAGCTCGCGGATGGCACCCTGCAGCACGGTGATCTGCGTGGTGGGATCGCCCGTCGCCTTCAGTTCATTGCGGATCTGGTCCTTCAGGTAGGATGAATAGCCGACACGGTCGATGAGGACGTCCAAAAATCGTTCGGTCGGGAGCAGGCTTTGCTCTTTGAGTTCTTCTACCGTGTCGTCACTCACGGGTATGTAGGTGCTGCCGATATGGAAGACCACGTTGTAGTGCCGTCCTTTGGCAATCCGCTCAAACCGTAAGCCCTTCACAGGTTCCTCCACAGAAGGCGCTCATTCTAGACAAGATCTGGTCGTGAAGACAAGGGCAACTTCTCGGTCACAATGGTGGACAGGTATCGCAGAGGGCATTTATCATGACCCTTCCTTCCCGTGAAATGCAGATGAGCTCAGTCCTGATGACTGCAACAGACCTCATCGAATTATGGATCAGCCGCCTTGAAGCGGGACAAGTCCGCCTGTCTGAAACAGAGCAGGATGCTCCTGTCGCGGCGTCGCAAGGTCGCCTGGTGCAAACAATCGGGGGGTTCCAGCTGTACGAGTTTATGGTGCCTTCTGAGGTCACGCTATGCGTCGATCTTCCGGTGTCTGTCGTCCCCGCCAACGAAGCGGACACGACGGAAGGAATAGTGCTCCGGCAGACGGGGAACAGCATCCTTGTCCAGCTGGTCGATGCTCTTGGAGCCGAAGTTTCTTCTGTCACTCTCATTCCAGATCAGGCCGGTCTGGTCAGTATGTCAGCCCTCCGTCTGAAAGAAATGCTGGCGAAGCCGGACCTCTATCACCTCGGGCCGGCCGAGCGGTTAACGTCGCTGTTACAGATGCAGGAAGATCAGGTCGCAACATTCCCCTCCGCCTCATCCGTCTTCACCGCAATGTGGTCGGATGACCGGTCATTCCGGCGTCAGAAGCTCGCTGACCTGGCGATGGAACTCATTCGCACCAACAAACGCATTCTCCTGATCAGTCCGGATCACCAAGAATGCGATGAGATTGTAGGGATAGTGGGGCGTACCGTGAAGGCCGGCGGACTGAACCACAAAACGTGGATCACTCGGTATGAACTCCCGATTGCTTCGCAAGCCGGAGGCATCGACCTTCACGAACTGGGGTTCGAAGCGCAAATGCATCAATTCTATGCCAAGTCACAAGGCGACAAGGCCTCCTTGAAACACAAGTACGACCGCTTCCGAGCGCTCGCACCTTTTTTGTCTCAGAAAGAAGCGAAACAGCAAGACCTGGACGAACTCCGCCTGTTGGAATGGCGCCTCGTCACACAAGTGCGAGATCTTCAAGTGAGAATGGCCGATGCCCGGAAGACGCTCGAGGAATTCGAAAACCTACCCCTGTTTCAACGGCTGACGATGCAGGCGGTGGGGAAGAATGCGGAATCCCTCAAACAGTACTGCGCGTTGTATCAGGATCAGATGGACCAACTGAACAAAGAACTCGATGTCGCCAAGGTGAGCATTCAGCAGCTGGCTCCGGAGGCGGCCGTTCCCAGAGGGATGCGAGCCGAGTTTGACGCACTCAAGGAGCACATCGCAAAACTCGGTGGTACGAAAAAGGTTCGTGAGCTGATGGCTGCTGAGGAAAATCCGAACCGCCAGGCCTTCCTGCAGAATCGACGAGTTGTTGCCGTCACGCCCACGCGAGTCGCGAGCGATCCTTTGTTCAGCCGGGTGCGTTTCGACGTCTTAATGGTCGATGAGGCCCCGAGGATCGCCGTCCCTTCACTTCTGGCTGCGGCCGGGCTCGCACGTGAACGCATTATCGTCAGCGGCGATCCACGTGACATCGCTGCCGCGGGACAATGGGCTCCGCCTCAGGCAGCCACCCGTACCGCACATTGAGCAGCAGCCCCTGACACTTGCTTGACGTGGGTAACGAGAATTCAGCATAATCCGACTCCTTTAGAGGCCGACGTCTTGGCACGCTCAAAAATGGTCTTGAACGAGGCCGCAGTGAGCGAAAGGTTGAGTCGTACCCTTCGCCGGTACGTCGAGACCTTGAGCGAAACGAGAATGAAGCTGACGGTCTTTTTCAACATCCCCTGAGGCCGAAGTGGCGGAACTGGCAGACGCACTAGATTCAGGGTCTAGCGCCCTCACGGGTGTCCGGGTTCAAATCCCGGCTTCGGCACCACCCCTAACCCACTGAAAACACGAAAAAAGGCAATAAAAATGGGAGATACGCCAGTTAAGGTATACCCTCCCCGATTCGTGGAGTTTGGTGTAGTTCTTACTGGAACGGGTCATTTGTCGCCGTTTTCGACACAGATCGTTAGCAAATCGTTAGCACCGAAATCAGGACGCCTAATGGTATGTTTGATCGGGCATGTGTTACCCCCTTTCGCTGCAATCCAACTAGAACACTTAGGGTATTATCGGGCGTACCGATTTTTCGTGCTATTTGCGCAATGCTCAAACCACGGGGATACATCTTATAGATCCGCTCATCTTTGTGGTTAAAATCAGACATCACTAACTCCTTATGGTTAACTCCTCCGGCGGATGATGTCCCCGCGTGCTGTGACCCATCCGCCATCTATCATCGTCTGCGCCAGGCGCCTATAGTACCCTCTGGCGGACCAGACCATGCCGGTCCGTAGTCCGTCGGCTATAGCTTCGAGGATCTCCGCCTCGTCGGCTTGGCCTGCCATAAACCGGGCACGGAATGCGGCGTCAAACGCCATAGGGCCTCCTATTCGTCTTTAGAAGTTTACTAGTAGTCCTCTGGGAACATCAGCGTAACGCCCCCGCGTTCGTTGGGTACAAGCCACGGCGTAGTGGGCCCGCTGCACCCCGGACGCACGCCCAGAATAGCTGTATTATCCTGGTCTAGCGCCGCATACCATGGTATCCCGACTGCCCATTTTGCCCTAGCTATTTCTCGGTGCCGGCACACTAAACCCTTGACGAGAGCGACAGTCCGCCGGGCGTCCGAACTCCGGGGGCTAGAGTGGTCAGACGTGGACTACCAAGCGGGGACATTGGAATTTAGACAGCCGAAGGAGCAGCGAAAAAAGATCCTGCGAGTAACACCCGTGCTGACCAAAACCCTAGCGTCCGCAAAGCACTGTGCGGGAGAAAGCGAGCATGTCTTCCCTGGACCGGACGGGAAGCAAATGACAAAGGACGCACTAGCCCACCGGCTGGACAACATTGGCGTCCGCGCGGGGATAAGACTGAGCAGCCACAGATTCAGACATAGTGGAATTACGGATGCGCTGAAAAACGGGGTGCCGCTATTCGCCGTGCAAAAACTCGCGGGCCATAGCCAAGTCCAAACGACGCCAGAATACGCGCATTTCGACCTCGCGGCGCAAGGCGAAGCAATGAAAAAATTAAACATGGGGGGTTATGAATAGCGTCCCCATCATCATAATGATGGAAATAGCCAGGAGGATCATTACAGGATAAATCCATTCGACTAGCATTCAGACCTCCCGGCGTAAGATCCGCCACCACCCATCGAGCGGCATTCGCACAATCGCTTCACTATTCCCCCTTATGGGATTACCTTGGAGACTTCACAGGTCGGAAGGAGCAGTACCACAGGGGACGAACTGCACGCAAGCCGTACTAGGGGGCTTCATTTGCGTTTTGGAGATCACTCCTGTCTGGGAACAGTAACGCTATGGATGAATGGCTATGTCCTAGAGGACTCCAAGAGGCGCCCCGCCAACCGACAAAGGCCCGGGGGGCTCCGCCAGGTGTTATTAGGGTGTTAGTTTTATCGACAGATCGATGGAGAGAGCAACAAAGACAGACAAAGAGAAACAAATGAGCCGAGCTGCTGCTGAGGGGATTGAGAGGATTGCCGATATTATCAATAACTTCGGCAACCCTCCCTGATATAATCCAGGCTTCGGCACCAACCATCCCCTGATCGCCCACCAGAGCCGATTCACAGACAGCCTTCTTGAGAACTGTAGCCAAATCTACAGTCCAAGGAGGCAGCCATGTTTACTGTTTTTCTTTCTCGCAAACGCAAATCCCTCTATCATCGCATCTGGATTCCGAAGGCTCTTCGGCCATTCTTCCATGGTCGTGCAGAGGTCTTGAGAAGCCTCAAGACTCTTAACAAAGAAGAGGCTCGTTGGCGTGCTCACCTGTTGGAAAGTCAAGCGAAGCGGGTCTTCCTCACGCTCAAAAGACATGGACATTCGATGACCCCAGAACAAATTGATTGCCTCATAGCTCGCTGGCTGGATACGCCTCTTGAAGAGGCAGAGGACTATCGTGCAAGCTTGCGTCCCATCTCAGATGACCAACGTAGGAGTCTTTCTTGTCCTTCACGATCAACTAGAAGACGCGGCAGATAACTTACTTTCGAATGACTTTAGCCGAATTGAGAAGGAAGCAGATGAGTTACTAAAGTCAGCTGGTCTCCCACTTCTCGATCACGATTCAGCCGAGTATGGCCGACTGTGTAGGAGATTACTGAGAGTCAAGCAGAACTACGCCAGGATCGAATGGATCGATGGGAGGGACTGTACACGGAGCTGCCCCGAGCGACAGCGGACTTACCCGGTGTTCCTTCTCCCCATGTGCCCAAACCTCAAGCGGACCATCAGAAGCGTTCGGACGGTTTCACACACCTGAGGAAAACTAGGGCGTGTCATCAATTAATTTTCTAGGTTCACAAAGCCATCGTGGTGTGATTCACTCCGTCCCAGGCCGAAGGAGGGGCCTGCGGATGGTGAGACGGTACGGGTTGCGGGATGACCAGTGGGAGAAGATTGAAACCCTGTTGCCTGGGCGTGAAGGCACGGTGGGGGTGACCGCGCAGGACAACCGGCTATTTGTGGAAGCGGTGTTGTTCCGGTATCGCGCGGGAATCCCGTGGCGGGATCTGCCGGAGCGGTTCGGAGATTTCCGAGTGATCCACACGCGCCATACGCGCTGGAGTCGACGCGGCGTCTGGCAACGGGTGTTTGCGCGTCTGGCCGAGGATCTCGACAATGAATACGCGATGATCGATTCCACCATCGTCCGTGCCCACCAGCACAGCGCTGGGGCAAAAGGGGGCACCAAGTGCAGGAAGCCATCGGACGCAGCAAGGGGGGCCTGACCACGAAAATCCACGCCACCTGTGACGCGCTGGGTAATCCGACCGGGTTTCATCTCACCCCAGGACAGGCGCATGATCTGGAGGGCGCCGATGTCTTGCTACCCGGCATTGAGGCGGATACCGTCATCGCCGATAAAGCCTTCGATGCCGATGAACGGGTGATTGAACCGCTGCGAAAAGCAGGGAAGACCATCGTCATCCCACCCAAATCCAACAGAACAACCCCACGTGAATACGATCAAGACCTCTCCCGAGCCCGCCATCTGATCGAGAACTTTTTCGCGAGACTCAAGCAATTCCGTGCCATCGCCACCCGCTATGATAAACGCGCCGCCAATTTCCTCGGTGCCATCTATCTCGCTGCTTCGATGACATGGCTTAATTGATGACACGCCCTAGTCCAACCAAACTTAACGTGTGCGTCTGGGCGAGATGGCATGACGGCAAAACGTTCCAGTTCTGCCTTTGTTGATTTCGTGATATCACCATCAGAAAATAGATGATGGAGTTCAACGTAATCAGCGAGTGTAAAGGTTGTTGGTGTGGCGTGGTGGTCATGGAAGATACTTTCAATGTGGTCCGGCCAAATACAGCACTGTTCCAAGAAGCTGTTTGAAGATTTGTCCTGCGAACTGAAAAAGCTCACGGGTACTGCTAGCATCTAGTGCTAGTCCAGTGGCGATATTCGCAAGCACACCTATGGCAATGTGAATGGCATCCTTTCGTCCCATTCGTGTGACAGCTTCTTCCAGGTAGCTCAATCGACCTTCAATAGTTTCGAGCCTAGCACCAGTGAGGCTGTGGCTCTTGATGAGATAGGCTTTGATCTCGTTAAGAGCCTTCTTAAACTGAATCTGTTCGTCGGGTGTGAACGGTCGGTTGTCCTGATCGGAGGCAGATTTTATTAGTTGGGTATCACTTGAAATAGCTGCCCATAAGTCCAGTGCCTCAATTTCCTCCTTAAGATTGTCCATCCATCTCGTGAAGTGGATTTCAACCCCCATCCAGTTAAGGCTTGGTCTGACTTCTTTGATTATATTTTCACCAGGCGAGAAGGACGCTGAGTACTCTCCGCTATAATTGATTTCAATGATAAAGAAGTAGTCTGTTGAACGATGGCGCAGACAAGCATCGTTCGACTTCTCCGTAAGCTCAAAATCGGATGGGGAGAAGCTCCGTTCTTGTAGCCGGGTGAACAAGTAATTCCTCTGTGTTCTTAGGAGTACTCGGTCCTTGGGACTACCCATGTTCTTCAACGTCCAAGCTCAATTTGCTCATGTGCTAATACACTAGGTAATGAGTGGCAGTGGCCGGTATTGTAGGAAACTCCACCCACAAGGATCAACGGACAAACCTAGAAGTATACTCGGTCCATTCCCTCCTCAGTTCTACCATCTTGACCTTAGCTCGTCATACTGTAACCATGCCCAGGCTGGAGGCTTACTGGCCCGCTGCCATATCGTGGACAGATCATGCTAGTCGTGGAGGGCTCTATATGGCGGGCGGTAGCGGTATATGACGCAACCTCGGATGGGGTCTTCCGCCTGGTGTTATTGGGGTGTTACATTGGGCGGCAGATTGAGCTGAGTCGGACCAGAGAGAGACTGCCTCGCGATGCAGTCGTTAAAGCTAAGATTGGGGCGGCGCTTGAATGCCTTTCGGTTAAGGCCTATATAGTCCAACTGGTCGAGGCGCACTGGGCGGAACTGGAAAAGAAGGGACAGCTGCCGAAGGGGAAGTAATCGGAGCTCGCCCCACACAGTATGAGGAGCCCTCCCTGCGCAAGTGGCCGCGTCAGCATTTTGGTCAGAACAATTATCTGGATAAGTGATGGCAAAATCCATGGACAGTGGTAACGGTGGAATTGATCCGGTCACAATTCGGACCATACGGGAATGTCTCGAAAAGCAATTTGTAGACGTGAAGTTCAGTCAGAATATGAGACCGACATTTATCTTTAGCAGTGACATCGGCAAGGTGTCCTGGCACCTTGTCATGAACGAGGAGTTTCTAGCCGGTCACATTTCCATCGAGGAGTTGCGGCGATTCGTAGAAGACAAGGTCATTAAGAAAGTCCATCAGAATCCCGGGAAGCGAATTCAGATTTCGAAGTATAGGGACATCACCGTCGAAGAGAAAAATCTTTCGTAGTTTTCCTGCGGCGGGACAGACACACGCTGAAGGTCGACAAGTGGTCACTGCTCTCCGCCTTGCAGCACATTCTTCAGGCCTGAATCGTTAACAAGGAATCCCCTCATATCGATTGTTCACGATCACGGAGGCTCGCCGGTTATCGGCTATTGCCCTTTGCACAAACTCCACCGTGTCCCGTCGCATCTCCGCTAGCCCCCCGACAATCCTGTTATAGGGCTTCGCTCGTTTCTTGGCAGCTTCATAGGACATCTTCAACGACGTCAACAGCCGCAGCACCGGAAAGGATGCCGTGAATGATTCCATTCGTTGATGCTGTTCGGCTAACGAGGGCATGGACGACCAATGATTGCAGGACTCCGATCCCCGGCCCTCTGTCCCGGCTTTCCAATTCCGACTCATAGATCTCCTGTCCCCGCTCCCTTATTTCCTCGTGGACCCTCCACTCAGGATCCGTTAGGATCTTCAAGGTGGTTCAATACAGAAGCACCTCGTCACGGCCCTCTTCTCTATCGCCGTAGACGCCGTTCCGAGAGAGTGACGAAACGGACAGACGCTATGACAAGGCGCGGCCTCATCGTTCTGATACTCCTCATTCCCCTCTCAGGTTGTCTCGTGACGTATCGTGACTTCCCCATTGCCAATTCTCTTCCCACGAGTTCTACCACGCCTGCTCCGTGTCATCTGACGATTCAGTTTTCCTATGGTCTCAGTGAGGGAGGGAGTGATGCGTCGACATGGGGAGGAACGTACCAGTGGACCTATAGTGGCGTGTTCTCCCCGCCGGGTATCGCTGATGCCCTGCAAGCCGCGCTGGAACATGCCGCAGGCTGTAGCAGCGATCTCGTCTCCACGACATGGCCTAGGACGGAAGTCGTGATCACGGTGCGGGAAAAACCGTATCCGTGGCATTGGTACGGCGAGATTCTCGGACACCTCTCATCAATGACGTCCTTTGTCATTCCCTGTTACATTAACGAAGGCGGCTGGGAATTTTCCTACCGCGTCACTCATCGGGAGATGCTTACCAAGACGTACACCTACGACATGACGGCGAGACAGCTTTATTGGGCTGGACTACTCCCCTTCTCCTGGATGAACGTCTTCACCTACAGCCTTGAAGACGCTGTGAAATCAACCACCGCTCAATTCGTCATGGATGCCCGACGAGATGGGCACCTGGGAGGAATGAATTGATTTGTTGGCAACCTGGTCCTCGTATCCGACCCCCGTACGAGCGGTCGAGAGTGACATTAGGGACGACGCACTAAAAATGGGGACTGCGATGGACTTACGAGGCGCTGACCTATGAAGGCCGCCTGTATCCACGAATCTTGGACCGCTCGTCCTCTGGGTGGCGGTACGGCCGTGATGGAGGCTTCCGTACCAGGAGGCGCTTGATAAGTAGGAGTAGTGCCGTGATGGAAAGGGCTTGGAGGAACTTCATCATCATGTGCCTGCTTTGATTAAGGATACCGGTTCCAAGCCTGCATTGCAACGCTCGTCCTTTAATCCTGGTGCTGGTGTATCGTTGGAAGGCCGGGGGGGGTCTGGGGTGCGAGCGTGTCAATCTCCTAGGGATATTTCCTGCCGGATTCCTAGCACGCGGGACCAGGGCTCGTCGGCTGCTGGGGTCCGCAATCATGTGACTCACGCGACCGGACGGAGCGGCCATTAGCGACTCTCCTGCACGCTCATCCAACTAGCCTCCGTGACCACCGCTCAAGCCGTTGGTGCCCTCACTGATACACCATCCAATACGAACGCACCCCGTCACGCTCAGCCAGCATCCGACAGTGCCCCTCGGTCTGGCATGGGCGATCGCGTGAACCCTGGGCTGTTGCATCGTTCCCACGGGTATAATCCACAACGTATTCCTTTCGTGACGAGGAACAGCCAATCAGCGACAGGATCAGCCACAGCAACGCGCCGAGCGCGAGAGGACCTCTATATCCAGTGTGAAGCTCGTGGCCCTCTTGGGGGTATATAAACATGAACATCGTCGCCTCCTTGCCGTGCGAGTGATAAGCACAGGGGTTTGACCCATGAGCCGGTGCGTCCATCTTGCCCTAACCTACACGAGACCCAATCCTGCATCTGTGGGGCTCAGCCACCCTTCTGGTGAGTTCCCCTTGTGAATTGAGGTGAAGAACGGAGGTCCGGGATAGGCCAGGGGCGACCTGCGCAGGAGATGCAAGGCTATGCGCTAGAGGAGCCACGCCCCAGCTGCCGAACATGCCGGGGGGCTTCCGCCAGGTGTTATTAGGGTGTTACACTCGACTACAGATTGAGCTGAGTCGGACCAGAGAGAGACAAGGACAAACAAAGATACACAAAGACAAAGTCCGCATGTATCAAGGAGATAAGCGAGAATCGCCGCTCCCATCAATGGTTTCAGCGATTCCCACTTTTGCTATCCCGGCTTCGGCACCAACTTCTTCAGCTTGTCCCAAGGCTTTTTTCCGAGTCGCCATTCTTAAAATCTGCTGGCATCTCCTCTACCGTCTGTTCAGACCTGAGCCTCCAGTCGCTGCTTTGTCTCAGGAAAGCAAAAAATATGATCGAAGATGCAACGGCAATGGAGAGTAAAGGAAGACGTAGGCCAGGTATCTTCGACGACCTTGTAGTATAGCTGCTGACCGACGGTCAGCCGACACGCCAGGAATGTTTCAATCAAAAGAGCTGGCGGCTCGACGAAGAACAAACGCGAGAATTCACGAATCGCGCTTCTGCAATGAGACAATCCTCCGCTGTCCTTGTGAAAGTCGCTGCTCGTCTCTATGGGCGCTTGCGACGGGTTTCGTTGGCGCTCTACAGAAGACACGTCTCGTCCTCAATTCTCAATGTCGTCCTGTATCCGACGTATCTCTTTCAGTTTGTAGTCGTGCATCACAGGCTCCCGATGAAACCGGACCGGTTGTTCAATGATTTCCTCTTTCAAGTGAAGTCAGGGGCTGAGCTGGAAAGCCCATTACGAAGACGTGTGTCGGACAAGGAATATTGCAAGCTGTACACGGAGGAGAGGATCGGTGCGGGAACTACCACTCCAACGATCTGTGTCTTGCGGACTGCGGACGAGGTTGAGCGGTATAGGCCACCAGCGTTTCCTTGCGTGATTAAGCCGACCAATAGCTCCGGAAGGGTAATCATCGCGCGCTCCAAAACCGAGTACATTGAGGCCCTGCCCAGAATCAAGAATTGGTTTCACGAGGACTATTTTGTGTCCGATCTGGAAAAGAATTATGCCACCCTTGAACGGAAAGTCATCATTGAGGAATACATCGACGACTCTTTTTCGCTCGAAGGATCGGTTCACTGTCTGAGGGGGGAGCCGAAGCTCGTCAGCCTGATCGATCGATACACCAAGGCGCGGCAGACTTTCGATATAGCTGGAACACCTTTGGGAGTAAGCTTGTATTATCCCCTGAAAGAATTCGAGCCGGCCAGCTGGGACTTCTTGCCGGGCCTGTTGAGCCAATCGCGAATTCTGTCGGCTGAGTTCACCTATATAAGAGTGGACTTTTTTACCGATACCAAGCGGGTGCTTTTCGGCGAACTGACGAATTTGCCCGCAGGCGGGATCGGCCGATTTTATCCAGCCGATGGGGAGAAGATATTTTCAGAGGTGTTCTTTCGGCCTGCGCGCCGACAAAGTCCAGCGGCCAATTCACCGTCAAACAGTCTTTTCGCTTGTTGATCCCCAAGATGCCGTCGACCTGAGCAATGAGATCCGGTTTGGGGACAGAGACACCAAAAAACTTGGTCATCCAGGCATGCAGGTGTTCTTGGTTCCGAAACAGCCATTCATGGACCACGGTCCTCCTCCGGATCGTTTGATATCCAGCCTGTTCTACCATGCGGACGAAGTCATTTTTGAGGTAGTTGCCGACATGTCCCGTAGGAGTATTTTTTCCGACAAAGCCGTCAAGGAAACGGCTCGTGGGCGAATCAGGCGTCACCTCTACCATTAGCAGCCGTCCTCCGACCCTGAGTGTCTTTCGGGTGGCTACAAGGAACTCAAACTGTTCCTGATTCGTAAGATGATGTATTCCTGCGATGGAGATCACCGCATCAAAATAGTTTCTCCGTATGTCGGTCAAGTTGAAGTCTGTTTTGAGAATATTCCACCTGTGCAACGTAGCCGGCACAACGAAATCCGCGAAGGTGACCTGCTCATTTGTCGCCACGCTCCTTATCAGGCTGCCTTCGAAAGGAACGTTGAGGACCCGTCGGGCTTTGAGACGCTTTATCGCGTCATAGAGATATTGAATCTCGGACGCGCGAGGAGAATTATCATCGGCGTAGGCATGGATGAGGTCGTCGTTATTCCCGAATCGTTCTTGGTACGTCGTCGGCACGGCTCACCTCGATCGCTGTGCATCGAGCAAGGTTTCTCCGACCGCGCCCTTGCTTGATCGGTTTACATATCAGAGCAAACCAATTGCGACAACTCAAAAGGCCTCATGCCAAAGTAGGGGGCATAGAAACGAGCGGCAGGCACTCTGAGTTCCGTAGGAATGCGCAAGTGAGCGAGGCGACGGCATTGGTTCTGCCCGATGAGGTCGCCGAAACTCGCGGCAGAACGATGGTTGATGATCCCTCGATCTTAGTCAATAATAGGAGGGCGACCGAACGGTGCCCTGTCGGAGTAGCAGACATGCAGGCAATGGTTGTATTGTAGTCGGGCGTAGAGCATTCTAAGGCAAGGCTATTTACGATGCTGAAAGGCAGGTCAACGATGTGGTCATTTCTGCTCGCGGTTGTATTGGTTGTCCATAGTTCGGCAGCGGTGGCAGCACTCTCCGGAGAGGAACCGTATGAGGCTTTGCAGCGGGGAGACTACAGGCTCGCGGCGGGACTCTTTTACCCTCTGGCGGAGAGAGGAGATGCACGAGCGCAGTACAATCTCGGACTGCTCTATGCCAGCGGTCTGGGTGTGACGCAGGACTACCAGGCAGCGTTGAAATGGCATCGCATGGCCGCGAAGCAGGGTCACGCGGGAGCGCAAAACGAATTGGCGCAAATGTATACCAATGGACAAGGCGTTCCACAGGACTATGTTCGTGCCTATATGTGGTACAGCATCGCGGGGGAATCGTTAGGCGGTGGGTCGAAACAAGAGCTGGCGAAGGATCGAGAAAAGGTGGCATCACGTATGACTCCGGCTCAGATTCAGAAAGCGCAGGAGATGGCCCAGCGATGCTTAGAGTCGAAGCTCCAGAAATGCGACGAAAAGTAGGGTTTTTGCCACAGAACTGAAATCGCCTCTCCCCAACCCTACCTAACTCCGCCAAGCACGTAATTACCGCTGCAATCGAGAGCCAGTTTCTCGGTCTTGCGTTGGTCGGAAAAATGCGTAGAATCTGGCGCGAAGACCCATCGGGATGGCTGGAAGGCTTGGGCTTCGTGTGGTGCAACCATGAGCAAGATCCTGATTTCGTATCGTCGTGAAGATAGCGCCTATGCCATCGATCGTATCGATGAGCGGCTTGTCCAGGAGTTTGGGCGCCAGGCCGTTTTCTTAGACGTGGATTCCATCCCCCATGGCGTTGACTTTCGCAAGTATCTGGATGAGCAGGTGGCCAAATGTGAGGTATTCCTCGCCGTGATCGGGCCAGACTGGATGGGGCCAAGAGATAGCCAGGGCAAGACCAGACTTGAAGACCCGGGAGATTTCGTGCGGCTTGAAGTTGAGTCGGCTTTGAAACGTCAGATTCCTGTAATTCCCGTGTTCGTGAGAGGGGCCTCGATCCCACCAGCCCAGCAGCTTCCGACAACCATTCAGGATTTAGCGTATCGGCATGGCCTTGCACTACGATCCGGCGCTGATTTTCGCAACGACATGAATCAGTTAATCGCGTCTCTAAAGCGAGTGATTCAGGGTCAGCAAGAAAGTCAGAAGATACCGGGACAGGCAGTGCGGGCGGTTGGTGAGGACGTGGAAAAGGCTCCGTCGGCTGGGCGACCGTCAGGTAACGCACCAGCGGACATGGTGAAAGTGCCCAAAGGGCCATTTCTGTATGGCCACGAGAAGACCCGCGAAACGATCGACCATGACTATTGGATCGACAGGTATCCCGTGACCAATAAGAAATATCGAGCCTTCATTAAAGCGGGTGGTTATAAGAATCGGCAGTACTGGTCAGATGACGGGTGGAAATGGAAGGTCGCGAATAGCATCACTGGTCCCGCCTATTGGAATGATGTGAAATGGAACAAGGGGGATCATCCTGTTGTCGGTGTCAGTTACTACGAAGCGGAGGCTTATGCCACCTGGGCCGGCAAGCGCCTCCCCACTGAGCAGGAATGGGAAAAGGCCGCCCGGGGCGAAGACGGACGCCAGTATCCCTGGGGCGAGGGATTCGACGAGAATCTATGTAACAGTTCACAGTCTGGGATTGGTCATACGACCCCGGTGACCCAGTATCCCAACGGGGTGAGCCCCCATCGGTGTTACGACATGGCGGGCAATGTCTGGGAATGGTGCGCGGACCGGTATGACGGTCATGGCCAGCGCGCGATCCGCGGCGGTTCCTGGAACTACGAACCGGTGTACCTGCGTGCTTCGGCCCGGCTCAGGTACAGCGCCGTCTACCGGCTCGACACCATCGGTTTCCGCCTTGCCCAGGACATTGAGCCCTAACCCTCTGCCCTTTGCTCTTTGACCCTTTGCCTCCAATTCGATTCTTCTGCCCCTTGTCTCTTAGGTTTATGTCATTCACACTATGGACGGCGGGTGTCTCATGAAGGTTCGACCAGGCAAGAAATCGATGGAGCGGCTGATCGTTCTTGGTGCCCTCATCCCGCTTCTGTCCGGCCTACAGCTGAGCCAGGGCCCCAGAGCGGACGATACAGGTCTGGAGCGCCCGGGATTCTCGCTGATCACCAGGGATGGCTCCGGCGATGCCGGTCAGTTCACCTCGGTTGCCGTCGGTGCCGACGGCCTCGGCCTCATCAGCTACTATGATGCGACCAACCGAGATCTAAAGGTGGCGCACTGTTCGAACCAGCTGTGCACATCCGCGACGATCAGCTCGCTGGACCGCACGGGGGACGTCGGGCAGTACACCTCTGTCGCGCTTGGGAGCGACGATCGAGGGCTTATCACATACTACGACGCCTCGAACGGAGATCTGAAGGTTGCCCATTGCCTTGATCTCGCCTGTACTTCGGCCACGCTCAAGACTCTCGACCATGCTGGGAACGTCGGACAGTACAGTTCCTTGACCATCGGCATCGACAAGCTGCCCCTCATCACCTACTACGATGTCACGAACGGAGATTTAAAGGCCGCGCATTGCACCGATGTGGCCTGTGAGGCCGCGACGATTACCGTTCTCACGTTTCTGCAGGCAGAGGGGAACGTCGGCCTGTACACGTCGGTTACTATCGCTATGGGCCAGGGCGTCATCAGCTATTACGATGCGACCGACCACTACCTGAAGTCAGCCCTCTGTCCTGATTTAGCTTGCACTGAACCGACTCTCACGACGACCCCCGATAAAACCGCCGATGTGGGCCAGTACAGCTCCGTGACGGTCGGGACGGATAGTCGGCCCCTCATCAGCTACTACGATGCGACGAACGGCGATCTCAAAGTGATCCACTGCGAGGAGGTCCTGTGCGTCTCCCCGACGCGCACCGTTCTTGAGAGCGAAGGCAATGTCGGCCAGTACACGTCCATCGTGATTGGAGCCGATGGGCTGGGCCTCATCAGTTACTACGACGTGACGAACGGGGATTTGAAGGTGGCCCACTGTGGCGATGTCGCCTGTACCTCCGCTACCCTTGCCGCGCCGGACAGTACCGGTAACGTCGGCTCGTACACGTCCGTTGCCATCGGGAAAGATGGTCTACCGCTCATCAGTTATTACGACGTCACCAACGGCGATCTGAAGATTTCTCATTGTGGCAATGTGGGGTGCACCGAGGCGACTGTGACCCAGTTGGACGGAGCAGCTATTAACGTCGGCGCATCCTCCTCGATGGTCCTTGGATCCGACGGCAAGGCATTGATCAGCTACTACGATGCGACGAACGGCGACCTCAGGGTGGCCCACTGCGCTGACCTGACCTGCGCCTCTGCCACGGTGACGACCGTTCAGGGCCAGGACAATGTTGGTCAATACAGTTCCGTGACGATCGGCGCAGATGGGCTTCCTCTCATCAGCTATTACGATGCGACGAACGGGGATCTGAAAGTGGCGCACTGCCAGGATCTGATCTGCATCTCCGCGATGTCCTATGCGTTAGACCAGGCAGGTCAGGTCGGTCAGTTTACGTCGGTGACGATCGGGACTGACGGCCGAGGTCTCATCAGCTACTACGACGCCACGAATGGAGATCTGAAAGTGGCGCATTGTGATGATCTCGTCTGTAGCTCAGCCACGGTGACCACCTTGGCCGGCAAGGACGACGTCGGTCAGTTCACCTCGATCACGATCGGTGCCGATGGCCTGGCGCTCATCACCTACTATGACGTCACCAACCAGGACCTGAAAATAGCACATTGTGTCGATGTTGCCTGTGGTTCTGCGACAGAAAGCACGGTGGATAGTAGGGGCGATGTCGGCCAGTATGGCTCCGTTGTGATTGGGGCCGACGGGTTTGGTTTAATCAGCTACTACGATGCGACAAACGGTGACTTGAAAGTGGCCCACTGCGCAGATCTTGTCTGTCGCTCGTCCAGAGTCGGCACACTTCACAGCCAGGACGACATCGGTCGATTCTCTTCGATCACTATTGGTGCTGATGAACGGGGGTTGATCAGCTATTATGATGCAACGAACGGGGACTTACGAGTCGCTCGCTGCGCCGATGTTGGCTGTGAAACGGTCACCCACGCGGCTGTCCAGAGCTGGGACGATGTCGGCCAGTTCACGACGATTACGATCGGCACGGATGGCCGACCCTTGGTCAGCTACTACGACGCCACGAACGGCGACCTGAAAGTGGCCCACTGTTCCAACCGCTTCTGTGTTCCCTATCATCGGCGTTGAAAAGAGGCACTTCCAATATCACTGGTCTTGTGCCTGATGGTTCCTGTCTACGACGAACGAAGATGTCGGATCGCTCCCAAGGTCTTTTCGATTTCCTGTGGTGAGTTCAGGAGACTCGGCGCGAGCCTGGCATACTGCGTCGCGTACGGTGTCACGCTGCCGACTATCTTACGCTGTCGCAGCTTCTCCACGATCTGACGAGGAGTCATTCCAGCCACCTCGAAGCAGACGATCCCGGCCGAAAGATCCTGCGATATCGGTGTGTGCAGGGTGACATGGGGCATGGCTGCCAAGCCTTGCTTCAGCTGCTGATTCAGTTCGTAGATGCGCTGCGTCACTTTAGCTTTCCCGATGGCTTGATGAAAGTTGAAGGCTTCGTCCAGCGCCCAGCGATGTTCGAATGAATGGAACCCGCCGGGTGTCATATAAGTGGCTTGTGGAAGGCCATGCGTAGAACCGTTCTTCAGCCACTGGTCAAATGCTTGCGTGTCGAACGTCGGAATGATCGGCTGGGCAACGGGCCAGGCCTGAGGATGGCCCCAAACGAGACCGGTTCCACGAGGGCCGAACATACATTTGTGGGTTCCGGCGATCAGAAAATCACAGCCGAGCCGGCTGAGCCGAAAGTCCTCCACCCCTAAGGCATGAACCCCATCCACACAGAAGATGACCCGATCTTGCTCGTCCCTCGAGCGATTGAGGGATTGGATTGCATCTGCCATCTCACGAATCGGCAGTTTGAGTCCCGTGCTGGAATGGACCCAGGTGACGGCCACGATACGTGTCGCGGGGGTGATGCTTTTTTGTAGGGAATCGACCAGCTCGTCGCGAGATACCGTTTTGATCGAACGATAGAGAGGGATCTGCCGCACGGTAGCACCAGTCCGTTCGGCTCGAAGACGCAGAGCAGTCTCTGTCGAATAATGGTCGTGCGTCGTCGTTAGAATTTCCTGTCCCTGGCGAAGCGCCAAGCCGCCATAGAGCAAACCCAACCCCATCGTCGTACTGTCGGTCAAGGCGATATCGAGAGGGTCCGCATCCAGATAGTCGGCAGCTGCCTGAAGCACCTTCGCTTCTTGCTTCTCTTCGTGTTGGTACCAATAGCCGATGGGATCCGCGTCCAGGCCGGCGCGATGCCCTTCGATCGCTTCGCGTACCGGGGTGGGATGGGATGCGAGAAAAAACGCGGCGAGATGGATGAGCTGAGGAGACAAAGGAAACTGCGTCCGAAAGTCTTCCCAATTTTTGAACCTGTACTGCGGGGGCTGTTGATCGGCAATCGCGCGAGAGTAGGCACCAGCCAGAACCGCTGTGCCCAAGGCCAATCCCGTCCGCACAAGGAAACCGCGACGTCCAATATCAGTCATACGAACCTCCAGGTCAGGGCTGACAGCTGTACTCTACTGCTTGTCCAGAAAGTCAGGCAAGGAACGAGCGGAACCATTCGAGCGGACCAACGGGCAGCAATATAGGAGGCGACCCTGCTAGGACTGGTAGGTTTCCATGGGAGGACAACTACACACGAGATGGCGGTCACCGTAGGCTTCGTCGATGCGGCTCACGCTCGGCCAGAACTTGTTGCTCCTGAGCCAGGGAGCGGGAAACGCTGCCTGCTCGCGGCTATAGGGACGATTCCACTCCGTCGCCGTCACGATCGCGGCGGTATGAGGGGCATTCTTCAGCAGATTGTTCGTCCGTGGCTGACGCCCATCCACGATCTCTTGAATTTCGGCACGGATCAGGATGAGTGCTTCGCAGAATCGATCGAGTTCGCTCTTAGCTTCACTTTCCGTCGGTTCGATCATGAGCGTGCCGGCCACCGGGAACGAAACGGTCGGCGCATGGAAGCCATAGTCCATCAATCGCTTGGCGACATCCATCGCCTCGATACCGGCGCTTTCCTTGAATTCACGCAGATCCAGGATGAACTCATGAGCTACCAGCCCGGAGTCCCCCTTGTAGAGGATCGAATAATGCTTCTCCAACCGCTTCGCCATGTAGTTGGCATTGAGGATGGCCACCTGTGTGGCTTTGGTCAATCCGTCACGCCCCATCAAGGCGATGTATGCCCAGGAGATCGGAAGGATATTCGGACTGCCGAAGGGGGCTGCTGCCACCGGGCCGATGGATTGAGGCCCACCGAGTTTGACCACAGGATGTCCCGGTAGAAACGGCACGAGGTGCCGTGCCACTCCGATCGGTCCCACGCCAGGCCCTCCACCTCCATGGGGAATACAAAACGTCTTATGGAGGTTGAGATGGCAAACATCGGCCCCGATGTCGCCCAGGCGGCAAAGACCGACCATGGCATTCATATTGGCCCCATCGATATAGACTTGACCGCCATGGGTATGGACGATTTGGCAAATCCGCCGCACGCTTGCCTCAAACACCCCGTTGGTTGATGGATACGTGAGCATCAAGGCCGATAATCGGTCTCGATAGTGAGCGGCCTTGGTCTCCAAGTCGGCGACATCTACATTTCCGTTTCGATCGCATGCGACGACGACAACCTCCATGCCGACCATGGCGGCGCTGGCAGGGTTCGTGCCGTGGGCCGATACTGGGATCAAGCAGACGTCGCGATGTGTTTCTCCCTTCGCTCGATGGTAGGCTCGGATCATCATCAGGCCCGAATATTCGCCCTGAGATCCGGCGTTCGGTTGAAGCGAGAAGGCCGCAAATCCGGCAATCTCGGCCAGCCACGATTCGAGCTGTCCGAACAAGGTTCGATAGCCGAGCGTTTGCTCAGCCGGCGCGAATGGATGCAGCCGAGCGAACTCCGGCCAGGTCACCGGCAGCATTTCAGCGGTGGCATTCAGTTTCATCGTGCAGGAGCCCAGCGGAATCATCGAGTGGACGAGTGACAGGTCCTTTGCCTGCAATCGGTGGAGATAACGGAGCATCTCATGCTCGGAGTGATAGCGATGGAAAACCTCGTGCGTCAGATAGCTACTGCTTCTGACCAAGGGAGATGAGTAGCTGAGATCGATGGCCGCGGCGAGATCGGAAAGACGGAACGGCCACTGGTCATGACCGACAAAGATTTGCAGGAGGCGCTGCACTTCCTCCTCGGAGCTGACTTCGTCGAGCGAAACGCCGATCGAGCCGTCCTCATAGTGCCGGAAATTGATTCGCTGTTCATTCGCCCGCGCTGCGATTTGATCAGCTTGAGTCTTTGGTACTGGTACCCGAATTGTATCGAAGAAGACTTTCGGCAAGACGTCGAACCCAAGTCGACGCAGACCTTCAGCCAGCAGCAACGTGAGGCCATGCACACGTTCGGCGATCCGACGCAACCCGTCCGGCCCGTGGTACACCGCATACATGGCGGCCATGACGGCCAACAAGACTTGAGCCGTACAGATGTTACTGGTGGCCTTCTCCCGTCGGATGTGTTGCTCCCTCGTCTGAAGCGAAAGCCTGATGGCCGGTTTGCCGGTCACATCTTTTGAGATACCCACGAGACGACCCGGCACCTGCCGTTTGTACTCCTCTCTGGTAGCCAGAAACGCGGCATGAGGGCCACCGAAGCCGATTGGGACGCCGAACCGTTGTGTCGAGCCGACGGCAATATCAGCGCCGAATTCCCCGGGTGACCGCAGCAGAGTCAGGGCGAGAAGATCGGTCGCAACCGCCACTCGAACACCGGCTTCATGAGCCTGCGTGACCAATGTGCTGAAATCACCCACATAACCGTCCGTAGCCGGGTACTGCAACAGAATGCCGCACAGCTGAGGACGCGAGCAATCAACGGACGAGGCGACGCCGGTCTTGATGACGATACCCAGTGGTTCGGCTCTGGTCTGCAACACCGCCAAGGTCTGTGGATGACAGTCCCGCGAGACAAAGAATTCGTTCCGTTCCCCGCCTGCGTTCCGGGCGATCGTGTAACACATGGCCATCGCTTCCGCTGCAGCGGTCGCTTCATCCAACAGCGAGGCATTCGCCAGAGGCAGACCGGTCAAGTCCGCCACCATGGTCTGGAAGTTCACGAGCGCCTCTAAGCGGCCTTGTGAGATTTCGGCTTGGTATGGGGTGTATTGCGTATACCATGCCGGATTTTCTAGGATGTTTCGCTGGATCACGCCCGGGGTGACGCAATCGTAGTACCCCATGCCGATCAGCGATCGGTAGACCTTGTTTTGGGACGCGATGCCTTTCAGGCGGCCCAGGACCGCCTGCTCGCCGTCACCGACCGGAACATCCAAGGGTCCACGAAGACGAAGGTCTGGGGGAATGGCCGTATCGGCCAACGTGTCGAGCGAGGGTAGGCCGAGCACTGCCAGCATCTCCTGTGTATCAGCCCTTGTGGGACCCAGGTGCCGGTGAATAAAGTCATCAGTCGGTCGGAGCCAATTCGGAGCTGTCATGAAGTCGGCTACCTTCTGTTTTGTTCGGAAGGGATGTGTTGAGACTGCTTCTGCCAATTGGGCAAGGTACCATGCGATCAGCCCTATTTCCAAGAGCGGACCCGTTTTCGGGGATGATTTCGTAGTGGTCATGGTGATTGGTGCGTTGCAAGAAGGCCTTATCCGAGGCAGCCATCGGGTTAGGCAAGCATTCCGCTGGGCAAATCGTCTTGCAGAGCCGCGGGCTTTGATTGCTTTTCGGTTAATTCACGCTATTGTTAGCTCATACCTTCAGTCCGGAGAGCTGGCCTATGATCGCCATGAAGCGGGGCTCCGATGGATGAAAGGACAGAGAAGGGATCGCCGCATCGCTTCTCTATGGTAAAGCCTATCGTCATAGCGCTTGTTCTCGGTACTACCGCGATCATCGGATACGTGGGATATGCCATTGTCAAGAACCAGAGCCTGGTATTCAGCTTTCTGGCTCTTCATCTACCGAGAAGTCAGCCTAGCGTGGTTCTCACAGACTCGCAATCGAAGCCCTTCCAGCCCGATGTCCGTCTGACTCGTGAAGGGATCGACCTTCTTCTCGACGCACTCGACGAGGCTGTTCGACGAAAGGATGTCGACGGCGTCCTGCGCCACATTACTCACGACGCGACCATCACCATTCATCTGAAACAAGGCCCGCAACAACAGATGGCCTTGCTGACGCGGGCAGACTACCGGAAGACCCTCGCCATGAGCTTCGCCTTTCCCAGCGCCAACGACTTTACTCGTACGAATACGTCCGTCTCGTTGGCCTCGGATGAGCGAAGCGCGAAAGTGTCCTTCAAGTCGACCGAGACACTTCGGCAGGCCAATCGGGAATTCAAGACGGAAGGCGAAGAAACGCTGGTTTTCAATATCCGCGACGGTAAGCCCATGATTACCTCTCTGGAACAGACGTTCCCTGGGGATTCGACCTAGCCACGGCTTCGGGAACGATCGAGCCCATCTGGACGCTGCAAGATTCACATTCATCGGTCTGGTATAATCACCCCGCTGCTCAACATGTGTGGAGTGTGTATGCGGGTGCTTGTCATAGAGGATGAAACCAAAGTCGGCTCTTTTATTCAGCGAGCGCTTGAAGAAGAAAGCTATGCCGTCGACCTCTGTGAGGACGGAGCCAAAGGGTTAGAGATGGCCCTGGTGATCAATTACGACCTCCTGGTCGTCGACGTGATGTTGCCGTCTATGTCCGGTCTGGATGTGCTTAAGAATATCCGCCGGGAACGGATCCACACCCCGGTGTTGATTCTCTCGGCTCAATCCCAGATCGACCAACGGGTCAAAGGGCTGGATGCCGGCGCCGACGATTACTTGACCAAACCGTTTGCGATCGATGAACTCCTGGCGCGCGTGCGGGCACTCTTGCGCCGTGGAGCATCCGAGAGCCCGGGAATCCTCCAGGTGGAGGACTTGGTTCTCAACCCGGCGACCCGTGACGTCACCCGGGGGGGGCAACGTATCGATTTGACGCTGAAAGAGTATGCGTTACTCGAATATCTGATGCGCCATACCGGCCGCGTGCTCACCAGGCCCATGATCTCCGAACACGTGTGGAATCAAGACTTCGATACCTTCACCAACGTCATTGATGTCTATGTCAACTACCTTCGGAATAAAATCGATCGAGGCCGAACCAAGAAATTGATCCATACCATTCGCGGTAGCGGGTATATGCTGAAGGCCGATTAGTACAATCCCGAGGCAACCATCGCTCTCGTGCTTCGGCTCCGAGATGGCTAAACCGACAGGAAGGCTCTGCGACGGTATCAGTTCGTCACCAGCGACCAGGAGCTGACCTATGCCGCTACGTGTTCGACTGACCCTCTGGTACGGGACCGCCCTTGCCATGGTCCTCATGGCTTTCTCCGTGGTGCTGTACGCCATGACCGCGCGAAATTTGCGCGACGCCGTCGATCAATCCCTGGAAGAAACGGCGACGACGGCTGTGCGGTCGCTCGAAGAGCGTGGGTTTCTTCCTCTGATCAGTGAAGACGAACTCCTTTCCCAATTTCCCGAACTGACGCGTATCGATAAGTTCTTCCAGATCTTCAGCCCCTCCGGCACCATATCGATCCGTTCTCCCAACATCAAACAACATGAAGTTCCACTCAGCCGGACCGCTCTCGATACCGCATTCGCCGGACAGAGCATTTTTGAGTCGGCCAAGTATCCTAATGAGCCTCCGTTGCGGCTGATCTCTATGCCGATTATGTATGAGCGTAGGCTCTTGTATATCGTGCAAGTCGGCACGTCGATGGAATCGGTCGGAGAAACCCTCCATCGATTCTTGATTCTGCTTGTCGTGGCCATCCCGATCGCCCTGACCGTGTCCCTCGCGGGGGGATGGTTCTTGGCAGGGCGAGCGTTACGTCCTGTCGATAAGATTACGCTTGCCGCGCAGCGCATTGCCGCCGGTGATCTCAGCCAACGTCTCAGCATGCCGGCGGCTCACGACGAAATCGGTCGCCTGGCCGCCACCTTCAACAACATGATCGGTCGACTGGATGCCTCGTTCAGCCAAATCCGTCAATTCACGAGTGATGCGTCGCATGAGTTACGGACCCCTCTCACGGTGATGAAGGGTGAGACGGACTTGGTTCTACGGCGACCTCGTGCACTCGAAGACTATAAGTCGGTGCTTGAGAGCAATTTGGAAGAGATTGATCGAATGAGCAGAATCGTCGATGAACTGTTGTTCCTCTCCCGTGCCGACATGGGAGAAGTCAAACTGGAGTCGTTACCCGTTGGGATGGAGTCTCTCGTCGAAGATATTCATCGTCAGGCCACACAGCTCGGGCAGGACCGAAATATCGAGGTTGTCCTGGGAACAGTGATGCCGGTGGTTGTGCAAGGCGACGACTTGCGGCTTCGCGAGTTGCTGCTCAATCTTGTTGAGAATGCGATGAAGTATTCGCACCAGGGAGGAAAGGTTGAGATCTCACTGTTGAATGATGGCCGAGAGGCCAGGCTGTCGGTCACGGACCATGGCATCGGCATTGCCCCGGCGGACCACATGCGGATTTTCCAACGCTTCTTCCGCACAGACGTCGCTCGCGCCCACACGAAGAAGGGAACGGGTCTCGGCCTCGCCATTTGTGCTTGGATCGCCGATTTGCACAAGGGGCGGGTAGAAGTCAAAAGCGATCTCGGCCAGGGATCAACCTTCACGGTTGTGCTACCGCTCGCCCATTCCGGTGCTTAACGGAGTTTAATCCCCGACTAATCTTCCTCTCATTACCGGTTGTTAGCTTCTCGCCTGTGGGGCTAGAAGAGAATTCCCCCTTGCAGTAGCACTCACGGATTACGGATTTTCAACCAATCGGTCTTGAAGGAGGAGGTAGGTATGTCAGCACATTTTAATCGTACGATCTGTTCGATGATCGGAATCGGCTTCCTGAGCGGCGCCCTGGTGTGGGGCGGCTACTCATTCACCTCATCTCAGGCATTCGACGGCCCCTCTGCCGCTGCCGTGCCCGTGGCTGCTACCGCTCCGACGAACGGCTTTACGGATGTCGCCAAACAGGTGACTCCGGCGGTCGTCAACATCACGACTGTGATGACGGAGAAAGCTTCGGAGGGATTTTCTGTGCCTGACGCGCTACGAGACCGAATGGAAGAATTCTTCGGAAAACCTTTCGGGCCTCGTGGGCGGGGACCATCCGACCCTTTTGAACATCGAGGGCCTCGGAGAGGACAAGGGTCGGGCGTCATTATCTCTCCGGATGGATATATCTTGACGAATAATCATGTGATCGCCAAGGCCCGTGAAGTGAATGTCATACTCCCCGACAAACGTGAGTTCAAGGGCAAGATCATCGGCACCGACCCAAAGACGGACCTTGCGGTGGTCAAGATCAACGCGACCGACCTTCCCGCGTTGTCCTGGGGTGATGCGTCACGCTTGCAAGTCGGCGAGTATGTGTTGGCCGTCGGCAATCCATTTGGACTGAATTCCACCGTGACCCTCGGAATTGTGAGCGCGGTCGGCCGAGGCCACATGGGCATCACTCAGTATGAGGATTTCATTCAAACAGATGCCGCCATCAATCCGGGCAACTCGGGCGGTGCCTTGGTCAATACCAGAGGTGAGCTCGTGGGCATTAATACGGCAATTTTCTCCCAGACAGGCGGCTATCAAGGCGTTGGTTTTGCCGTATCAACAACTATGGCCAAACCAATCTATGAGAGTCTGCTCAAGACAGGCAAGGTTGTCCGAGGGTATCTCGGTGTCGGCATTCAGGACCTGAACCAGGACCTGGCGAAGTCATTCACTATCAAGGATTCCAAAGGCGCCTTGGTCAGCGATGTCCGGGAAGACAGCCCGGCTGAACAGGCGGGACTGAAGCAGGGAGACGTCATTGTCGAGTATCACGGCACTCCTGTGGAGGATGGGGTCGCGTTGCAGCGACTGGTGACCAGGACTTCGATCGGCACTACAGTGCCGGTGAAAGTGATTCGCGACAGTCAAGAACGTGAGATGACGGTCAAGATTGGTGAGCAGCCGGATGAAACGAGAGTCGCCAAGGTTGAAAGTGGCGAAACGGACGCTGCCTTGTCGGGACTCGCAGTCGAAGACTTAGATCAGGCTACCTCCAAGGAACTCGGCCTCAAGGGGAAGCGAGGCGTGGTGGTGACAAGGGTTGCTCCGGACAGCGGAGCGGAGAAGGCGGGACTCCTGCCGGGCGATGTCATTCGGGAGATCAACCGGCAGCCGATCAAGTCTGTGAAGGACTTTGAGAAGGTGTCTTCCGACGTCAAAAAGGGAGACAGCGTGCTGATCTTGGTCAATCGGCGCGGGAATCAGCTGTTCCTATCTGTGAAAGTGTAATCCTGTGAAGGAGCAAAAAAAGGGAGCGGGTCGGATGACCTGCTCCCTTTTTCAACAGTGCTAATCGAACACCACCGTCTTCCTGCCATATACCAAGACACGCCGTTCGATATGTCGCCGGACGGCGCGCGCCAACACGATTTCCTCCAGATCGCGTCCTTTGCGCACGAGATCTTCTACGGTATCCCGGTGGCCCACACGAATCACGTCTTGCTCAATGATGGGACCCTCATCCAGATCCTGAGTGGCGTAGTGCGCCGTCGCTCCAATGATCTTCACGCCACGGTCGTAAGCCTGCCGGTAGGGATTAGCTCCGACAAAGGCCGGAAGAAAGGAATGGTGAATGTTGATGACCGGGCAGCCGACCTGCGCTAAAAAATTCGCGGTGAGGATCTGCATGTAGCGAGCCATGACCACGAGTTCCACACGGTGCTCTTTCAGAAGCGCCAAGACTTGTCTTTCCTGTTGCGGCTTGGTCTCCTTGGTAACGGGATACACGGCAAACGGGATCTTGAAGAGATCGGCCCAGCTTGCACAGGTGTCGTGATTTGAGATGATCACGGGAATATCGATGTGCAATTCGCCTCGACGGTGCCGCTGGAGCAGATCGGCCAGACAGTGATCCTGTTTCGACACCAACATGCCGACACGAGTCCGTCGACTGGACGGATGCACTTCATAGTGCATGTCGTACACTTTCGCGATCGGAGCAAACGCGGCCGGAATATCGTCCGGCGGAATTTGAAATCCTTCCGCCGCGAACTCCATCCGCATCAGGAAATCGTTCGTCTCTTCGTCAGTGTGATGGTCGGAGTCGAGAATGTTGCCGCCGAAATCGTGAATGAACCCGGACACTCGCGCGACGATGCCTTTCCGGTCTTTGCACTGGATCAGCAGGACAACGGAGTCTTTCTTCGGAGCCGTCACCGGTGTTCGCTCCTGTGAGGTGGTCGTTTGCAGTGTAGCAGATCGGAGGAACGGAACGCTCAGGACGCAGATTTCCTGACGATGCATCCAACGAGATCATAGGCTGCTGCATCGGTGATTTCGACGGTGCAGAAATCGCCTGGCTTGGGAGAAAGCATTTCGAGGCGGGAATGGTGTACGTGAGTGCTCGAAGCTGAGTCTTCGTCGATGTAGACGACACCGTCGATTTCTGGCGCGAGCCCTTCGTGACGACCTTCCAACACATGTTCTGTCTCTTCCGATCGTCCATCAATCAGCACGTCGATAGTGGTGCCGATTTTGGCCCGGCCTCTAGTGGCGGAAATGGATTCTTGGAGGGAGAGGAGGACATTGCGGCGTTCGTCCATAACGTCCCGCGCGACTTTGTCGCCCAAATCAGCCGCTCCGGTCCCTTCCTCGTCCGAGTAATGGAACACGGCGACTCGGTCGAACTCCGTCTGTTCCACGTAGTCGAGCAGCTCGGTGAAGGCGGCGTCGGTTTCTCCAGGAAAACCGACGATGAAGGCGGTTCGAAAGGCCACCGCGGGAATACGGGTACGGATACGATCGACCAAGGCTTCGAGCGCGGCGCGGTCACCCAGACGATGCATGCGTTTGAGCATGCGGTCATTGATGTGCTGAAGAGGCATGTCGATATACTTGGTAATCTTTTCTTCCCCCGCATACAGATCCAGCAGATCGTCCGTGACTTGCTGAGGGTACAGGTAGAACGGTCTGATCCATCGGAGTTTCTCAACCTTCACCAATGAGCGGAGCAGTTGAACCAGACCTTGGCGAAGACCAAGATCGACGCCGTAGTTGATGGTGTCTTGTGAGATCAGATTGATCTCTTTGACGCCTTCCTCAGCCAGTTGGCGTGCTTCTGCGACAATGGATTCCACCGGTCGGCTGCGCTGTTTGCCGCGCATCAGTGGAATGGCGCAGAAGGTGCAATTACGGTTGCATCCTTCGGCGATTTTCACATAGGCGCTATGCTGCTTGCCGAGTCTCAGTCGTGGCGCCAGCTCGTCATAGAGATAGGGCGGCTGACTGATCCAAAGGCGCCGATGCCGCTTCTTGGGGGCTAGGAGGTCCCGGCAGATGTCGGCAATCCTGCCGAACTCCCCGGTGCCGACTACCGCATCCAATTCCGGTAACTCCTTGAGCAAGTCTCCTTGATACCGCTGGGCTAAGCAACCGGCTGCAATCAGGACACGGCAGGTTCCTGTTTTCTTCAGATGCCCATGTTCGAGGACGGTGTTGATCGATTCTTCTTTCGCCTCTTCGATGAAGCCGCAGGTATTGACGATGACCACGTCGGCTTGTTTCGGGTCACCGGTCAGTTGAAATCCCTCCTTCACGAGAGACCCGAGCATGATTTCCGAGTCGACCTGGTTTTTTGAACAGCCAAGATTTACAAACCCGATCGTCGTTTTCTTGGGACTGGCTCCGATCAAGGATCGGTGCCTGTCCCTTTGGGCTATCGGTTTCGTACGCCGTGGAATGATCAGTGGATGAGACATGGGGGTAGTCTACGGGAGGGTCAAAAAGTCTGTCAAATAGACCCTTGCGGAGGCTGATACACTTCGCCTAGAGTGCCTTTCGTGATACGAACCTTTCAAGGCATCAAGCCGACCGTTCCGAAGTCGTGCTTTATCGAAGAGACAGCAGTCGTGATCGGCGACGTTGTGATGGGTGAACAGTGCAGCGCGTGGTTCAACGCCGTCATCCGAGGCGATGTGAACTACATCCGGATCGGAGATCGCACGAACGTCCAGGACCTCTGCATGTTGCATGTGACTCGTGACACCCACCCACTGATCATCGGCAACGAGGTCACGATCGGCCACAATGTCGTGTTGCACGGTTGTACGATTCAGGATCGTGTGTTGGTCGGAATGGGCGCGATCATTATGGACGGGGCAGCGATCGGGGAGGATTCTGTGGTAGGAGCTGGAGCCCTGGTAGTCGAAGGCACGGTCGTGCCGCCGAAGAGTCTGATTCTCGGCTCACCTGCCAAGGTCAAGCGGCCGGTCACGGACGAGGAGTTGGCCTGGATTAAAGAATCGGCAGAGAATTATGTGAAGTACGCGAGGCAGTATATGGGCGATTCAAGCAAGAAAACCGGCTTTGAACTCTGACTGACTCCAGATGCTACGACGCTTATTCCCTCATTCCTTACCAACCTTGATAAAGCAGATCGGATCGCCGACGAGCGCCGTGGGATATTGCCTCCGCTCCACGCGATACGGAATCTTGAGTCGGTGACACCAGTCTGCAATCCATACTACTTCCTCAGTTGACGTCGTCACCAGACCGGGCACATTCAATTTGGGCATGCAACGGTCCACGATGGATTGGACAAGCCGCCGTTCCTTCTGGAATCGTGTCGGATCAAACGTGACCGGATTGGCTCGTCCATACGATAACGGCGACAGGTGCGGAAACCGTTCCGGATCGTTCAGCACACTGACCATCCAGAGATGATCGAAGAGACCAGTTGCCAGAGAGGCATCCTGAGCCCTGAACTGTACAGGTAGGGTTCGGGTGGCTCGATTGAGTACCGCCACCTCCGTTCTCCGGAGATTATAGGGCTCAACTTGGCGCTGAAGGTCGAGCGCTTCCGCTAGTAATGCCGGCAGCTCCGTCACACCGGCGCCCACATACAGACTGCGCCCTCCTGGCGGTAACTTCTCTATGAGGGCTTCGGCTACCTTGGTGCCCAGTCGCCGACAGGGTGCCCGCTTTCTAACCCAAAACTTATCGCCCCCTTCATAACAATAGACGGACTCGAGCCGTTTGTAATCGAGACGATCAAATACGTCGCCGATAGCTTGCCGAGTTGAGCCTGAGAGGCGGTTCCCCATGGCCGCTCACTTATGTCACAAAACCGTGCATGAAATCGATGCAAGCTTCTCATCGGTCATGATTCATGAACAGCACGATTTGGTGAACGGATGAGGCCAGGATCGGCTTAGGCAACGGCTGTCATTCGTCGTCGAACGCACGGTGGAGCATGGACTGAAAGAGGTCGTCTCGCCGCCGGCGAGAGGTGTTTTGCTGGGATTCCATGGCCCGAATCTCGGTGGTGGCGGACAGCAGATTCCTGTTTGCCAAGGTTGATCACTTGCGCTTGCCTGCCAGCTCCGTTTCGAGCAAGCGGACATGGTCCCGAAGAGCATCGCCATACCCCCAACCGATGCGGTCGGCGTGAGTTTCCAACCCCTGAATCCGCTCCCGGAACTGCGGATACACCGAAGAATGTTCCTTCCGTAAAAGCTGTGTCATCTCGCGCAAGACGGATTCAAGGCTGTTGTAGTACGCCTCGTTGATGTCCCCGAAATCGCATGTAAACCTTGTGCCGTTCTCAACGTAGGTCAGCATCAGATCGATCGTGCCCGTCAAGTCACCCGTGGCCCTGCGGTAATCCCGGATGGCTTTGCGCGCCTCAGCCAGCTTGAGTTTCCCAAATCCTCGTTGGGGATAGAACTGCTCGATGATGGTGCGCCGGTACTTCTCGACGGCCGTCCCGTCGCCGGCCTCGACCTGGACCCGGGCGTGCAGAAAATTGCGGTTGCTGGAGGATGCGTCGTAGAGATCTTTGACCAGCGCCAACAGGGCTGCCTTCGACTGTGCGCTCAGATGCCGACGAATCGCCGACCAGCCGGCGGGTGTCTTTTCGCTTGGCATAGTCTCCTTGAAGCGCCCGGTGGAGAAGGAGATGAAAGAGTTCATGCAGTCGGTGGCGGGAGGCGGCTTGCCGACTTTCCACCGCGAGAGGCCTAGCGACGCGGACGGCAACAAGCATTGACCAATCTATCGTTGCCGTTTCGCGATCAACTGACGGACAGCGGGTACTAACTCGGTGGGGATTTCCATAACCGTCTGGGTTTTGTCTTCGGCCACAGCTTCGTCCTCGGCAACCGCCTCTTCCTCCGTCTGCTGTTCGTAGTGAGTCAGTACTCGACGAACGCGTGCTTCGTCCCAGCCTGAGGAAACTTGCTCTGAGTGGTCATGATTTTCTTCTCCGTCGTCTTGGCTAACTCTTCTGAGAGAGAGAAAGCGTCGTAATCGGCAAGGCTTCTGCCTCAAGACGAGAGAGGTCGATAATCTGGCTGGCATGGTCGATATCAATCCCGACCAAATGTCCTTCGGCATCGAAATCTAACACCACTCCCGGTGCTGCTTCTCGGGAATCGACGCTGACCTTATCTGACAGATCGATATAGAGGGAGTCTGTTTCAGGATAGTAGTGAAACTTCACGATCCTGCCTCTTTGAAATTGCGATCCAGAAACGCGTTATGCACCGTCATACTATCCTCCAAGGTCACCACGCGCAAGTACCGTCCAAGTTCAGGAATAAGAACCCAGTGTCGGATGCGCCCATTAGACTGCACTTCACGGCGGAGAGGATGGCGTAGGGCCTGTTCGCACCACTCTCGCTTGATGTACGGGCGCTTTCGCATTACCTGCTCGTCAAAATAGCGAGTAGTTTTCACAGTTCTCTCTGGAATGCGCGGTGGAGCATCGAGTGGAACAAGTCATCCTGCTGGCGGCGGGAGGCGGTTTGCTGGGATTCCATCGACCGAATCTCGGGACTCTGGCGGCGGTGACGTGGTGATGAAGAAGGAAGGATGAAGTCACGAAGATACGCCCAATCAATCTCCAGCCACAAGTTCAGCTTCGAGTGGGCGGTCTTTCCGAAAGCGGCTGACACCAAGCACGCTGAATCCTAGAACATGCCCCTGATCGTCCACACGTTCCATCACAGCATCGTGGGTGGTCGGGCGCATGAACCCCGGTGCCTCGCGGAACTGGACCTCAAGATAGTCTGCGTCTGGATCAAACCAGACTTTTACTTTTTCGGCCATATCGTCTCTCCCGTTTTGAGTTGGTCGGTCAGGTATGCCGTGACCACGAACCCATCGGATGAAAGGTACTTTACCACGACACACGGACGATCTTCATAAGTCGCCCCGGAACGCGAGGTGAAGCATGGACTGGAACAAACATTCAGTTGAAGCGGGAGATGGCCTCTTTTACATTCACCGGTCTGGATCGTCAAAGGTCAACCACTCTTGTCCGCAGCGAAAACCGGATATCTTATGTGCTCTCCGTCCAATCATTACTGTGGCTAGCATTGACAAGCCGACAAGGTTTGATAAGAATCCCGCAGCCCCAATGTAAACTGCTTGATAGTCAGGCAAACCTTTACCCGCGAACTGCGAGGCTGGCATGGAACACACGAAGGTAGTCACGCCGAGCGAGCTAGAAGACTTCGCCGATCGACGGGACAGTGAGCCTGTTATACCGGAACTAGTCGCTCTGCTCGTAAATTTGTCCGTGCCGGACTTGACTCATTGCAGAATTCCATACGGCGATTCGATTGGATTGCCGGGCTTTGATGGCCTCGTTCAAACGGAGGTTGGCTTTCGCCAGTTCGTTCCCCCAAAAACGAGTTTTGTGGAGATCGGTCGTAGCGGGAATGCTCAGAGCAAAGCAACGGAAGATTACAAAAAACGGACTGACGGAACCCCTCAATCAGTACGTGCGGAGGCAACGTTTGTTTTTGTAACACCCAGAAGTAGGGATTGGGACCAACCTTCCCAATCAGCATGGATTCAGGCACGGCAAGGGGATGGTTGGAAGGAAATTAAAGTAATTGATGGAGTTCAGCTCTGCGATTGGCTTCGTGAATTTCCAGCTATCGGAAAGTGGCTGCTTCAACGCATTGGCCTTATAAAAGCCCTTACCGGATTCCAAACCCCAGCTGAGCATTGGGCACACCTTGCACAGATGGTGAGCCAGGGCGATCCTCCCTTGCCACCTAAGGTTTTCCTCGCGGGAAGAGAAAATGCCTGCCAGCAGCTAGACCGTCTATTCCGCCGCGAGATCCAGCAGTTGATTCTCGCCATAGAGAGCGAAAACGACGCAGAGGACTTTGTCGCTGCATTTCTCGAGTCACTGGACGAAACCACGCGTCGTGCATTTAGCAACCAGTGCTTATTCATTTCTGACCCTGACGCCTGGCACACCTTTTCCAATTTGCGGTTTTCTCACACACTTGTAGCAAGTCCGAGACTGGATTTTGCAGATTCGTATGAGCAGCTACATGTTGCGGCGCGTGCCCGAGGTCACGGCATTATCTTTTCGGTTTCCGGCGCATGGGCGCGCGGGGCCGAAAAGCTTGTCCCGATAATGAGCCCCTCTCATAGCCTACTTGAGAAGACCCTCCTCGACAGTGGCTTTTCAATGGAGCGGGCTGCGGAATTGGCGAGTGTGGGGGCGCAGAGCCTGGCTGCATTGAAGCGTTTTTTTCGCGGACTGGGTGAGTTGCCACCTTACGCTACCTGGGAGAATGCACGGATATTGGCTCAAGCATCTCTAACTGGAAAATGGAAAGGTGATCGTGGCGCAGACAGGGAAGCAATGGAGATTGTGCTGGGAAAATCCTACGGGGAGTGGGCCGAGGCGGCCCGAGTTGAAACATTGCGCGCGGACACTCCCCTTATCCAACGAAATGAATCGTGGAAGGTGATCTCCCGCGGAGAGGCATGGGCCGCCCTCGGTCCGCGTATTAACGATGAAGATCTAAGAAATTTTCAAAAGATGGCACTTCAGATATTGGGGGAGAAGGATCCGCAATTCGAGCTGCCGAAGGGTGAGCGCTATGCGGCCTCCATTCATGGAAAGTCACTCTTGCACTCACGCTCTATTCGAGAAGGGGTAACCGAATCGCTAGCCTTACTAGGATCAAGAGGCAATGCTCTGACTAGCACTTCTCATGGCCAGGCTGAAGGAACTGCAAAACTTCTGGTGCGGAAGTTGTTATACCAGGCGAATTGGGAGACATGGGCAAGCCTTAATAACGAGATGCCACTACTCGCAGAAGCTGCGCCCGACGAATTTCTCGACGCTGTCGAAGCGGCAGTGGCCGATCCATCCACGAGCCCCTTCATTGAGGTGTTTCGGCAGGAGGGCACCGGCGGAATAGGAGGGTGGAATTACATTACTGGCGTCCTGTGGGCATTGGAGACCCTGGCGTGGCATCCTGATTACTTGGGACGGGCAACTCTCTTGCTCGGAGATTTAGCGTCCATAGATCCTGGCGGAACGTGGGCGAATCGACCTCTCAACTCTCTGACGGATATCTTTCTTCCATGGATTTCGCAGACTCTTGCTGATTTGACGACACGAAAACATGCGTTGGAGTCACTGCTTCGGGAACACCCAGATGTAGCTTGGAAACTATTGCTCAGTCTTCTGCCTAGTTCCCACGGCAGTACATCCGGCACACGCAAGCCAGTTTGGCGATCATTTATCCCGAACGGATGGAAGGAGACAGTTACAGTCCCGCAATATTGGGCACAAGTTCAAGTTTATGCCGAAATCTGCACGCGGGTTGCTGCACTCGATTTAAATAAGCTGGTCGAGTTAGTAGACCGTCTAGCAGACCTACCGGAACCGGCACATTCGCAGATATTGGCCCACCTCGCGTCACCGCCTGTTACGGCCCTTGCCGAAGAGAAACGTGTACGCCTTTGGGAGGCCTTAAAGGACCTCGCATTGAAACACCAGAGATTTTCGGACGCTCAGTGGGCTATGGCGGCTGAGAGGCTAGCTAAGATTGAAGAGGTGACTGCGATGTTAGCCCCTGCATCAGTTGAGCTAGCGAATCGACGACTGTTCACTGAACGAGACTTTGAGCTCTTCGAGGAAGCAGGCGGCTACGAGGAACAGCAGCGAAGATTGGATGGGATTCGTCGACAGGTCCTTACGGCAATCCTGAAGACTAATGGCATGGAAGGGATCGTACGATTTGCAAAGGACGTGGAATCACCACGTAAGGTCGGCGAAGCATTGGGTGCGGTAGACGATCCAAGCATTGACGCCTTTCTGTTGCCGGAATTTCTCGACAAGAGTGATAGAGAGATAAGTCTTTTTTTCGGGAGTTTCGTATGGCGACGGGTCTTTACCCGGAAATGGGTATGGGTTGATCAGCAACTGGCGAAGGGCTGGCACGAGGGTCAGCTCTTGGCATTCCTATTACTAGTTCCCTCTGAACGGGAGACTTGGAATCGTGTAGAGCGAATCCTTACTACCAAGGCCGACAAATACTGGAAGCGGGTTCGGTTTATTCCGTGGGGTATGGAGGCTGGCGGCCTCGTGTATGCTGCTGAGAAGTTGACCTCAAACGGGCAACCGGGTACCGCTGTGAATTGCCTTTACGTTCTAGCTCACAAGAAAGTGCCCATCCCAATGCCGCTCGCCTCATCGGCGCTGCTGGGCGCTCTAAGTACAGAAGAGCAACAGAAACAACTCGACCAGCACCATACGGTGGAAGTGATCAAATGGCTACAAAAGAACGCACCTGCTGATTCCGATGATCTATTCAACATTGAATGGCACTATCTGCCGTTACTAAATCGGCTACATGGCGGTGAGGCAAAGGTTCTCGAGCAAAAGCTGGCGACATCGCCAGAATTCTTCTGCGAAGTACTTGCAGTCGTGTTCCGTTCAGATAAGGAGACTGAAGAATCTAAAACAGAAGTCAGCGATGCCCAGAAACAAATAGCCCGGAATGCATATTCATTGCTGCACGGTTGGCGCATCCTTCCGGGTACTCAACTGGATGGGGCTTTCAATGGTGACCGATTTAGAACCTGGTTGGACGAAGTGAAGAAACGTTGCAGAGAGTCAGGACATTTTGGGGTCGCCATGTCTCAATTAGGGCAAGCGCTTGCGCATGCGCCACAAGACCCAGGAGGTCTGTGGATTCACAGATCAATCGCGGCGGCTCTAGACTCAAGAGACGCACCAGAAATGCGCCGAGCATTAACAACAGGCCTATTTAACAAACGGGGAGTTTACGGCTTCTCTCATGGAGAAGAAGAGAAGCAAATTGCGGAAGATTATCGTCAAAAAGCCAAAGCACTGTCAGACAATGGGTTTCAGCGAGTTGCTGACACAATCCGCGGCTTAGCTGAGACATACGAGCGGGATGCCGAGAGAGAGTCGAGTAGAGACATTCTTGACGAATGATATCTAAAGGAGTTTTTGGCTCATTTCCCGAGGCTGGCTGTGGTCGTGACTGCATCGGAGACGGCGGCTATGAGTTCCAGGTTCAACGTGTCAATGGTATCGGTGGGCTAATGATGATGAGGATCATGAAAGTGGGCTGTGTCGGTCGCCCTCACGCTTTCCTTTCGACTGAAACCCGATCCGGCGCTTGGGTGTGTCGAGAGGTGGTTGCAGGAGCGGGAGCAATTTCTCGTACAGGTCGACCAAGGCGGTATCCTGCTCGAGCAAGGTCTTGTCAATCTCAGGAAGGCGTTTGCGAATGGTTTGATTGGACCGTTTCCACGATTGACTTTCCAACATACCATCTCTCGCGGCACTCTCGTTGCGCTTCGAGCCAGTCGAGGCGATCAAGAACTTCCTCGGAAAATGGACTCCACGAACCGCGCAACCGGCGCAGAGCATGCTTTTGCATGTAACGTCGCCACACGGCTTCATCTTCATTGAAGCGATAGGCGAGTTCCTGAGAGTAAATGAACGGCTTGATGACAGATGGTCGTCTCATTCCATTCCTCGTAGTATGGCCGGGGAGTCTACCCAAATCGGTCAACCAAAGCTACGCAGTCGGTTGACCGGCCAAGGCAATGACGGCTGCTGTGACCCCTTCGGCTACTGAGGCGATGAAGTCCAGATTCAACGTGTCGAGGGTGTCGGTGGGTCGATGGTAGTGGGGATTGCGGAAGTTGGCGGTGTCGGTGAGCATGACAGCGGGAAATCCCTGTTCCCAGAACGAGGTGTGGTCGCTGCGTCTGGTGTCGGGAAGTTTTTCGCCGTTACCCGGCACAACCAGTGGAACTATCGGGAGATGCGATTTCATGGCCTGGGCGACGGAGCCGGTCAAGGCTTGCGACCGCTCGTTGCCGATCACGGCAAGAAAATCTCCAATTGTGGGAACAGCGATTGGGACACCGGGAGGAATCTTCTGCGAGCCTTCTTGATGGCTCGCATAGCCGACACATTCCAGTACGATCGCTCCGTGGATGGCTTCACGATTCTTTCTCAAAAGCGCGGTATAGGCGGAGCTGCCAAGCAAGTTCTCTTCTTCCAAGTTGAAGGCGATGAAACGGACCGTTCTAGCCAATTTCATGGCTCGGACCCGGCGAGCGACCTGAAGGAGCACCACGAGTGCACTAGCATTATCATCGGCGCCGGGAGACCCTTGAACTGTATCGAAGTGTGCGGCGAGGATCAGCGCTGGTGCAGATTGACCTTGTGCGGATGTCGGGAGCATCGTGCCAACCACATTACGATAGGTCTTGCCCAATGCCTCGAATTCATGCGCGGTGACGGCGAGCCCGGCCTCCGAGAACCGGCGGGACAGATAGACTTCTGTCTGCTGTAAGCGGACTGGAGAGGACAGGGGATGCCGCTCTCCCACCAGGTAATGCAGGTCGTCTTTGAGGCGGTTGCGATCAGCGGGCACGAGGTTGGTCCGTGAGGCGAGAAATTAGTTTACGATCTCGGTCCCAATGCCCTTGTGTGTGAAGATTTCAAGCAGAATGGCGTGGGGAATACGCCCGTCGATAATGTGGGCTTTTCCGACCCCTTCGGCCAATGCGTCCAAACAAGCACGGACTTTCGGGATCATCCCCTCCGTGATAGTCCCCTTCTTCATCATGCGCTGCACATCTTTACGCGACACGGTGGATAGGTGACGCCCGTTGGCGTCGCGAATGCCTTTGATATCGGTCATCATGAGGAGCTTCTCCGCACGCAGGGCCCCGGCCACAGCTCCGCCGACGAGATCGGCATTGATGTTGTAGGTATTCCCTTCGCGATCCGTTCCGATCGGAGCGATCACCGGGATATAGTGATCCTCCTGGAGGTTGCGTAACAAACCAGGATCGACCTTTTCAATGTCGCCCACCAGTCCGAAGTCGCCTTCGCCGTCTTCCCTATCCAAATCGCGATCCAGACTTTCCGCCCAGGCCTTGGCCGTCAGCGGCTTGCTGAGAATCAACCCGCCGTCCTTGCCGCTCAACCCGACGGCGCTACCACCATGACGGTTGATGAGGTCCGTAATCTCCATGTTGATTTTTCCCGCCAGGACCATTTCCACGATTTCCATCGTGGCCTCATCGGTGATCCGGACGCCGTGCCGGAACTTGGCCTCGATGCCGAGTCGATCGAGCATCTTATCGATTTGAGGTCCACCGCCGTGAATGATGACCGGGTTGATGCCCACGTACTTCAGCAGTACGACATCTTGGGCAAACCGTTCCTTGAGGGACGAGTCCGTCATCGCATGGCCGCCGTATTTGACGACCACGGTCTTTCCGCGAAACGCGCGAATGTACGGCAGGGCTTCGATGAGGACGTTGGCCTTCTTGATGAGTTTGTTCATGGGTCACTCGCGGCGATCAGGGCCCGACTCTCATAAAATATACCGACTCAGATCCTGATCCTTGACGATGTCTTTCAACCGGTCCCGGACATAGGCCGCGGTGATGCTGATCCGTTTGTCGGGCCAGCCGGGTCCCTCGAAGGAAATGTCCTCAAGTAACCGCTCCATGATGGTGAACAGGCGGCGCGCCCCGATGTTCTCGGTCCGTTCATTCACCTGCACCGCGACCTCGGCGATTTCTTCAAGACCGTCCTTCGTGAACTCGATGGTGAGGCCTTCCGTGGCCAGCAAGGCCTGATACTGCCGGACCAACGCCCCTTTCGGTTCCGTGAGAATGCGGACGAAATCGTCCTTTGATAACGCGCTGAGCTCGACGCGGATCGGAAATCGCCCTTGGAGTTCCGGAATCAGATCGGACGGCTTCGCCACATGAAAGGCACCGGCGGCGATGAAGAGGATGTGATCCGTCACGACCGGGCCATGCTTGGTGGTGACCGTACAGCCTTCCACGACGGGGAGGAGGTCGCGCTGGACACCTTCTCGCGACACATCGGGTCCCATGGTGCGCTCGCGGCCGGCGATCTTGTCGATCTCATCGAGGAATACAATCCCGGTCTGTTCCACCTTGGTGATGGCTTCCCGCGTGGTATCTTCCATATCGATCAGTTTCTGCGCTTCTTCCTGCGTCAAATGTTTGAGCGCCTCCGGCACTTTCATGAGTCGTTTCTTTTTCTTGCCTTGGAACATGCCGCCCAGCATGTCTCGGAGATTGCTCTCGAGGTCGTCAAGTCCACCCACGTTGGAAATGACGCCGACGGGGAGGCCTCTTTCCTTGACTTCCAACTCCACCGTTCGTTCATCCAGCTTCCCTTCCCGCAACTGCAGGCGCAGTTTCGACCTGGTCGTTTCGTGGGAATCCTGAGGGGCTTGAGCGGCCGGCTCGCTCGCGCTGTCCATAAAGCCCGGTCGAGGGGGGGGCGGCGGCAAGAGCAGATCGAGCAATCGTTCCTCGCCCTGTTGTTCCGCCTTTTGCTGAACGGATGCCAGTCGTTGCGTCTTGACCATATTGATGGCCAGCTCGGTCAAGTCGCGAATGATCGATTCCACATCACGCCCGACGTAGCCGACCTCGGTGAACTTCGACGCTTCGACCTTGATGAAGGGCGCTTCGGCCAGTTTGGCGAGCCGTCTGGCAATCTCCGTTTTGCCCACGCCGGTCGGCCCGATCATGATGATGTTCTTCGGCATCACCTCGTCGCGGAGGTCGGGAGACACCTGCTGGCGGCGCCACCGGTTGCGAAGAGCGATGGCGACCATCCGTTTGGCATCCTTTTGCCCGATGACGTAGCGATTCAGCTCCTCGACGATCTGACGCGGGGTGAGACTATTGAGATTCAGTGGTTCGGCATCGCTTGTGAGCGGCTTCATCATCATGAGTTATCCTTGGAGTTCTTCAACAATAATCTGCTGGTTGGTGTAGATGTCAATAGACCCTGCGATGTTCATGGACTCGGTGACGATCACCGGAGCCTCGAGTTGGGAATGGCGTAAGAGTCCCCGCGCAGCCGCCAGGGCATAGGGTCCGCCCGACCCAATGGCCAAAATGCCGTCTTCCGGCTCGACGACATCGCCGGTTCCTGAAATGATGAACGACTGTTCACGGCCGGCGACGGCAAGCAACGCCTCCAACCGTCGAAGCACACGGTCGGTTCGCCAATCTTTCGCGAGCTCCACCGCCGCCCTGGTCAGGTTGCCTCGATACTCCTCCAACTTGCTCTCGAATTTCTCGAACAATGTGAAGGCATCCGCGGTGGCTCCGGCAAATCCGGCCAGCACCTGGTCGTGATGCAAGCGTCGCAGCTTCTTGGCGTTGTGTTTCATCACCGTGGTTCCAACGGTCACTTGGCCGTCACAGCCCATGGCGACCCGTCCGTCGCGCCGGACGCAAAGGATGGTGGTCGATCGAATGGTCATGACGATTTCCGGTCCTTTCCGGGCAAGGGGCTCGCTGCCGCCCGTGCTCGAGGATGGGCTCGATCATAGGCCGCGAGGAGTTGATCCATTGCCAGATGCGTATATTTTTGAGTCGTGCTCAGCGAGGCATGGCCGAGCATTTCCTGTATCGACCGAAGATCCGCTCCTTCGTCGAGCAGATGAGTCGCATACGAGTGCCGCAAGGCGTGAGGACTGACCGCTCCACCAACGAGGCGGCTGGAGTATCGAGAGACCATTCGAGCGACGCTCCTCGTGGTGATCCGGCCCCCACGATGATTCAAAAACATCGGAGACAACAGATGACCGCTTCGGGCCGGCGGTTTCAAGGACTTGCGATACTGCCGGATTGCGTGAAGCGCCAGATCTCCGATCGGCACTATCCGTTCCTTGCGGCCCTTCCCTCTCAAACACACGATTCCGTCCGCCTCGTTCAGGTCATTGAGATTGATCCCCACGACCTCACTCACCCGAGCCCCGGTCGAGTACAACGTTTCCAGCAAGGCACGATCGCGCAAGGAAAGGGGCGATTGCCCGGTCGGAAACTCCATGAGTGCCGCCGCATCATCCTTTGTCAACACGCGAGGGAGTGGCTTTGGTCGCTTGGGGCTTCGCAGGATCTCGGTAGGATTCGTTCGCAGGACCTCTTCACGTACGAGGAAACCAAAAAAACTTCGGAGGCAAGCCAGTTTTCTTGCCAAGGATGAAGCTTTCTCGCCTTGTTGATCCAAGTTGTGCAGATAGGCGCGAATATCGTCTCTCGTGACCTCCTCGACGCGACTGGGCGCACCGTCCTTCTTGGTCCGCTGAAGGAACCTCGCCAGTTGATGAAGATCGGATCGATAATTGCGAATCGTCTCCTGTGACGCGTTGCGTTCGACCTGGAAGTGCATTAGGAAAGCCTTGATTGCATCTTCCATGAGTCGAAATCCTCAAGGGCTCGATGGCTCAACGCGCGACGCTTCTTCTCTTTGTCTTTGGGAGGATTCGACAAGGGAGGGAACAGGCCGAAATTGGTGTTCATCGGTTGGAAGTGACGCGGATCCGATGAAGTGATATGAGAAACTAAGCAGCCGTGCGCGGTCGTGGGTGGAGGCGTGATCGGTGGTTGTCCGTCCATGGCTCGTGCTGCATTGATGCCCGCCAAGCCTCCCATGGCAGCCGACTCGGTATAGCCTTCGACGCCGACGAGCTGCCCGGCGAAAAACAATGTGCCGCGGGCTTTGAATTGCAGCGTGTTGAGGAGGAGCTGAGGAGAATTGATGAAGGTGTTGCGATGGAGGCTCCCATACCGAAGGAACTCGGCTTGTTCAAGCCCGGGGATCATGCGAAACACCCGTTTCTGCTCCGGATAAGTCAGTTTGGTCTGAAAGCCGACCAAGTTGTAACAGGTGCGATGGATGTTCTCTGTCCGCAATTGTACGACCGCGGCTGGCTCGATCCCGGTTCTTGGATCTTTGAGGCCCACTGGCTTGAGAGGACCGAACTGCATCGTCCGGAGGCCACGTTCAGCCAGTACTTCAATCGGAACACAGGCCTCGAAATATGACGTCTTTTCAAACTCCTTCGGCTGGACTTTTTCCGCCGCCATCAAGGCATCGTAAAAGGCATTGTACTGTGTATCAGTCATAGGACAATTCAAATAATCATCTCCGCCCTTGTCATAGCGAGAGGCGCGAAAGACCAGGTCCATGTTGATTGTGTCGGCGTCGACAATCGGTGAGATGGCGTCGTAGAAATATAAATGCTGGGATTGCGTCACGGCACGGATGGCTTGTGAGAATTTATCCGAGGTCAACGGACCTGTTGCAATAATGCAGAGGCAATCAGTGGGAATGTCCGTGATTTCTTCATGAAGAATTCTGATGCGCGGATGTCCTTCCAAGGCTCGTGTGATATGCAACGAAAACTGATCGCGGTCCACAGCCAGCGCCGACCCGGCGGGAACTCTGGCTTGCTCGGCTGCGGCAATGACGAGCGAGTTCAATCGACGCATTTCTTCCTTCAGAATACCGGGTGCATTCAAAGGATCGGCGGAACCAAGCGAGTTTGAGCAAACGAGTTCGGCCAAGTTTCCGGTCTTGTGCGCCTTGGTCATCTCTTTTGGGCGCATCTCGTACAGCGTGACTTTTGCGCCGCGATTCGCCGCTTGCCAAGCGGCTTCCGACCCAGCCAGACCACCGCCCACGATGACAACATCATCTCTCATAATCGAAAATCTTTCCCGTGAAAGGGAGTCATTCTAGAAACCGTCTTTTGATGAAGTCAAGGCAATTGACTGGGGAAGAAACAGTGAACCAACAGTGAGAATAATGGTGAGGAGCAGTAAGACAGGAAACTCTACATCATGGCCACCAGATGGCGACATCCCGGATGTCTTGTGCCGTCGTCTCTAGGGCTCTACAACCGCCGAGGGCATTGATAATGGGGACCAAGGCTGCCAAATCGCTCATAAGATCGGCTCTCGTGCATTTTGGGAAGTGATCTCGGAATGTTGTACGCCAGACAGAAAAGATTATTGGTTGGTCCAGGGCTGCCAAATGTGGAGCCAGTGCCGTTAGCATCCAAGTACGTTCTCCATGGAGCTCCAGCAGCCACGCCGCTGGGAGGGGCTCCCGGAAGGCTTCCCGGAGTATCTTCTTGCGATCCTTCTCAGGCAGGTGTGAGGCCAACTCCGTTAACGCGTAAGCACGTCGCCAATCGTCCTCCACCAGCCGCGCCGCTACGAGGGCCTCCTGGAGTATCTTCTTGCGATCCCTTTCAGGCAGATCTGAGGCCAATATCATCAGCGCCTCAGCACGGTGCTCATCGTCCTGCAGCTGCCGCGTCGCTGCGAGGGCTTCCCGCAGAATCTTCAGGCGGAGATGAGGGGCCAGCGCCGTCAGCGCGTCAGCACGCTGCCAATCCTCCTCCAGCAACCGTGCGGCTGTGAGGGCCTCCTGGAGTATCTTCTTGCGATTCTTCTCAGGCAAGTATGGGGTCAGCGCCGTCAGCACGTCAGCACGCTGCCAATCCTTTTTCAGCAGCCGCGCGGCTGCGAGGGCCTCCTGAAGTGACTTCAGGCGGTCTTTCTCAGGTAGATGCGGGGCTAGTTCCGTCAGCGCGCCAGTGCGTTCCCAATCGTCTTCCAACAGCCGTGCGGCTGCGAGGGCCTCCCGGAATATCTTCGAGCAGTCCTTCTCAGGCAGATGAGGGGCCAGCGCCGTCAGCGCCCAAGCACGCGTTCTAGCATGCTTCACGTGACGCGCTGCAGTGAGGGTCTCCTGGATAACTGGCGGGCGGTCTTTCTCAGGTAGATGTGGAACTAGCTTCGTTAGCAGCTCAGCACGTTGCCAGTCGTCCCACTCCAGCCGCGCCGCTGAGAGAGCTTCCTGAAGTATTTTATTGCGATCCTTTCCAGATATATGAGGGGCCAGCGCCGTCAATACTTCAGCGCGTGGTCGTCCATTATCCCTCAACTGACGTATTGTCGTGAGGGCTTCCAGGAGGACAAGCGTTCGATCCTTCTCAGGCAGGTGGGGAACCAGTTTCGTAAGGGAGTAAACACGCAACATATAGGTCCCCACCAGCCGCGCTGCTGCGAGGGTCTCCTGTAGGACAAGCGTGCGATCCTTCTCGGGCAGATGTGGAACCAGCTCCGTCAGCACCGAAGGACGGTGATAATCGTCCTCCAGCAGCCGCGCCGCTGCGAGGGCCTCCTGTAGGACCGGCGCGCGATCCTTCTCAGGCAGATGTGGAACCAACAGCGCCAGCACCCAAGCACGTTGTACGTCGTCCTTCACCTGACGTGCTGCTGCGAGCACATCCTGGGGCAGATGTGGCGCCAGCTCCGGCAGCACAAAAAAATGTGGCTCATCGTCCTTCATCTGACGCGCTGCTGCGAGGGCCTCCCGGAGGACCAGCGTGCGATCCTTCTCAGGCAGATGTTGGGCCAGTTTCGCCAGCACCTCAGCACGGCGCCCATTGTCTGCCAGTAGTCGTGCTCCAGAAAGAGCCTTCCGGAGTATCTTCGTGCGGTCCTTCTCAGGTAGATGGGGGGCCAGTTTCGCCACCACCAAAGCACGTACCCCAATGTCCTCAAGCTGACGTGTTTCCGCTAGCGCCTCATGGAGGACCAGCGCACGATTCTTCTCAGGCAGATGAGGGATCAGTTCTGCAAGTTTCTCTGCGCGATCCTCGTTTTCGGGAAGCCCTCGTGCGGAGGGTAGCTTTCGTGCGGCGGCCAATGCCTCCATTAACATCTGGTCTCGTAGGTCGTCTGGCATTTCGAGTTCAGTAATCAGCTGTACAAACGCCTCAGCACGCTTTCTCGTTTCAGGAATCTGCCGCACATAGGACATACCTTGCCGGACTGTCCACTTCTGGTGTTTCACCAGTTGCACGATCAACGTGACCGGGATCTTCGCAGCCAAGCTATTGATGCTGGCTCGAACCAGCGCGCAGCGGATTTCGGCCCCAATGTGGGGAGCTGTGTTGCCCTTTTTAATGGCCTGTTCGTTTTCACGCTCTGCGGCCTTCCAGGCCCGCTCCACATCGTTCAGGAATCCGGTGAAGCTTCCCTCCAAGGCCTCCCAGACTTTGCTCCATCCATGACAGACAAGCGTGAGCAGCATTTCTGCTGAGGCATGGGCCTGCTCAAGATGAGCGCCGTAGTACTGCACGATGTAGGGGGGTGCCTTGCCCGGCGCGAGCGTACCCGTCTCCGAGCCCCGAACTGTGTCTCGGCCCCAGGCGAGAAACTTTTCCGCCCAGTCCTGCTGCTCTCGTGCGGACAGTTTGTCTTTGAAGTAGTATCCCAGGCGGGGATGACTGAAGGCATACCCGTTGGTTTTGCCGTCTCCAGTAATGAAACGGTTCAGGGGCCTCAATGCTTCCTCAAGATCCCACGAAGATAGTTTGGTCAGATGCAGCACGTCTCCCTTATTCAGCGGTCCCAAGCTGCATGCCAACACGTTCATCAGTGCTTGGACGTTCCGTTCTTTGAGCGGCGATTCTTTGTCCCAGAGTGTGCGTTGGTCGTCCCACCAGCGATTAAAATATCCTTCCAACCCAGGCTTCAATGCCCCCAGGTCTTCCGGCTTGAGTGTTGCGACTCGTTCTTTGTGCGACCACAGGTCCTCAACGTACAACCGTACCATGAGCGGATCACCCTCGGTGAGCCGATACAACTCGGAGACGATATCGACCTTCGCGCTAAGTTGGTCGAGTGGGCATCCCATACTTTCCAGCGCCCGAACCATACCTTCTCTCGTGAGGAGGTCCAGGTCATACGATCTCGCGAGGTGTGCTTGTTTCCACTCCAGCTGACGGAGCCAACCCCGAGCGTCTTCATCGCCCGCCCGGTACCGAGCCGAGACCACCACTCGTACATGATCAGGTGGATTGAGCGGAAAGAGATCCGGTCCCGGCTCCCAGTCCGCCGCTTCATCCAATCCATCCAGCACGACAACCAGGGTTTCCCCATTGGGCAGCGGACGCCGCAGATAGTCTGTGACCAGCCCGCGCCAGACCTCTACCGAAGTGGACGGGGTGTTCGGAATGGTTTCCCCGTGCAGCGTGGCTAACCGGGCGGCCAGAGCTGCGAAGGTGACGCCGGACAGATTCGTCCTGAACCGGATGCTGATAGGGACGAAGACCAGGCTGATATGTGCACGCGCCAGCAACTGCCGCGTCCACCGGACCAGGAGGGCCGACTTGCCGCGGCCGGCGGGCGCCGCCATCAAAAGGTATGGAGGCGCGGTTGCATCGTCCAACCAGGCATCCAAGGCCTTGAGGTCTTTTTCTCGTCCGCCGAAGGGGACAGGCGTAGTGGCTGAGCCAAGGTATTCGATCAGGAAGTTTTCAATTCGCCCCGCATAGTCGTATGGCAGTGCGCCGACTCCATGGAGGTATAGCTGTGGTCCCCACTGATCCAAGAGCCAATTGCTCAGGTCCGCCGTGACTCGGGCCGCGAGATCGTCAGGGCTAGTGAACGGGCCTGTGCCGAGTGCATGGGCCTTCCGTAAATCTTCTTTCCAGGTCGCCAGCCGAGTTTGTTTCTTATCTTCGGGATCTCGGCCGTCTGCGCGAATATGTTGTTCATCCTTGAAATAGATGAACCGAGGTAGCTTCTTCTCCGACGCCCTTCGATACTCGTCCTCCGTGATGCCTGATCCATACCGCCCTCCGATGATGCCGACGTAGACATCGCTCCGGTCCACCTCATCCAACGAAACCTGTCTGGTGGTCTCATCGCGGCTGCCGAAGTACTCCATCCCGTTCAGCTTAGTCTGGCGCATGCGTTGCAGCGCCTTCTCCACGGCGAGACGTTCCGGCTGGAGATCGAGCCAGGTGGAGCTGACGAATACGCGGACGATGGGTTGCATGGTTGATTGGCCCTACGGGGTGCTGCCAGGAGGACTTCTACCCTTGCGGAACAAGAATTTCAATGAGCTGGTCGATCACTTGCGAGCGCATAGCCTCTGCGTTGACTGCCCCTGGGGCGCAGTGCTAGAGTTTCCCCGCTCTTTAGACTTGTTCCCAGTCGGGCGATTAGCTCAGTGGTAGAGCGCTTCCTTCACACGGAAGAGGCCACAGGTTCGATACCTGTATCGCCCACCATGCTCTCCATATCCCAATCCGCTTTCTGCGTTCCAGGAATTCCTGACCAATAATTTTTGATAAACACCTCGGATACCGCCCTATTCTCCGTAACTCTTCGACCCTCTTTTCTGGGCGAACGGGGTCGGGGCGAAGGGCGGCCGCATCAGGGTCAACCCGAGATGCGGGCGATGAGAGTGCTACGGGTCCAGAGCTTACTCCGGACCGTCGGATTTTTACGGCAACAATGCGGATACTCAGCGAGCAGCTTGACAAAAGAATAGGTCGCACCTACCATGGGCCTCCTTGGCTCTGATCTCCCAATCGGTCAGAGCCATTTTTTCGTGCCGACGCCGGCTGTGGCTATCTTTAACTATGGGCAATCTCGTCATTATCGGTGCTCAGTGGGGCGATGAAGGCAAGGGCAAGATCGTTGACATCTTAGCCCGAGGCGCCGATATCGTCGTACGCTATCAAGGAGGTTCCAACGCCGGGCATACCGTGATTAACGAGCGGGGGACCTATATTTTCCATCTCATCCCGTCGGGAATTTTGTATCGAGGGACGACCTGTGTCATCGGCAATGGTGTCGTCGTCGATCCTGGTTCTTTGATCGAAGAGATGGATCTGCTCCAGACGAAGGGCATCGCGATTGGCAAGAACTTCGCCGTCAGTCAGCGGGCGCACCTGATCCTCCCCTATCATAAGGCGATCGACCGCGCGTCGGAACAGTCGAAGGGATCACGGAAGATTGGTACGACCGGACGGGGGATCGGACCCTCATACGCTGACAAGATGGCGCGGATCGGAATTCTCATGGGGGATCTGCTGAACGCATCGTTGTTCAAGAGAAAACTCGAAGAGAATCTTGTCGAGATGAACTGGTTCTTAGAACGATTGTACAAAGTCGAGACGTTTCGGGTCGACAAAGTCTTCGATCAATACATGGGTTATGCTGATCGACTCAGGAGCCACATCGTCGATACCACCCTGTTGTTGAATCGCGCGATAGAAAAAAACAAGACGGTCTTATTTGAAGGGGCTCAAGGCACAAACCTGGATGTGGACTTCGGCACTTATCCCTATGTGACCTCGTCCAGTGCCGCGGCAGGCGGAGCCTGTACAGGCACCGGTGTCGGTCCCACCATGATTGACGCGGTCATGGGCATCGCCAAGGCCTACTCGACAAGAGTCGGCAGTGGGCCGTTTCCGACCGAACTGACCGATGAGGTCGGACGGGGGCTCCAGGAACGAGGGCGGGAATTCGGTTCGACTACAGGACGTGCGAGGCGATGCGGTTGGTTTGACGCGGTCGTGGTTCGTCATGCGACGCTGGTGAATGGGCTCACGTCCCTGGCTCTGACCAAGCTCGATGTGCTCGACGGCTGCAAGGAGTTGAAGCTCTGCATCGGGTACAGACATGGGGGTACCATCTATAAGAGCATGCCGGCTGATTTGGACCTGTTGACCAGCTGCGAGCCGGTCTATCAACGGATGAAAGGGTGGACCACTGCAACGACAGGGACGACCAGCTATAAACGGCTCCCGGTCGAAGCGAAACGCTACTTGACTCGTGTCGAAGAGTTGTCGCAGTGCCGAATCGATATGATCTCGACCGGGTCCAAGCGCACGGAGACAATCATGCTGCGTAATCCCTTGGACTGCTCTCGCCGGCGCCCCAAACGCTCTTGAAAAATAGTCAATAGTCATCCGTCATTCGATGATGGTAGGATTGCAACGCCCGTGAAGAGGGATGATCATTTTCAACGTCGAGAAGAGTCTGGGCTGTTCAGGAATCACGTCACGATACAGGGTAACTACAAAAGCAACAGGATGTTCAAAAAGGCTTTCCGACAAGGCCGCAGGTTGTCCGGCGACTGAGACGTACGCTGTTCGGTACGTCGCAGGGAGACGGACGACCGAGGACGACGCCGGAAGCCTTTTTCAACATCCTCATGTGAGCCGGTAGCTCAGTCGGTAGAGCATCGCCCTTTTAAGGCGAGGGCCCTGGGTTCGAGTCCCAGCCGGCTCACCATCAAAATCAAGCAGTTGCAGTGAACCAGCCATAACAGCTTTCCTTTCATAGGACAAGCCATAGGACATTTTGAAGACGGAATCGAGCTTCGTGACCGCCTCACGGAGCTTCTGATCCCAGGCAGGACCGCCATGCGAGTAGCATGCGGTCATGCCGGGCATCCGATGGCCGAGAAGCGCCTGTCTCACTTCATAATCGACGCCAAGACCCTGCAATCGGGTGGCGAACGTATGGCGAAGGTCGTGGAAGTGGAGATCTTGGATTTTGGCCAGACTACAGGCACGAGCCCAATACTTCTTGAACGCCCGCACGTCATTCCATCGACGGAACACTCGGCCGTCAGCGAGTGAGGGCAAGGGGTCTCGGAGTGCCCACAAGGCTGAGGCGTTCAGAGGAATACGTGCCGGGGTGCCCTTCAGTTTGGTCGCACTCGGCGGCAGGACCAACCACCAGCCGACGACTTCTTCTCGGACCCAGGCGCGAGCAATGCTGAGGAGCTTGGCTTCTCGCAATCCGGTGTTGAGTTCAGCCACGATGACGCGCCACAATTCTTTGAGAACTTCAGGCGTCACACGATCCTTGAGCAGTCGAATTCGTTCGAGTTCCTGAACCTCTGCAACACGGGTACGCCGTTGAGGGTCAAGCAGTTCCACCGCCTTGAGGCGATTCTTGTCCAGCCAATCATAGCGGACACCCAGGTTCAGCAATCGCATCAGCAGCAGCCACTCACGTCGAATGGTGCCGGCCACAACCCCTGCCGCTTGGCGCGCAAGCACGTAGCCGAGGCCGTCCTTAGGCGTGAGAGAAACAAGCGACCGATCGCCCAAGGCCGGCAAGAGGTGATTCTCAAGGATGCCCTTCGGGCGAGCCCGATCAACCCGTTTCTTGAGCGTGAAACTGTCCCAAAACAGTGGCACCAGGCCGTGGAGAGTCCGTCTGTCTTGTCGACCCTGAGCTCACCCAACTTCCGGACATGGAAGAAGCCTTCAGGTCCGCCCGTCGATTCGTGACGGAAAGCCAAGGTGAATCAGGTTAAGGTTGATGTTAATGTTGTGTCTGAACCGGGAGCTTTCATTTTCCCCTGAACCTCAACCTTAGCCTCAGTTCTTCGGGGCACTCATGGCACACTACGACCTACTCGTCATCGGCACGGGACCGGCCGGCCAAAAGGCCGCCGTGCAGGCGGCCAAACTTGGTAAGAAGGTGGGCTTGATCGAGAAGAAGGAAGTCGTCGGAGGCGTCTGCATCAACACCGGCACGATTCCGAGTAAGGCCCTGCGCGAAGCCGTGCTCTATTTTTCCGGAATTCCACAGCGCAGCATCTATGGCACCCCGTACCGACTCAAGCAAACAGTTACAATCGAGGAACTCGCCCGCCACGCCAACTACGTCATCACGAACGAGGTCAGGATCGTGCACGATCAGATGGCTCGGAACCGCGTTGATCTGATTTTCGGATCAGCCAGTTTTCTCGATCCACACCGTCTCCTCATCCAACACCGGAGCGGTCCAAGCGAACACACGGCAGATTTCATCGTCATCGCCGTTGGCACAGAACCAAGCCGCCCGCGCGCGATCCCGTTCGACGACTCCTCCATCATCGATACGGACGGGCTCCTGACCCTAAGGCAGCTTCCCTCTTCCATCGTGATCGTCGGAGGTGGGGTCATCGGCACAGAGTACGCCTCCATGCTTGCTGCGCTGGGAATTCCCACCACCCTCATCGACAAGCGACCTCGTCTGTTAGAGTTTGCCGATGCCGAGGTCATCGACAATCTCCAGCGACAGATGAAAGACTATGGCGTCACCCTGTATCACGATGAAGAAGTCCTCGCGATCAAGAAGGAGTCTGACAATTCTATCCATGTCGGTTTGCGACAGGCCAAGCCGATCCAAGCATCCACGCTCATGTATGCGATCGGCCGGGTCGGCGCGACAAAGGGGCTCAACCTGGAAGCGGTGGGATTGAAACCGGACAATCGGGGTCGCCTGAGCGTGAACGAACACTTCCAGACCGCGGTTCCGCATATCTATGGGGCCGGCGACGTCATCGGCTTTCCGGCCCTTGCCTCGACCTCCATGCAGCAAGGCCGCCATGCCTCCTGCGATGCCTTCGGCCATCCGAATCATACCGACAATTCGTTGTTGCCCTACGGCATTTACTCCATTCCGCAAATCTCCATGGTGGGACGGAACGAGGCAGAACTTACTCAGGCCGGGGTGCCCTATGCCGTGGGCATCGCTCGCTATAAAGAGATCGCCCGTGGGCTGCTGATGGGGGACGAAACCGGCATGCTCAAGCTCTTGTTTCACCGGCAGACCTACGAATTGCTCGGCGTCCATATCATCGGAGAAGGGGCTACGGAGCTCATCCACATTGGTCAGGCCATCATGGCTCATCGTAGTCGAATTCACTATTTCATCGACACGGTCTTCAATTACCCGACTCTGGCGGAATGTTACAAAGTCGCCGCACTGGATGGCATCAATCGCCTACCGCGTCCCTGGGCTCCATACCGGTAAGAAGCTGACATGTCTTCGCATTGGGATTGCTTCGGGAGGTAGCAGAAGTCCCTGGTGTAGAGTCTCTCAAATAGTTATAAAGTCAGCACCTGTTTAGCCCGGTGAATCTTGCGGAGGATCTCCTCCCTCTTGGCTTCCCAGACACAACGCGTGGGTGAAGTGCATCTGAAACCGTGGGTGTTTTGCCTGCCACTTGTGGACGTCGCCAGATCGTGGCCTTGATGTTGCCATGGGGCAAGACCGGAACCGGAGTGCCGGAGAGGATTCTGCAGCGAGAGTGACAGTGCGCGTGGGCGAGCGATGCGTTTCGCAGGTGGTGGCCGGTCCATCCCCGCCTTGGCGGCAGGGGTTTTCTCCTGGCAAGCCTGGATCAGTTGAAACTCTTCCACCGTGCGCTTTGGCCGGCCACTGGGATTTCCACTCACCCCCGGGTCGTAAGGCCGTCCGACACACCCGCCGTGTCTCTGTTTTCTCCCTGCTCGCAGGCCTCACGGCATGCCTTCTCCCGAGGCGTTGCCCTGCGTTTCGTTTCCGGTAACGGCTGTCCTTCCTCCTGGATCGGTCGGGCCGACGGGAGCGAGAAACCGGTCCAGACGCGTCTTATAGGCTGCCACCTGGTGTTGGTGATCCTGAACCTGGTCTTGGTATCCAGGCGAGCGCACGTACGGCAGAAGGCGGTCTCGTTGCTCCCGCAACCCCTTTCCTTCGGCTAGAATCGCACGGTATTCAGCGATGTATCCCTTTAGCGCATTCTCCACAACCGACCACACCGCCAGATCCAGCGCGCCGGCTACCCTCCGAATCTCGGTGATCGTCGGCTGACTGGTCCAGACATCGAGCCGATGAAGATTCTGCTGTCGCCTGATCGCGCGGTGGCGCTTGACTCGATCCTTGACTGCCATCGTTCACCCGTCCCATTAATCAATGATACTGCTTCAAAATTCACACCTTAGAGCGCCCACCCCCCCCCCTTGCCTTACGCAATGGCCTCCTTTGCTGTCGCCCTCGGTCCATGCGCGAGGTTGTCACGCCCGCAGGACTCCACCAACAGATGCAGCCCGATGAGATCGGGGAGACTGGAACAATGTTTCAAGCGATCGTGTCCAGACACGGGCCCGCATGGGGCAAATTGGGCGCCGGCAAGGAGCTCACCGAGCTTGTCGAGGGAGGGCACCATACTGCAAGGCGAGACTCATCAAACGGGCGATCACGTCATACAGACCGATGAGCTCCGGGGTGCAGTCGGCCCCTTTCACTCGAAGGAATAGTTCAGCTGGAGCCGGATCGTCGTGAACGGAGATATAGAGGGTACGTCCAGCAACGCGGACTTTCTGGGTGACGTGATTCCGGCGTGACGGAAGAGAACGACGCGAAGAGGGGTGTCCTATATCGGACACGCTTACTGTAACTCGTTGGAAATCCTTGTCACTCATCGGACGATTCCGTGGAGTGATCTTGTTGATTTAGTTCAGAAATATCGGTGCTTTTAAGGCGAGGGCCCTGGGTTCGAGTCCCAGTCGGCTCACCAATCCAAGCTTGCTCGTGCCGTGCGCCTCATAATAACGGTGCACGGATAAATCCTACCAGTGCTTTTCCCAGCATCCAGCGCAGACGAAGCCTCACAGTTCCGCTTCGCCAAGGCTTCATCCATCCTCCGTAGCAGAGTACTGCGGGGACGGGCAACCATGGCTTCCCGCGTAGGCAGGTGACCTTGGATGTCACGCCTCAGGTGATGGGTCCATCCCGCCTTTCCTTCTAAGTCACCGTACATCCGAAGTTTTTGGTCAATTGTTCACGCCTTTGTCTTGTGACCCGCCCTGTCACGCCCTACTATTATGATCGTGGCCATCTAACCCAATTGGGGAGGCCAGGAATAAGCAGCGCGGGCGTCGATCGAGGGCTTCAATCAGTGCGTAAAGTCGCTTCAGGACGAGCGAGGGAAATGGAAGGTATATGTAAGGAGGGGAGGATATCGTGAAGCAGGCACTGATTGTCTTGAATGCATTGGTATTGGTGGCGACCCAGGCTGGTGCGGAAGATCTCGGCAATCTCAGTGCGAATCCGTTTCTGTACGAGTCCACCGCCAATCCGTTCGGCAAAGGTAGTCCCTTCGCGCCGAACGGCATCAACAATCCCTTCAGTCCCTACGGCAGTCCCTTCAGCAATAAATCAGCAACGAATCCTTTCGCCACTGAGGCGCCGAGACTGTACGACCAGCAGGACAACTATCGCGGCAAGCTGAGCGCCAACCCGTTCGATCCGGACTCGACTGCAAACCGCTTCGGCCGGTATGGGTCGCCGTTTTCGCAGGATTCGATCAATAACCCATTCGGTGCGGGCAGCCGGTTCAAACACGACTCACCGAACAATCCATACGGTTCAGGATGGAGAATTGAAGGACAGTAGATCGGTTATTATTCCATCCGTAGTGAAATTTTTGGAACGGTTATAGGTATAGGGCCCTGGCTTTACTATTCACAGTAAGGCGACTGTGTCGTTGGGTTGAAACGTGCATCTATGCAGCCGCAGCATCGTACTTGTTGTTTGTCGCCGCTTGTTGCAATACGTGAAAGTGGCTATGCTTGCGCGCCCGAAATACAAATCCATGCCGTAAAAAGACAGGCGCGAGGTTATATTTCACCCAATGAGCAAGCTCGAAGACCTCCAACCAAACGCAGCCATTCGTGGCATCCTTCCTGATGCCCTCGTTACGGTTGTCAATGTGCAATGGTTCGGCTCCGAGGCAATTGAGCTCACCTACAAAGATCCAGGCGGACGGGTCGCCAATCAGTTGCTCTACCGCCATGATGAACCACGCCTGGAGGTCGTCGAAGCAGGCCGGCCCTGGAGCTTCGATGGTGATGGGGCTCTCTTCCGCTTAGTTTCCGAGGCTCATCGAATACGACTTGCTCATCTATTTGATCCTGTTCTTGCCGTTCATACATCAGTAGTGGAGCCACTACCGCATCAGATTACGGCGGTCTACGACGCGATGCTTCCGCGGCAACCCCTCCGATTCCTGCTTGCCGACGATCCCGGAGCCGGGAAAACCATTATGGCCGGACTGTTGATGAAAGAGATGATCGCGCGGGGCGATCTTCAGCGATGTCTCGTCGTGTGTCCAGGGAGCCTTGCTGAGCAATGGCAGGATGAACTTTACCGTCGGTTTCAGCTCCCGTTCGAGATTTTGACAAACGATAAACTCGAAGCCGCGCGGACAGGAAACTGGTTCCTTGAGACGAATCTCGTCATCGCCCGCCTCGATAAGCTCTCGCGCAATGAAGATGTGCAGCAAAAGCTTCAAGCCCCTGATTGTCGATGGGACCTCATCGTCTGTGACGAAGCTCACAAGCTATCTGCGACGTATTTTGGCGGGGAGATCAAGTACACGAAACGCTACCGCCTCGCGCAACTCCTTTCTACCCTGACACGGCATTTCCTGTTAATGACAGCCACACCTCACAATGGAAAGGAGGAGGACTTCCAGCTCTTCATGGCGCTGCTCGATGGGGACCGCTTTGAGGGGCGATTTCGCGATGGCGTCCATCAAGTGGACGTGTCCGATCTCATGCGTCGCATGGTAAAGGAGAGCCTCCTCAAATTTGATGCCACTCCGCTGTTCCCGGAGCGCATGGCCTATACCGTTCCCTATAAATTGTCCGACCCAGAAGCCCAGTTATACCAATCCGTCACCGACTATGTCCGCGATGAGTTCAACCGGGCCGAGGCTCTGCAAAACGACAAACGGGCTGGAACCGTTGGATTTGCCCTCACGATTCTCCAACGGAGACTGGCATCCTCACCGGAGGCGATCTATCAGTCACTGCGTCGCCGTTGCGAGCGGCTAGAAAGCCGGCAGCGCGAACTTGAACTGCTTCAGCGTGGTGGGCAACCCGCCCCTGCCGTCCCAACCACTGGCCCCACGCTTGATGCCGATGATGTGGAGGATCTCGAAGACGCACCGGACAACGAGGTCGAGCAAGCCGAGGAAGAAATCCTTGACCAGGCGACAGCGGCACGAACCATTGCAGAACTCAAAGCGGAGATTGAAACGCTCAAGGGGCTTGAAGCTCTCGCACTCACAGTTCGTAAAAGCGGCACGGATACCAAATGGCGTGAGCTCGCCAGCTTGTTCGGTGTCATTTTCACCCCAGCAGCTCTTGCGAATCATGTCGCCGAAAGTTCCCCGCCCTATGGAAAGGGTGGCATTCCCAAGCCTACATCCTCGGCTCGTCAAAAGCTTGTCATCTTCACTGAACACCGGGACACGCTGAATTATTTAGAGAATCGCATCGGGACACTTCTTGGGCGGAAGGAAGCCTTGGTCATCATCCATGGCGGGATGGGCAGGGAAGAGCGAATGAAGGCGCAGGAGTCTTTCAAGCACGACCCTGAAGTGCAAGTATTGCTTGCGACCGACGCTGCGGGCGAAGGCATCAACTTGCAACGTGCCCACCTGATGGTGAACTACGACCTTCCATGGAATCCCAATCGGATTGAGCAGCGCTTCGGTCGCATTCACCGCATTGGCCAGACCGAAGTCTGTCATCTCTGGAATCTTGTGGCAGAGGAGACACGAGAGGGTGACGTATATCGGAGGTTCCTGGAGAAGCTAGAGGAAGCAAGGAACGCGCTTGGCGGGAAGGTTTTCGATGTACTCGGCAAGCTCCAGTTTGACGGCAAGCAGCTTCGTGATCTGCTCATCGAAGCGATACGATACGGCGAAAGACCGGATGTGCAGGAGCGCCTCACGCGAGTGGTAGCAGATGCGTTCGATCGAAACAAACTGCAGGACCTTCTGGAAGAGCGGGCACTCGCGCACGATGCGATGGATGCCAGCCGCGTCTATCGCATCAGGGAAGATATGGAACGAGCCGAAGCAAGACGCCTCCAGCCGCATTACATCGAGTCGTTCTTTCTTGAAGCCTTTCAGCGCTTGGGTGGAACACCAAAACAGCGGGAGTCTCGGCGGTATGAAATCACGCACGTCCCCGCTCCCGTTCGCAATCGGGATCGTCTGATTGGGATTGGGGAGCCCATCCTACCGCGTTATGAGCGCATCGCATTTGAAAAAGCGCTGGTGGCTCCGCAAGGCCAAGCACCGGCAGCCTTCGTCTGCCCTGGGCATCCGCTGCTGGAAGCGACGATCGATCTGACCCTTGAACGGAACAGGGATCTTCTGAAGCGCGGCACGATACTGGTGGACGAGCGAGACCTAGGCACAAAGCCGCGGGTGCTGTTTTATGTGGAACATGCCATCCAAGACGCGAGTCTGACACGGTCCGGCGATCGTCGTGTAGTCTCGAAGCGCATGCTCTACATCGAACTCGACGAAAACGGTACCGCGAGGCACCTGCATTACGCTCCGTATCTGGACTATCGTCCCCTCAAGTCCGACGAGCCGTCCATAGAGGCGATTCTGGCTAGACCGGAATGCGCATGGCTCACACGCGAGCTGGAGCACAAGGCCCAGGGCTACGCAGTAGCCAACGTGGTGCCGGAACACCTTCAAGAGGTCCGCTCGCGGAAGCTCGATCTCATCGCGAAAACCGAAGCTGCTGTCAAAGAACGCCTGACGAAAGAAATCACCTACTGGGACCATCGAGCCGAACAGCTCAAGCTCCAGGAGCAGGCGGGTAAAGCAAATGCCAGGCTCAATTCAGCTGAAGCTCGCAAACGTGCTGATGGTCTACAAGCTCGATTGGAGAAACGCCTTGAGGAGCTGAAGCAGGAGCGGCAGCTGTCGCCCTTGCCACCTGTGATTATCGGGGGGCTGATGGTTGTCCCCATGGGTCTTCTCGTGGCGATGGCAGGGCGATCCAAGCCGACGAGTGCGGAGTCGCCCGACACTCAAGCCTCGGCGGCACGTGCACGTGCAGTGGTTATGGAGATCGAACGCAGCCTCGGCTTTAATCCGGTGGATCGAGAACAGGACAAACTGGGTTACGACATCGAGAGCCGAGTTCCTGGAACTGGCAAGCTGCGGTTTCTCGAGGTGAAGGGGCGAGTGACAGGGGCGGGCACCATCGCAGTCACCAAGAACGAAATTCTGTATTCGCTAAACAAGCCCGACGACTTCATTCTGGCCATTGTCGAATTTCTCGATGACAACTCGCACCGAGTTCATTACGTTCGCCAACCGTTTCAGCGTGAACCGGACTTTGGCGTCACCAGCGTGAATTATGGTTTCCCGGAGCTGATAGCGAGAGCGGAGATCCCTGGATGATCACGCCAGACGAATTGTAGGCTCTGGTGGAAAGACCTTTATGTCTTTATTAATGGATTCGTGGTCGGTGCAAAACGCAATTCGGCGCAATAAAAACGCAATTCCAACGCAATTCTTCTTGCAACGCATTGATAAAGCGCTGCTTCGTGGCTAGCATGTTCCAGGATGACCGCAGGCAAATGCGAATTGCTACGAGGAACAGGCTCAATGCATGAGCCAAGACCTTTGGAGAACGACATGTCTTAGGGACATGGAGTCGCTGTCAAGGTAACCAAGCTTCATCAGCAAAGCACTAATCGGGTAAGCCGATCACTTGGGAAAGGCGGTTGTTTCATGGCCAGAACAAATCTCTTAAACACCCGCACGACCAATCTGCTCGAACTGATCGGGAACGGGAGGATTTATCGGGTGCCTCCTTACCAGCGCGACTACTCTTGGGAAGAGGAGCAGTGGGAGGACCTCTGGAACGACATCATCGATCTGCGCGGCCGGCCGGATGACCGGCACTATATGGGCGCTCTCGTCGTGGAAGGAAAGAGCGATCGAGAGTTCCTTATTATTGATGGCCAACAGAGGCTGGCAACATTGAGCCTCCTGTCCCTTGCGGTCATAGCCAAGCTCAGAAAAATGGCAGAGGGCGGTAAGGACCCGGACGCCAACCGCGAACGGGCAGCTGGACTGCGAAGTCGGTTCATTGGCGAGAAAGACCCGGCTTCACTTGTTGAGAGTAGTAAGCTGTTTTTGAATGAGACGGACAACGCGTTCTATCAGGACTATCTTGTGCAGCTACGTCCCCCCTTGAATCCTCGGGGACTACCGAAGTCGAACCGCTTGCTGTGGGAATGCTTCGAGTACTATCACAAGCAACTGAATGGTGTGCCGGAATTCGGAACCGATGGCACGATCCTAGCCGAGTTATTATCCGAAACGGTCGCTCGACAGCTCATGTTTATCTTGATCACGGTAGAGGATCAAATAAACGCCTACACGGTGTTCGAAACGCTAAACGCCCGGGGGCTCGAGCTGACGACCACCGATTTGCTGAAGAACTATTTGTTTTCTCGTGTTCAAGTAGCGGCCGATCTGCAGATCTTGCAGCGGCGCTGGCGGTCGCTGGTTGCCACGGTCCGACAGGAACGTTTTCCTGAATTCCTTCGGTATCATCTCCTATGTGAACAACCGAAGATTCGAAGTGAGCGCCTTTTCAAGTTGGTGAGAGAGCGGGCGCGGGCTCCGCAGGATGTCTTTGCGCTACTTGATGCTCTAGAAGCTCGCGCAGAACTGTTTGCAGCCTTGTCCGACCCTAACCATGGATATTGGGCCGAACTGACCGATGCCAGGCCATTTATCCGTGAACTGAACCTGTTTCGCGTGCGACAGATGACGCCGCTTATCTTTGCCGCATGGGAGAAACTCTCGAAAGCGGACTTTGTCCGTCTCCTCAGGCTCATCAGCGTCATCTCCTTCCGGTATTCCGTGGTGAGCAGCCTCAACACGAATGCGCTCGAACCGATCTATCATGGGGCAGCGAAGGCGGTCCTCGATGGGATCGCGGTCACCCCCGGGCACATATTTGAACGACTGAAGCCCATCTACGTGGAGGATGGAAAGTTCGAGCAAGACTTCGCATTGTTGACGCTGGAAACCGCGGGACAACGAAAGAAGTTGGCGAAATATATGCTTGCTCTCTTTGAACAGGACGCATCCGGCCGTGCCTGCGACCCTGATACGGATCCCGCCACAATCGAGCATATTCTGCCAGAGAACCCGCTCGATGACTGGAACGAGCACTTTCCTCGGGCACATTGGGATTCGGCTGTATACAGGCTAGGCAATCTCACTCTCTTGGAGCCTGCTCTGAATCGCCAAGTCGGCAACCTCTCTTATGCGAGCAAGCTCACGGCCTACGGGCAAAGCGCCTACACATTGTCGCGCCAGGTAACTGAGATGGCTACTGAACAGTGGACGCTCGAACTGTTGAATGAGCGGCAACGAAGACTCGCCAAGCGGGCAGTCCATCTCTGGCGTTCGGACTTTGCCTGATAGCGATCATCAGATGATTCGTAAGAAACTCATCGAAGTGGCTCTTCCACTGGAGGCGATTAACAAAGCTTCCGTCCGAGAGAGCTTCATTTATCGAGGCAATCCATCCGCCCTTCACAAGTGGTGGGCGCAGCGCCCACTCGCTGCTGCCAGAGCAGTAGTCTTTGCCCAGATGGTGGATGATCCGTCATCGCTGCCGGACCTGTTTCCGACGGAGAAGAAACAGGAGAAAGAACGGCAACGTTTGTTCAAGATCATCGAAGATCTTGTGCAATGGGAGAACACGACGAACGAGAAGGTGCTACAAGCAGTCCGCGATGAGATTTGGCAAAGCTGGCGCCGGGCTTGTGCGGAGAATGCGGAGCATCCAAATGCTAAAAACTTATTCAATCGTAATAAGCTGCCGCCATTTCACGACCCATTTGCTGGGGGTGGATCACTACCACTCGAAGCACAGCGCCTTGGCTTGGAGTCCTACGCCAGCGACCTGAATCCGGTCGCGGTGCTGATTAATAAAGCAATGATCGAGATCCCGCCGAAGTTCGCCAGCAAGCCGCCAGTGAATCCCGAATCGCGGAAGGACAAGACGCTCTTCAAGAAGGAATGGCACGGTGCTGAAGGGTTAGCCGAGGACGTGCGCTACTATGGCAAGTGGATGCGTGATGAGGCAGAGAAACGCATTGGCCATCTGTACCCGAAAATTGAAGTCATCAAAGAAATGGCCAAGGACAGGCCGGACCTGAAGCCTTACGTCGGTCGGAAGCTCACCGTGATCGCCTGGCTCTGGGCACGGACGGTTAAGAGCCCCAATCCTGCCTTCACGAATGTCGATGTACCACTCGCCTCGACCTTTATGCTTTCGACCAAGACGGGCAAGGAGGCCTATGTCGAGCCGATAATCGAGCGTGGTAACTATCGATTCACGGTGAGGATGGGCAAGCCGAAAGATGCAGAGGCTGCGAAGAATGGAACGAAGCTGTCTCGCGGCGCGAACTTCTGCTGTCTGATCTCGGATTCGCCGATTGCGCCCGATTACATAAAAGCCGAGGGCAGGGCCGGGCGCATCGGCGCGCGACTCATGGCGATCGTCGCCGAAGGGGATCGTGGCCGAGTCTATCTCGAACCGACACCGGAGCATCAGGCGGCAGCGGCCAGGGCGAAGCCTGATTGGCGGCCAGAATCGTCATTGCCAGACGATCCAAGAAACTTCTGGACCGTTCAATACGGCCTGACCACTTACGGCGACCTCTTCACGCCTCGGCAACTGGTGGCGCTGACGACACTTTCCGACATTCTGGGGGAAGCGCGGAAACGAATTAAACAAGATGTGTTGGCCAATGGCTTAGTCGACGACGGCAAGCCTCTGCAATTCTGTGGGATCGGTCCGGCGGCTTATGCAGATGCTGTGGCCGTGTACCTTGCCTTTGCTATTGACCGTTTGGCTGACTACAACAGCTCGATTGCCACTTGGAAACCTTCTGGTGAGCAAGTCATGCAAAGCTATAAGCGCCAAGCACTTCCAATGACTTGGGATTTTCCAGAATCAGACGTGTTGGGTAATTCGGCTATTTGTTGGAAAAATGCGGTGAAGTATTCCGCAGATAATCTGGAAGCGTCAGGTAAGGTTACAAGCGGACATGGTTATGTACAACAAGCTGACGCTGTAAGTCAGGCTATATCTATAAACAAGGTCCTCTCGACTGATCCGCCCTATTACGACAACATCGGCTATGCTGACTTGTCAGACTTCTTCTATGTTTGGCTGCGTCGCTCACTGAAAGAGATATTTCCCGACCTCTTTTCTACGTTGGCGGCACCGAAGACTGAAGAGTTAGTCGCGACACCCTACCGTCATGGCAGCAAGGAGAAGGCTGAGGCGTTCTTCCTCAATGGCATGACGCAGGCCATGCATCGGCTTGCGGAGCAGACACATCCAGGTTTTCCCGTTACGATCTATTACGCCTTCAAACAGTCGGAGAGCGACGGTGATGAGGGCATGACCAACACCGGATGGGACACCTTCCTTGCTGCCGTCATTGAGGCTGGCCTCGGTATCAGTGGGACATGGCCCATGCGGACCGAGTTGAGCAACCGCATGATTGGCTCGGGAACCAACGCCCTCGCCTCCAGCATTGTTCTCGTCTGTCGACCGCGCGCGGCGAACGCTCCCACCGCCACCCGCCGCGAATTCGTCAGTGCCCTGAAGGCTGAATTGCCTCAGTCGCTCGCGCATCTGCAAGCCGGCAACATCGCGCCGGTGGATCTGGCTCAGGCGGCAATTGGGCCGGGCATGGCAGTCTACACCCGCTATGGGAAGGTGCTCGACGCCGAGGGTAAGCCACTGTCTGTGCGTGAGGCGCTGGCGCTCATCAATCAGATCCTTGACGAAGCGCTGGCAGAGCAGGAAGGCGACTTCGACGCGGACAGTCGATGGTCGCTGGCATGGTTTGAACAGTTTGGCTTTACTCCTGGCGAATACGGCGTGGCTGAAACTCTCTCGAAGGCAAAGAATACAAGCGTCTCGGGGTTAGTTGAGGCCGGGATCATTAATTCGAAGGGTGGGAAGGTCAGATTGCTCAAGCCATCAGAGTTGCCCGGTGATTGGGACCCAACCACAGATAAACGGTTGACCAATTGGGAAATGGTTCATCATCTGATTCGTATACTGGAAGCCGGCGGCGAGGGCGCAGCGGCCGAACTCGTTGCAAAGCTTGGGAGCAAAGCCGAGACAGCCCGTGAACTATCCTATCGCCTCTACACACTGTGCGAACGTAAGAAACGCTCAGCCGAGGCGCTGTCTTACAACGCCCTCGTCCAAAGCTGGCCGGAGATCATCCGGCTGGCGCGAGAGGGCAGCAAACCGCAGAAGGCACAGTCAGGATTGTTTGAAGAGACTGAGGACTAAACGATGGCCATTACCAACCACGAACGTATCGGGAAAGCCTTGGACTTACTCAAAGAAGGGCTACAGCTCTTTGTCGAGCGCGAGATGAAGGCGCAGCACGCGCAACTCTGGTTTGAGCAAGTCAAGGCGTCGGTCCGAGAGACACAATCCAATCTGTTCGGAACGGAAGACAAACCCCGTTAGGACGTGGCCGCGCTTCTGGCCGTGATGTGGAACCAATGGCAGCTCGTCTTTCGCAAGACGCTGGGCCAGGCAGAACGGTCGCTCGTGAGCGAATTGCGCGATGTCCGGAACAAGTGGGCCCATCAGAATCCCTTTTCAGGCGACGACACGTACCGCGCGCTTGATTCTGCTGCTCGGTTACTGACGGCAGTCTCTGCATCACAAGCCGACGACGTCGAGAAGATGAAAATGGAACTCTTGCGTGTGCGCTTCGATGAACAGGTGCGGACCGAGAAGCGTAAGAGTGTTGGGACTGCCATCGAAAGCCAGGCCACGGGTGGACTGACGCCTTGGCGTGAGGTCGTCACTCCTCACAAAGATGTCGCGAGTGGGCGATATCAACAAGCCGAGTTTGCTGCGGATCTGTGGCAAGTCCACATTGGCGAAGGGTCGGATGAGTATCGGAAGCCGGTGGAGTTCTTCCGCCGGACTTACCTGACCGACAGTTTGAAGAAATTGCTAGTCGGCGCGGTGCAACGGTTAACTGGCACAGGCGGCGATCCGGTGGTGCAGCTCCAGACCAATTTCGGCGGTGGGAAGACGCACTCGATGCTGGCGCTCTATCATCTGGTCTCTGGAACTGCGCCGAACGAACTCCTTGGCATCGACACGGTGCTGAAGGATGCTGGGGTTGCGAAGCTCCCGACCGTCAAGCGCATAGTACTGGTGGGCAACCGGATCTCACCGGGGAATCCAGTCGTAAAATCTGACGGAACAGTTGTTCGAACATTGTGGGGCGAACTCGCCTGGCAACTGGGGCATGCGGCGGGAGGGGTGAAGGAAGCGAAGAAGGCGTTCAAGCGACTTCAGGCCGACGATGAACGGGCAACCAGCCCCGGCGATGTGCTGCGGGAACTATTCAAAGAGTATGGCCCTTGCCTCATTCTGATCGATGAGTGGGTGGCCTATGCACGGCAACTCCACGACCAAAGCGATCTCCCGGCGGGCGGCTTCGAGACGCAGTTCACCTTTGCACAGGTGCTCACCGAGTCCGCGAAACTCGCGAAGCACTGTCTGCTTGTGATCAGTCTCCCGGCATCCGATACGGCCGGCTCGCCCCACACCCAGGCGGATGACGTGGAAGTGGGCGGCCAGCGCGGACGCGAAGCCTTGGACCGATTACGCAACGTGGTGGGACGGGTGGAGTCTTCATGGCGGCCGGCGAGTGCGGAAGAAGGGTTCGAAATCGTCCGGCGGCGATTGTTCGAACCGCTGGTCGAAAAGAGTCAGTATGTCGCCCGCGATACGGTCGCGAAGGCCTTCTTCGATCTGTATTCGACCCAGGCCGCTGAGTTTCCGCCCGAGTGCCGCGACTCCGACTACGAGAAGCGCCTCAAGGCCGCCTACCCCATCCATCCAGAAATCTTTGATCGGCTCTACACGGACTGGTCCACCCTAGTGAAGTTTCAGCGGACACGCGGCGTGCTGCGTCTTATGGCTTCGGTGATCCATAGTCTCTGGGAAAAAGGGGACCGGAATCCGCTGATTCTTCCTTCCAATATCCCGATCGACGATCCGCGCGTTCAGTTCGAATTGACGCGCTATCTGTCCGACAACTGGGTGCCGGTGATCGAGAAAGATGTGGATGGTCCCAGTGCCTTGCCGCTTCGCCTGGATAACGACGTGCCCAATCTTGGGAAGTATGCTGCCGGGCGACGTGTGGCGCGCACGATTTATCTCGGATCCGCTCCGACCGCCACAGCTGCGAATCGTGGCATTGAAGATCGTCGTGTGAAACTGGGCTGTGTGGTGCCAGGTGAGTCGCCCAACATCTTTGGCGATGCGTTGCGACGGTTGAGCAGCGCGGCAACCTATCTGTACCAGGACGGAGCCCGTTACTGGTACTCGACACAGCCGACGGTCACGAAGCTGGCTGAGGATCGGGCCGAGCAGCTCAAGCGCAATCCCGACAAGGTGACGCATGAGCTTGATCGACGGCTTCGTGAAGACCTTCGCAAGACTGGTGACTTTGTCCGTGTGCATCCCATGCCTGAGTCCGGCCAGGATGTGCCCGATGATCTGGATGCACGGCTCGTCGTGCTTGTGATTGAGCATCCGTACAGCAAACAGCCGGGAAATCCTGCCGAGGTTGCTGCCAAAACCATCTTAGATTCGAGGGGCAATACCCCGAGGCTCTTCCGCAATACGCTCATCTTCCTCGCGGCTGACCAGGTTCGGCTCCAAGACTTGGATGAAGCCGTGCGGCGCTATCTCGCATGGGACACCATTCTCGCCGAGAAGGAGTCTCTCAATCTTGATCCTCACCAAGTCAAGCAAGCAGAAAATCAATTAGCCGCAGCCGACGGTGTCGTGTCGGCACGTATACCGGAAACCTATCAATGGCTTCTGGTGCCAGGTCAGTCAAACCCGCAAGCGTCTGTGGAATGGCAGGCCATCCGGTTGTCCGGGAGTGACGCACTTGCTGTGCGCGCCAGTAGAAAGCTGGGGAAGGATGGACTATTGGGCGTGTATGGTCCGACAGTGCTGCGATTGGAGATGGATCGCATTCCTCTCTGGCGAGGCAAGAATCATGTGCCTGTCAGACAACTGGTCGAAGATTTCGCTCGCTATCTCTATCTGCCGCGATTGAAGAGTCCAGAGGTTTTACTCGAATCGATTCGAAGTGGCCTAGGACTGCTCCTATGGCATCAGGAGTCCTTTGCCTATGCGGACAGTTTTGATGAAGCCGCCGGCTGCTATCGTGGTCTCCGTTGTGGCCAATCGGTTTTTATCGCGAGTGCCGATCCTGGATTGCTCGTTCGACCCGAAGTGGCATTCCAGCAGCAGGAGGCCGATTCCAAGACCACTCCTGCTACGCCAGGACAAGGAGGAATTGAAGTAGAAACCGGCGCGACCGGTGGAGCGGCTGGACCTGCAACGGGCGGGACTCCGACGACCAAAGGCCCGCGAGCACCAAAACGTTTTCACGGCAGCGTGAACCTCGACCCAACCCGCGTTGGCCGGGACGCTGGTCGGATCGCCGATGAAGTGATCTCGCATCTTGTCGGTCTGATGGGCTCTGACGTGAAGGTGACCCTGGAGATCGAAGCCGAGATTCCGAACGGGGCGCCGGACAACGTCGTGCGTACGGTCACTGAGAACGGTAGAACGTTGAAGTTTATGAGTCAGGGATTTGAAGAGGAGTAGATGTTAACCGTGAGTCTCGAATGAGACCACAATGTACCAGTATAAATGTACCGGGACTTGTTCTGAAGGCAACCGCCCATTCTGCATCACATTGTCATAGGATGTTTTGGTCGCCTCTGGCGATTGTCGACCGGCTAGCACCTGCGAAACGCATCGCTCGCGCCAGTGAACCTATCACTCTCGCTGCTTGTCCCTCTCCGGTCCCCCGGTTCCAGGCTTTACCTCGCGTTCCCTCCATGACCTGGGCGGTGCCTCTCCTTCTCCCGTGAGAGAGTCACCTTCATTTCACACTAAGGAGGAAACATCATGGCGACCAACCATTCATCCAAATGACCGGCAACCACGCTGCGCTGCGGCAACATCAAGGCCACCATCTGGCAGAATGTCAGCGAGAAGAGCCTGTTCTACTCAGTGACCTTTTCGCGGCCGTTCAAGGATGAGTCCGGTGAATGGCGCAACGGGATTTCTTTGGCCTCAATGACCTTGAGGCGCTCATGAATGTCGCCTTCGAGGCGAAGGAGTGGATCACCGCTCACACACTGAAGCGCTGAACGGTCTTCCTTGGGAAGCCTCCAGCCTTCCGGGGGTTTCCCTCATCCCATGTATGCTGCCGATATGACAAACCAGCGTAAGTATTGTACTTATGGAGTTAACGCACCCTACAGGGTACATTGGATACTATAACTATGTATTGATTTCAATACGTTACGAAATGTATTATTCTGTTTACGATATAGGTTTGTTAAATTAAATACTGTTAACAGTATATTATTAGTTGATTTGATATCGTATGGGGTATAAAAAGGCACCATGAAGCTAAAACCCGGCACGATTATCGATGACATTGCCCTCTCGCACCTTCAGGTTCAAGACGCAACCGAGCCGAGTAACCGCACGCCCGGAGACTGGATACGCATTCTGCGTAATCGACTTAGAATGACCCAGACTGAACTGGCCAAGCGCGCGCATATTACCCAGCCTAACCTCGCCGCAATTGAGTCTGGAAGAGTCGATCCCCAAGTAGGCACACTCCGACGAATCTACCAAGGTCTCTGGTGCGATCTGAATATTGAGCCACGACTGGAGAAACCTCTTGAAGAACTACTCCGAGGTCGGGCACGCACGGTGGCTCTAAAGCACCTCAAACACACCATGGGAACCATGGCACTCGAAGATCAAGCACCCGACAATGAAATATTCAGACGGCTGCTTGAGAAACGCACGGACGATATTCTCCGTAGCCGGCGAAAACACATATAGTTCTGTACCGATGAAGGATGAAACAGAACCAGCCGGGTCAACCCCCGGCGACGACACCACTGGTCTTATCCCTACACATCTCGCTACTCGATCAGAGAGGAATGCCGTTGAGGCAGACGCCATTAGTCTTGCGTATAACAAATATATTTTTGAGGCTCGCAGAAAGAAACGCGGCAAACAATGGCTCACAGACTATTTTGTCTGTAAGGTTCACCGGGACATGTTCGGCTCAATATGGGAGTGGGCGGGGAAGTACCGCACGGATACGTTGAACATCGGCATTGACTGGCATCTCATACCGGAACAGATTCGGTTGCTGTGTGACGACTTTCTCTACTGGGACTATCCCACCTCGACGATGTCAGTCCTTGAAGCGGCCGCACGGCTCCAGAATAGACTGACGAAGATTCACCCATTCAGAAATGGGAATGGCAGACACGCAAGGCTGATCACGGACGTTTTCCTTCACTCCCGACAACACTCCCTGCCACAATGGCCCCAGATCCACCTTATGCCTCAAGGTCACGAGGTTCGGGCCCAATACATTGCTGCCATGAAGCAGGCCGACCAAGGAATCTTTTCTGATTTGATCCAATTTATTGAAGGCTGCCTCCCTAAACCTTCCTGAAGAGATGGCTGTGCAAATTTGCGCTACAAGTCTGAACGATGGATCGAATTCTACGGAGCATAAGGGAATGGCTGAAGGCTAACAGGACAAGCCATGCGGCCTTAACCCGCATGCTTGCTCACGGTTCGTGATGAATCGGTTCACGCTGCGCGACAACCGCGAGGAGCGAGGTTCACGTGACGAGCACATCCGGCGGCTGATGGTCACGTTTGTCTCGCCCATTCCGACCGTCTCGTAGAATCGAGCCTTCGCGTCGGCGCTCATGATTACCCTCTAGCCAATCCCATCATGGCGGAATGCGCTCGACTGACGAACGCGCCGCTCGAACTCGTCACGAAAGAATCGCCGGAAGACCGGGTCGCCGAAGAGAGGCAAAAACGATCGGCAAATTACCGACCTCGGTCCACGACAGCACCGCAATCTCCTGTTCGGCACCGCAAGATTGGAGCAACAGTAGTGCGCCGAGTAATAAGGCAATGATGGTGGGCCAGATCATCGCTAGTGCACCGAGAAATAGGACGAGCGCTAGCGCCCCCAACGTCTGCTGGACGAGCTGACTCTGGACTTTGATCATAACGTCCTCCTTCGTTTGCTCTCCGCTGGAATACATAAGTAAGATTGATCTAAGGGTTGCACTATATGACATAAAGAGGAGTAATAAACAACAGGGAAAGCTATTGAGTAGGGGTTGGCACTGTTGTCAGTGTTTCATGATGATACAGTTCGGCATCTAAGGCCTAATTGGGGAAACCATCGCAATAACGAGTCTTCCTGAAATCAACATGTTTGACCTTTTAAGGCGAGGGCATGGGTTCGAGTCCCAGCTGGTTCACCAGTTTCAACAGGTCAGGATCACCCACCAGGCCTGGTAGGTACTGGTTCAGAAGTACCACGAGCCATTTCATAGCAGTCAGTGGCACATCCGGGCGAACGAACAATGGCTTTATCCTCCGCCGTGACCTTGTACAAGAATTTCTTGCATGAGCCGCTCGAGATCTTGACTCATGAGATTGACATCTGTTTTGAGGAGTTCCAGCATGGCGGCTCCGGCGGTTCCTAGCAACGCCAGATTCAAGCCTCCCGCGACAATGCCGATCATCGCATCACCCACAATGGCGCGGACCCTGTCCAATCGCACAGCCGGAGGTGAGTCCTAGCAGGAGCACACACCACATCAACGCTCCGACGTGCATCCCCGCGCCTTCCTTCGTAAGTCCCTGAGCCATTTTGCCTAGATTAGGTTGAGCTCCTCACAACCTCAGCGAACCATGGATCACGCGAGTTGAGGGAAACATCATCGAGAGTTCAATTGCCGCACCCGTTTGATCGAGCAGTACAGCCCATAGCCTTGGGCCACCACCCCGGTCACGAGTAACCCAAGCGCCGTCGGAAGCCAGGCTGAGGTAGGGCGATCGAGTCCGTACATGCCCATGACAAACCCAAGGGCAACGGCGACGATGCCGACTGATCGTGCGATGACGCCGCGTAGCCACCACCTATCTGTCGAGATTTTGGGAGACAGCATGTGTTCAGTCTACAGGTGAGTGGAATGAGTGGAAAGAGGCGCAATTGCCGACCAGCGGACCGTCATTGTCCGCGTCAATCCTGGACGGTAGGAGAGGCTGGCACATCGATAATCCGACGGAAGCAACGTGCAGGTGATCGATACGTGCCGGTATATCATGCATGAGCGCTGAAGCGGCCATGAGACATGTTGTGCTATCTTGGATTCATCAGTCGGTGCCACACAAAACGGTGAGAAGCTGAATGCGAACCGCAGATCATTCTAGTGACGAGTAGGTCATGTCCAAAGTGAAAGTATAGATCATGAAGCTCACACGATCGGCCGTTGAACGATTGAAGGCATTGAGCGTTGTGTATCCTGAGGACCCTATCGTCCGCGTGCAGGTGAAGGATGTGGACGACCAACGGTTGGCCTTCAGTATCACACTGGAGGATCGGGCTGAGCCGGACATTGAATATACTGATCCATCCGGCTGCCGGTTCCGTACTTCCGGTATTCGAGACCTCCACTTTTTCTGGCCCTACCCTTGCCTCGGCTCGGTGTAAGGATGCCGAACGGACCTCAGATGGGGCATAATTCATCAACTGATGATGCGGACCGTGGCAATCTGGGGCAATAAGATAAGGCTCACTTCAAGACAAGCTTATCCTCTTTCAAGGTTCATAGGTGCTGCATGACTGAAGAATGGCGCGCGATCCTCGTCGTCGATGACGACGCCGACATGCGGGAATTGGCCCATGACATGCTGAAAGACCGAGGTCATCAGGTCACGATGGCCGGAAGCGGTGACGAAGCTCTGAAACGATTGACCGAAACAGACCATGCAGTCGTCCTTACGGATCTTCGCATGAAAGGCATGCAAGGACTCGAGTTGCTGACCCATATCAAACGAGACCATCCCGATATCAACGTGATCCTCATGACCGCGTTTGGGTCAGTGGAAACGGCGGTCGAAGCCATGAAACACGGGGCGAGCGACTACCTCACCAAGCCGATCAGGAAAGACGAATTGATCCGGGTCGTCGAACGGGTGATGAGGGAAGCGGCGTTACGGCGGGAAGTCAGCCGGCTCAGGAAAGAAGTTCGCAAGGAGTACAGCTTCCACCATATATTGGGGAAGAGCAAGGCGATCCAGGCGGTGTTCGATCTCATTCGGCGCGTGGCCGATAGTCCGACCAACGTGCTCATCACGGGAGAAAGCGGCACGGGGAAAGAATTGGTCGCCAAAGCCATTCACTACAACAGTGACAGAAAGGATGCTCCCTTTATTCCGGTCAACTGTGCGGCGATTCCGGAGCAGCTCCTGGAGAGCGAACTGTTCGGGCATATGAGAGGCGCCTTTACCGACGCAAAGATAGACAAGCGGGGATTGTTCGAAGAAGCGCAGAAAGGCACGCTGTTTCTGGATGAGATCAGTGAGCTCCCGCTCATGCTTCAGGCCAAAATCCTTCGCGCGATCCAGGAAAAGGAGATCCGGCGGGTGGGAGCGACCAAGCGGATCTCGGTGGATGTGCGCATCATCGCGGCCACCAACCTGAATCTCAGCGAGGAAGTGAAGAGCAAGCGATTCCGCGAGGACCTCTATTATCGACTCAACGTGATCGAGCTGAAGTTACCGCCGCTCCGGGAACGGCGCGAGGATATTCCGCTCTTGGTGGAGGCCTTTCTCAGAAAGTGCGGGGAAGCTCGCGGGAAAGAGGTCAAGGGTGTCAGTGAAGCCGCCATGGCGATCTTGATGGACTATGCCTGGCCCGGTAACGTGCGAGAACTGGAGAATGTCGTCGAACGGGCTGTGACGCTCAGTCGGGGGGAGAAGATTTCTCCGGATGATCTGCCCTCGGCGGTGCAAGGAGCCCGTGGCGACCGTCGTGTACTGGACGAAGCAGCCGAGCACACTCTGCCCTTGCATGAGCTCGAGAAAGAGTACATCAAGAAGATCCTCGAAAAGACCGGAGGCAATAAATATCAGGCCGCCCATGCCCTTGGCATCGACCGCAAGACCCTGTATCGTAAACTCGCCGAAATCGAGGGCAAGCTTCATCCGGAGGAATGACGCGTGTCTTTCGCTCATGGAAAAGCGAGATCGCACACCAACGGCAGCCGGTGACGCCGAACGCACCGTGCGGTGGACGAGTACGCATGGCGCAAGACAGGCCCTGTCGAAGCACACACGATCAAAGGATGACCGTAGCCTTCTGTTGAGGAGCCCGTGATGGAGAGACACGAGGCGCAATCGACCTCAGATACAGGTGGCGCTAGAGTCGACCGTCAAAAGGCGGAGCAACAGCTCCTCGTCAGCCAACTGAGGCTGGAAGGCATCGTTGAATCTGCGATGGACGCGATCATCACCGTCAACGAGGATCAGCGAGTGGTGTTGTTCAACCGGGCCGCCGAACGGATGTTCGGTTGTTCTATCGAGGATGCCATCGGCCGGCCGCTTGATCTGTTCTTGCCCGCCAGCTTCCGTGAAGCGCACCATCACCATGTTCATGACTTCGGGCGCTCCGGTGTCACGAGTCGGAAGATGGGTCGCTTAGGCTCCGTGTCGGGGCTTCGAGCCGATGGTGAAGAGTTTCCCATCGAGGCCGCCATTTCGCATATCGTCGTAGAGGGACAAACATACTATACCGTCATTCTCCGAGACATCACCGAGCGCAGGCGAGCCGAACACTTGCTGCGGCAAAGCGAAGAACGGTACCGGCGGCTGATCGCCATCTCGCCCTACGCAATCCTCGTGAACCGGGGCAACCGGATCATCTTTGCCAATGACCAGGCTATCAAGCTGTTCGGGGCGGTAAAGGCCGAGGAGATCCTCGAAAAGTCGCCCATGGACCTGTTCCATGCCGATGACCATGACATCGTTCGACAGAGGATCGACGAACTGTTTGAAGGAGGGACGCAAGTGCCCGTGCTTGAGGAGAAAATCGAAACGCTCGACGGAAGGACCGTGGAGGTAGAAGTCAGTGGAGCCCGATTCGTTGACGAAGAGGGACCGGCAATTCTGATCATGCTCCGAGATGTCAGCGAGAGGAAACGGCTTCAAGAACAATTGCGGAGGACTGAGCGGGTCGCTGAACTTGGGACGCTGGCGTCCGGCATGGCGCACGAAATCGGGACGCCGATGAACGTGATTCTTGGTCGGGCTGAATATCTGATGGATCGTGTGACGGAGGAGCCGATCAAAAGGGGCCTTCAGACGATCATTACGCAGGTTGAACGGATTACGCGGGTGATGAATCAGCTGCTCTCGTTTGCTCGACGCAAAGCTCCGCGGCGCGTTCCACTTGACCTCAGACAGGTGATCGCGGACAGCATGGAGATGTTTCAGGAGCGTCTCGCAACAAATCAGATTCGGGTCGAAATGGAGATGGCCGGCCCTTGCCCCATGGTGCTGGCCGACGCGGATCAGATAAGCCAAGTCTTGCTCAACCTCATCATGAACGCCCTTCACGCTATGCCGGAAGGAGGCACGCTTCGAGTCGGTTTGGAGCAGGAGCAAGCGATGGTGAAACTCACCATCGCTGATACCGGTCACGGAATTCCGTCGGAGGTCATCAGGAGGATCTATGATCCCTTCTTTACCACGAAGGAGTTCGGGAAGGGAACCGGCTTGGGGTTGACCGTGGTGAAGGGGATCATTGAAGAACATCAAGGTTCCATTGCTGTAGAGAGTGAGGAAGGGAACGGAACGAGCTTTACCGTCCTGCTGCCAATGAGTCAGGAGGCAGGCTGTTGAAAAAGTCCGCCAGCGGCGTTCTCGCATCGCTTAGAGGCTCAACGTACGGCCCAGAGTACGCTTCGCCTCCTCGCTTGCTGCGGCCTTGCTGGACGGCCTTTTTGATCAGCCTGCACGCCCCGGCGTCGGGCGTTGTGTGCTCCGTGCGAGGCAGAGGACTGTAGCATCTTGCACCGGCCGGCTCCTTTCCGATCGTGGTGTTTCTCGCCACTGTAGGTTTGTCTCAATATTCGCCGTCATCAGGATCCCCTTGAATTCAGGGGCATCTTGGTCGCCCGCTAATCGGCATCTTCTTTGCTTCCACTCTCATAACATGCTGATGGAGTCACGTAAGGGAGGGGAAAGAGGATGGCGCTGGTGGAAAACAGAACAACAGCCAGGGTCCTGATCGTCGAAGACGACCGAGAGATGCGCAACTTGCTGTGCGATGAATTTTGCGGAATGGGGTATCAGCTGCGTGAAGCGAGGAATGGAGACGAAGCATTTCTGGCGGTCCTGCAATCCGAACCAGATCTGATCCTTACCGACTTGCGGATGCCGGCGGGAGGGGATGATTACATCAGCCGGCTCCGGACTGTGGCGCCCAAGTGTCCCATTGTCGTCATCACCGCGTTCGGCGACGCGGCACTGAAAGCGCAGGTGGTGAAAGCTGGTGCGAGCGCCTACTTCGACAAGCCGGTCCGGATTGCTGACCTCAAGAACTGTGTGCAACAATTGCTCGACCACAAGCCGGGAGCTGAGGGTTGACGGCAGATGGCTTATGGTGGAAAAGAAGAAACTCCGATGATTTCGCACGGCACCTTCATTTTCGTGCTCTAGCGCGCATTATTCACGAACGCTTCTGCTGCAATCGCGGAGTCGCCGCTACGACAAGCCTGGACGCGATCCGAGAGCGTCCAGGCAGGCGGGCTCGCCGCTCGGTCGGTCGACATACTGTCTCAAGTATGCCTCCCTTCCTCGCGGTTCCTCGCGCGTGTCTCGCTTGGCGATTGCGCGATTTCACGACGAACCGTCGTGAATAGTGCGCGCTAGGCCATCAACCATATGCCATAGCCGCTTCATGTGGAGGAGCGAGGTAATCGTGTCTGACGAACAAATCCCCGCCGCACCATTGTCTGTCGATCCGATCATTGTCGCGCGAATCGAAGCGATCACACAGTTGGCACAGGGGCTGTCCGACCGCGTGGCGGTCATGGACCGATCGTTCAACGTCGTGTACGCGAACGAAGCCGCATGGTCAGTGGACCAGACTGCAAAAACTAACCGGTCTCACGCCAAGTGCTACGAAGCGTTTGCTCACCGGACGGACCCTTGCGGGACCTGTCCGGCCATCAAGGTGTTTGAGGCACCCGGGGTGGAGTGCGTGTCTTGTTCGAGTGGAGGAGACGGCACGGCCTGCGGGATGAGGCAGGCTTTTCCCCTGACTTCGAGTCGGGGCGAGGTCAGCTCGATGCTGGTTCTGTTTAAGAGAGAGCAGGGTCCAATGACGCCGGATGTGAAGCCGGTGGAAGCGGAACATCCACCATCTGCAGTGCGAGAATCGCTGGGCGATCTGATCGGCCGGAGTCCGGCCATGCAGCAGCTTTTCGACATGACCGGCCTGGTGGCGGACAGTTCGGCGACCGTCCTCATTCACGGTGAGAGCGGAACGGGAAAAGAACTCCTGGCGAAAACGATTCATGCGCTCAGCAACCGGAGGGATCGACCCTTCGTCGTCGTCGATTGCGGATCCTTGCCGGAAACACTGCTCGAAAGCGAGCTATTCGGGCATGTCAAAGGAGCCTTCACCGGGGCGGTCGCCAATAAGCGTGGACTATTCGAAGAGGCGGAGGAAGGTACCATTTTCCTCGACGAGATCGCCGATACCACGCCGACCTTTCAAGCGAAGCTGCTCCGCGTCCTGCAAGAGGGCGAGATCAAGCCCGTGGGTGGAACCAGGTCGCTGAAGATCCATGCGCGGGTCATCTCTGCTTCGAACAAGGATCTGGCCGAACTGGTGGGGGCCAAGACGTTTCGACAGGATCTGTACTATCGACTAGCCGTGTTGCCGCTCTATTTGCCGGCGCTTCGGGAACGGCGAGAAGACATCCCGCTGTTAGTCCGGCACTTCGTCGCCGCTTCGTGCGTTCGACACCACCAAGCAGTGCGGCAGGTTGCTGAGAAAACGATGCGGGCTCTGAGTGACGCCCCTTGGCCCGGCAATGTCCGACAATTGCAGCATTACATCGAACGGGCCGTGGTGACGACCATCGGGCCATGGCTTGTGTGCGATGATCTGGTTTCAGATGGCGTCGTTGCTGAAGATGAAAGTTTACGGTCCGCGTCACGTGGGGCTATGGCTCAGACAGAGCGCACTCGGATCGTGGACGCGTTGCAGAAAACTGCAGGAAACCGATTGAAAGCCGCCAAGCTGCTCAAGATCAGCCGAGCGAGCCTCTACAACAAGCTTCGTGCCTATAGCATCGAATAGCGTTTTGTTTGCCCCATTCCACCTCTTTCTCGGTCGCAACAGTCCAAGTCGCTGGATTGTCTAACCCATTGAAATGATGGGCAACGGTTCAGCCGCATCCCGAGACTGTCCATTCGCTTAGATTTTATAATCCCTCTGTAAAGCAGTGAAGCGGCCTGGGAAGTTCACGATCACCGCTTCTATCGAAACAAACTCTTCCTTCCTGGTCCCTGCGCACGAACCTTGCTCAGTCCGCGCAGCAGTCGTTGAGCTGTTTGACCGTGGAACAGTTTGACCCTCTGAAAATGGGCAGGGGTCTTGTCGTAAGGAAGTTTCACCATCACTGTATGACAGAAGGAGGTAGAGAGCATGGCTTCTGAACGTTCCGGGAAAATCGACGCCTTTTGGTATAACACGAGGCCCCTCAAGTCCGGCTGGCTCGCGATGCTGGGGATCGGGATCTTCTGGGTGCTCTACCAGCGCGCCTTCGGCTATTCACACGGCTTAGACTCCATGACGCCGGAGTTCGACTCGGTGTGGATGGGGTTGTGGCGGTTCAACATCGTCGGTAACGCCATCTTCTTCGCCATCTCCATCGGCTGGCTCTGGACGACGCGGGACCGGAACCTGGCGAACCTCGACCCCAAGCTGGAGTTGAGACGGTATTTCTATTTCCTCAGTTGGCTGGTCTGTTACATCTGGGGCGTGTACTACGCCGGCAGCTACACGCTGGAGCAGGATGCGGCGTGGCACCAAGTGATCATCCGTGACACAAGCTTCACGGCGAGCCACATCGTGGCGTTCTACGGGAGCTTCCCCTTGTACATTACGTGCGGCGTGTCGAGCTACTTGTATGCGCAAACGCGGTTACCGCTGTACGCACAGGCGACGTCCTTCCCGTTGGTGGCGGCGGTGGTGGGACCGATGTTCATTCTGCCGAACGTGGGACTCAACGAGTGGGGCCATGCGTTCTGGTTTGTGGATGAGCTGTTCTCGGCGCCGTTGCACTGGGGCTTTGTGACGTTAGGGTGGTGCGGGTTGTTCGGGGCTGCGGGCGGCGTGGCGGCGCAGATCGTGAGTCGGATGTCGAATCTGGCGGACGTGATCTGGAATGGCGCACCCAAAGATATTCTCGATCCGTTTTCAAAACAGGTGGGCACCGGGGCCAAGACCGGGTACTGAGGTAAGCGATGAAGAGCAGACCATGAACCGTAGTATCAGGCCATTGCCGCCATTGGTCTGATGAGGTCCGGCACCTCCCAATGAAAGGGGTCGGGCCAAATACGCTGAGGGGGTCACAGCTGAGAGTGACCCCCTCATTTTCTATTCAGGCTGAATTGGCTGCGATCCGACAGGGATGCCGACGGATGTGTGGATCGATGGATCAGATTGATCTAACGAGAGAGGAGGTTCCATGCAGTGCCGGACGATGAACGATGTGGAAGAAACCATGAATCGTGTGTTGACTGAGGTGGATCTTGCGCAGTCAGGGCGGACCTATTGGGGCCAGAATGAATGCCTCATTCTCGATCGGTTCATCCCTAAAAAGATCATCAATCCCTGTCTCACCGAGGTCGAGCTGCTCCGGAAGAATATCTATCGCAATTACGTGCCTGGTCACAAGCAAGGAGGCAGCGTCAGTTATTATGCGATCTGGAATGAGCTGCATGAGGCATCCGCCATTATCTCTCTCTATCGCTCGCCCGCATTGCGCCGATTCCTAAGCGACATCGTCAAGGAGGAGTTGTTCCTCTGCCCGGAAAACGATCCCCATTCCTGTGCGCTCTACTACTACACGCGGCCGGGAGACCACATCGGATTCCATTACGATGCCTCGTACTACAAGGGTACGCGATATACGGTCCTGATGGGCTTGATAGAGCGATCCGAACAATGCCGACTGGTGGCCCACATGCGCAAGCCCGGCACGAAGGAGGAAGTAAGCGAGCAGGCTGTTCCCCTTGATCCGGGGTCGCTGGTGATCTTTAACGGCGACAAGTTATGGCATGCCGTTACCCCGCTCGGGCCCCGAGAAGAACGGATCGTGCTCACGTTGCAATATGTGACTGATCAGGAAATAGGGCCGTTTCACCGTGCATTCTCAAACCTAAAGGACGTCTTCGGCTACTTCGGTCCGGCGGCCTTGATAAACCGGCCGAGGGCGGAACGAACCCCGATCAGCCACGACGCGACATCGCAGTCAGATACGATGTTGGATCATCCAACATGACAATTCCTCGCGGGGGCCACTGGTGCGTCTTTCCATCGCGATTCCTGAGGCGCAGGTAGTCGAAGCTCCGGCTTTGCTCCGGCTGGTCCGGATGGCCCCGGCCTGCGACGTAGAGGCCGATGAAGGGGGTACGCTGTACGTTGCCCTCTTCGATGACTTTCCAACATCGGCCGAGATCGTTGCGCGGCTGATTGAGGAGGCGTGGGACCTGCACGATGTCCGTATCACGCTCGACGATAGAGCCGTCGTGAGTCGGATAAATTTCTACATCGCCCTCCGATGCTATCACGAGAGTCTCAGCGCGCCGGATGCGGTTGCCTACTGTCTACAGCAGTCGGCAAAAGTGGGTGCCGACGGAGGGTGTCCTGATCGATCCTGTCTGTCCCACTGTCAGTTTATTTGTTCACGATGCGTGGGAATATCGCGCGATCGACCAGCCAGTCCGGTTCCGATTCAGCTCATCGAACTGGCACGGCACGCGGAAGTGGACTGGTGTCCGAACCTAAGCATTTCAAAATCGAGCGCCTGAACTAACAAGTTGCAGTTGATGGAAGCCAAGTCGAAAGGTTTGCGGTACAAGCATCTATTGGATCGACGAAGACGGACGAAATCGACTATTCATCAAGCTGACGACTTGGGGCAGCAGATGACTGTCAGTTGACTGTTCAAAGGAGGACCGTGCTCCTCGGTGCTTCAACCTTGCCCCGTCATGCCCCAGTTTGCCGATAGACACCGTCCAAGATCTTAGACAGTATAACGCTTTGATTTCTTTCCATAGACACATTGAGATCCCCTTTGTTGTCTCATTCCGTAGAAGAATTCCTCAAATTGAACTGATTCCTTCTCCACAGCCGAACAACCTGTAACTTCGCGTCGCAAAAAAAGAATTCTTGTTCGACAGGCATACGGCCGTGGAAAGGCACGACGATTGCCCTACGAAAGTGGTGCTGGTGAGGGTCTGGGTGATTTTGGACCGGCCTCCGAATGACCCATTCCTTCGCAAGAAGGAACCCTTCACCAGCTCTTAACCCTCCTGAGATGCGAGGCCGGAGGTCAGTTCGGAGGCCGGTTCGTATTCCATCGCCACAAGGAAGAGAAGATTCGTCCACATGATTGACGAACAGATATCAACTAATCGCCGGATGAGGCGAGTACACCAGGGAGAGGAGGCCGAGACATGAGGTCCACTCAGTTTGACCACAGTCGGAGACAGAGAAGAGCCGGCGTGATGCTGCGATTCCAAGGCCTGGCGTTGGCGAGTAGCCTTGCCTTTGCGCCGATGGGATTCGCGGCAGAGCGGCACAATCATCACGCAGATGCGGGACAGGCGTCGTCGGAAAAGGTCATCTATCGTGAAGGCGGGTCGATCCTGCACGACCGCATGATGGACGAGGTCAAGCGACAGCAGGAATTCATCCGAGAGAAGGGCGGTTACACTAGTGGCGCCAATAGCCACATGCTCCAACAGGGTGTGTTGCTGGTAGCAGAAGACCCGTCCAAGGTGGCGGTGAACAACGGGCAGCGCTGCCCAGCCAATGTGCCGGTAAAAGAGTACCACGTCTCAGCCATCAACGTCGAAATCACCTTGAGCCGATTCCTCGACTATTTCCCCGGCTACATGTACGTGCTGACCGAAAACATGGAGAAGGCGCGGGGAGAGGAAACAGCCAACAGGGAGGCGCGTGAGAAAGAGAATGACCCCGGTGCGATATCGAACGGCTTGCAAGGTGATGTCATCCAACCGCTCGTAATCCGAGCGAACCAGGGAGATTGTCTTAAACTCACCCTGCACAATGACATCGCGGACGAAGCGACGAATCTCGTCATCAATGGCTCGTCGATGGTCGTGTCGTCCACCGGCAAGCCGGCGACCCCGTCGAACGGGGACACGACTGTGGCGTCGGGCAAGCAGCAGAGCTTCGAATGGTACATCAAGCCCGACACGCAGGAAGGGGCACGGTTCTTCCGCTCCCACGCCTCGCGCGAGCAGTTCAATCAGGGCTTGATCGGCATGCTCGTCGTGGAGCCGCGCGGCTCCCGGTACTTGAGTCCATTCGACGGCAAGCCGATGCCCAGCGGCTGGGAAGCGATGATTGAAGATCCGAACG